>PMHI01000183.1:166-7529 GCA_003156615.1 Acidobacteriaceae bacterium | reverse complement strand
TGATTACGGCGGTCAATACGGAACTCGCCGGGAAGTGGCAACTGGCAGCCCAGAGAAACGCAAGTGTCAATGTTACCCGCGACGTCAGCAGTATGGCCCTCGAGGTGGTGCTCCGCTTCGTTTTAGGTGAGGATTACGAACGGGTCGGCTCCCATTTCGGCTTCATCTCGCAGGAACCGGCGCGCAACATGGAATTTGCATGCGCGTTCCGAGGATTAGGGAAGGTCATTCTTCAGGTCATCGATCAAAGACGAAAGGATGCCGCGACGTCCACTGATGCTTTGGCCATGTTCATGCAGGCGCGCGATGCGCAGAGTGGCCAATCCATGCAGGACGGCCAGCTCATCGACGAGATTCTGACTCTGATCGTTGCGGGTCACGAGACTACGGCGAGTACTCTGAATTGGGCTTGGTATCTGATCTCCCAGCACCCGGAAGTCGAACAGAAGCTGTTTGATGAGCTCGACACTCTATCNNCCGGTTTTGAGTTCGGTGATCTGCCGCGGTATCTCTATACACGACAAATCATCGACGAAACCATGCGCTTATATCCAGCTGGTTGGGTGGTAACCCGTAAAGCGCTGGGTGACGATTGGCTCGGCGAGTACTTCGTTCCGGCCGGAACGGAAATCTATATTGCACCCTACTTCATCCAGCGGCATCCCCACTTATGGGAAGAGCCAGACCGCTTCAATCCAGATCGCTTTCGACCTGAAAATTCAAGACATCGGCATCGCCTGGCGACGATCCCTTTTTCCGCGGGCCCCAGAAACTGTATCGGGGAGCATTTTGCCCGTATCGAAATGCAGATTCATCTCATGACGATCGCCCGATGCCTGCGGTTGCGATACATTCCATCGGGGCCGATTGAGCTCGACGCCGGCGTAAACCTGCGTAGTAAATATGACTTCATCATGTACCCGCAGGCGAAAGCCAAGANNCGGTCACAATTATCAACGAAAAACTAGGGGGATATATGCAAATGGAAACGACAGAGATAGGACAGGAACTTCGTAGCTTTCTCACAGAGAAGTTTCTTTTTGGCCGCAGCGAAGCACTCAATGACGATTTGCCGCTGCTCGGCAATGTGATCGACTCCCAGGGGGTGATCGAACTGGTGGTGTTTGTGCAAGAGCGCTTTACCATCGCAGTCGATGATGAAGAAGTGACGACTGACAACTTTGCCACCGTGAAAAGTGTCGTTGCCTTCATTGAAAAAAAGCTTNNCACTACCGCAACCCAGGAAAACAACCGTGACACCAGGTGAGCTACCGACGATTTCGGCGGACGTCTCAACGTCCATACGCATCTCCGATGTCGTGAAGCCGTGGGCAGACCGTATGCCCGATCATAAAGCGGTGGTTGATCCCAACGGCAGCTGGACGTATCGGGAGCTGGAGGGAACGATCTCGCAGACTGCGGATTGGCTCCGCGGTGCGGGAGTGCGAGCCGGCGACCGAGTCATGATCGTCGGTGAAAACTGCCGGGAATTTGTGGCTGTCTTGCTGGCAGTCGCTAGTCTGGACGCTTGGCCCGTGCCCGTGAACGCACATTTGTCGGCGCGCGAAATCGATGCGGTCCGTAATCACTGTGAAGCTCGGCGCCTGGTCTACACGACGAGCGTGTCCGTGCATGCCACCGAACATGCGAATCGGCACGGAGCGGTGGTACAACAGGTGCGCGATCTAGGCCAGATCGGCCTGGGCCCTCTAAACGAGAACGTCCAACCCGAGTCCATCGATGCTGACATTGGGAGTCGCGTCGCTGCCTTGATTTATACGTCGGGTACAACCGGTCTTCCCAAAGGCGTCATGTTGACCCACAACAACCTTATTTTCTCGGCGGGGGGGGCCGCAAAGATCCGGTCCCTGAACCCCGAAGACCGCCTTTATGGCATACTGCCGCTCTCTCATATTGTTGGGCTCTCGATCGTTTTCCTGGGCACCCTGCTCAGCGGAGCAACGATCTATCTTGAGCCTCGATTCGATCCCGTGGCTGCACGTGTGGCGCTCGAGAGAGAGCGAATAACGATCATGTTAGGCGTGCCCTCCATGTTTTCCCTGTTCCTGCAATATGCGAAAATGAGAAATGTGCAGTCGTTGAAGCTTCCCGCGCTTCGGATCATTTCTTGTTCGGGAGCCCCACTGCCCCCTGCGATCAAGTCGTCGGTGGAAAGCCTATTTGGCCTGCCCCTCCATCATGGCTATGGCATAACTGAGTGTTCTCCTAACGTAGCGCAGGTGAGGGTTGATGCGCCGCCGCGCAGGGATAACTCGGTCGGCCCTATGTTTCCGGGAGTGGAAGCCAGATTGGTTGGACCGAATCGTCAGCCAGTACCCGCGGGAGAAGTGGGTGAATTGTGGGTGCGTGGGCCGAACATCATGAAAGGCTACTATCGCGCGCCCGAGGAAACCGCCGCCGCAATCGATGCCGAAGGCTGGTTTAACACCCGTGATCTTGCCCGCTTTGAGGATGGGTTTCTCTTCATTGTCGGACGCACCAAGGATCTCATCATCCGCTTTGGCTTCAACGTCTACCCTGCTGAAGTGGAGGCCGTTCTGAATGCCCATCCCGCAGTAGCCCAGTCTGCTGTGATCGGCAGGACGATTCAAGGGGATGAGGAGATTCTGGCCTTTGTCCAGGCGTCACCGGGTGCGCATTTGACGGAAACGGACCTGGCGGAATACGCCGCAAAATACCTTGTCCCGTACAAGCGACCTTTACATTTCTTCTTAATCTCGACCATGCCCATGACGGCGAGCGGAAAAATTGCGAAAGGCGACTTGGCCAAAATTGCCGACGACATCAGCCAGGGGAANNCTCAAAACCTGGCCGCCGAGCTTTCGAGATCCCTTCCAGCGAAGTGACTCGGGTGCAGCCTACCCCGACCCCCCTTTTGCGAACTGCACCCAATCGAGATCAGGACGCCCGATCTGACACCTGTTCAGGGCTAGTTAGGCACAAAGGCCGGGCGATCCGGGTAAGCCACGGCTGCACGCCCGTCAAGTAGCAAGTGTAAACAAATCAACAACGTGCAGTCAGCTCGGAGAATTTTGCCCGGCCAGGAAGCCGCCGTCCAGAACCATGGACTGGCCCGTCATGAAAGACGCGCGATCCGAGCACATCCATACCACGGCTTCGGCGATTTCCTCTGGTTTCGCAAAACGACCGATAGGATGGCAACTCAGAACGTATTTGTGGACCAGCGGAGCACCAAAAGTCCGCTTGGCCATGGGTGTTTCGATTACCCCGGGACACACTGCGTTGACTCGAATCTTAGTTCGAGCGTTTTCGAGCGCTGCGGTCTTTGTCAGGCCGATCACTCCATGTTTGCTCGCGGTATACGCTGCCGCCCCAACCGATCCGATCATGCCCATAATCGACGACATATTCACAATCGCTCCGCCACCGCCCTGCTTGAGCATTTGCTGAATTTCGTACTTCAGGCAGAGCCAGACGCCCTTGAGATTGATCTCGATGGTCCGGTCCCAGTCTTCTTCGGATTGTCTGACGATGGGTACCCAAACACCCTCGATCCCGGCGTTGTTGAAAGCGACGTCCAAGCGGCCAAATTTCTCTACCGTCCTCTGGATCAGCGCGTCAACTTCGGAAGCCTTTGAAACGTCGGTTTTCACAAACAGGCCATCGCCGCCGGCGGCACGAACCAGTGCAACGGTTTCCTCGCCTTCCAGTTCGCGCCGGCCCGCAACGACTACTTTCGCCCCCGCCTTCGCGAAAAGTACGGCGGTATCACGGCCAACACCCGATGTCCCGCCCGTTACGAGCCCAACTTTGCCTTCCAATTCCGTTGTCATAGTTTTCGCGTGAAGCTCCGTCAAATAGGTTTGCTAAAATACCTTCAATGAGAGCGCCAGTGTGCGTCAAGTGTGTTTTTCTTCTTCCTTCGCAATCAGTAACACGGGCCGCCACCGTGTCGCTTTTCAAGGCGTCGAGGCACACTTTGCCGACATGGAATCAGAAGTAGAATCAGGACGGGAACCGCAATTCTAAGCAATGGCTGAAACTATCGCCTCTTCGGCTGGAGTGCTCGGGCAGGCCAACGACAAACTTGTGGGCACGTGGAAACTAGTGTCCGCTTCGAGCACAACCTCGGCCGGGGAGCGAAGCGAAAGTCCCTATGGTCCCAGCCCGGCGGGCTTCCTGACCTACACCGCGGATGGCAGGGTAACTGCCCTGATCAGCTACGGCGGGCGAAAGTCGCTCTCTGCTGGCGGTGGGGCTGGCGCGTCGCCGGAAGAACAGGCTGAGGCGTTTAAGACATTTCTTGCCTATGGCGGACGCTACACGCTCAGTGGCGANNGTTCGCGGTGTCAAATTCGAGGGTGATCAAATCATATTGGTTACACCACCGACGCGGCTGAACGGAAAAATTCAAATCATCGAATTGATTTGGCAGCGTCTCCCGGCCGGTTCCTGATCGGCGTACTTCTTGGGGGAGTGGGATTGAGCTTGGAAACTGCGGATCCTGTCTGCACACGCGAAAAATCGCCAAGATCGAGCGCCTGCCAAGCCCACCATTAGCACCTTTTGCAGGGCCACCGTTTCTCCTTCAAAATCCATCGATCCCACTGAATCCAGGTTGGTTGCGCAGGTACCGCGAAGGCTCTCCCGAATCGTTCTCTGCTAAACTCAACCTCAGCAGGGTGACGTTTCCGCGTGAGGGAAGTTCTGATTTTGCGAGCAGGTGAAAGTTGACCAAGGTTATCACTCCGGTTGTTTTCAGCGACGAAATTCAGCAGGATCCCTACCCCACGTACGCGCGCCTGCACGAAGCAGGTTCGGTGCATTACTTGGATGTTGGCAGCAAATGGGCGGTATGGTCGATTGTCAGCCACGCCGAGTGCTCCTCGATCGCGAAAGACCCCAGGTTATCCGCCAAACGCGCGAAGCAGATGTTATTGCCTCTGCCATTCAGCCGCCAGTCCGAGTTCAGCGAACTCGCGCGCATGATGGGCTTGTGGCTGATTTTCATGGACCCGCCCGAGCACACTCGGCTGCGCAAACTTCTCAACAAGGGATTTTCGCCCGCTGTCGTGGAAGCCTTGCGTCCGCAAGTCGAGGCCATCGTTGATCAAATGCTAAAGCCGCTACAGCATGGCTCNNCAGGAAATGCGTGACACATTCGTCGAATGGTCACGAGCCATCGCGCTGTTTCGAGGCAATCCAAATCGCACGGTGGAAGAGGCCCGGGCAGCGCAAGATGCGCTCATTGCGTTAACCGAATTCTTCCGAAAGACCGTGGCGGAACGCCGACGCAATAAAGGGAATGACTTGATCAGCCTCCTGATCGACATCGAGGAAGAAGGAGAGGTGCTGACCGAAGACGAGCTATACGCGCAGTGTATCGCGCTGCTCTTCGCAGGGCACGAGACGACTCGAAATCTCATCGGCAACGGAATGTACACGCTCCTCGAACACCCGCAAGCGACTTCGGAGTTACGCGAGAGACCGGAGATGATCCGCTCCGCGGTGGAGGAGCTTTTGCGCTATGAGAGCCCCGTACAATTCACAGCTCGCGTGCTTAAGGAAGACATCGAGGTATGCGGCCAGCAGATAAGAAAAGGATGGACAGTCCTGTGCATGCTCGGCGCGGCGAACCGGGATCCAAAACAATTTAAGGAACCGAATCACCTAGATCTGAAAAGGCTGAACAACCAACACCTGGCGTTCAGTGCGGGTCTGCATTTTTGCATTGGAGCCCAACTCGCACGGTTAGAGGGGCAGGTTGCGCTCCTGAATCTGGTGCAGCGTTTTCCGGAGATGAAGCTGACTGGCCCGCGACCGGAGTGGGCTTCTACATTTGGACTCAGGGGCCTGACAAGCCTTCCGGTAATTATGTGAAAACCTCGCGCGCACGATCCCTGCCAGTCAGATCCCGCGTGGTCCCGAGATTAGAACCACCCAATTCACCCACTCCCGCTCACTGACGACGCCGAGCCGCCAGGCTCTACAAAGGCACTTCGATCAGCGTTGGCCCTTCCCCGTCCAATCCCGCCCTTAGCGCCTTCCCGAATGCATCCAGCGAACTAACCCGGATGCCGGGCACTCCCATTCCCTTCGCCAACTGCACCCAATCGAGATCGGGACGCCCGATCTCGAACATGTCCAAGGCCCGGGCCCCCGGATTGCCTACCCCCAGATAAGAAAACTCACGCTTCAGGACCGCATAGTCACGGTTGGCGAAGACCACCGTCGTGACGTTGAGGCCTTCGCGCGCCATCGTCCACAACGCCTGTAGTGTGTACATGCCACTACCATCGGCACTCAGACACAAAACCTTCCGGCTGGGGCAGGCCACTGCGGCACCCACGGCCAGAGGCAAGGCGATCCCAATCGAGCCTCCGGTGTTACCCAGCCAGTCGTGAAGCGGAGCTCCCTTGGTTGCGCCCATCAGTCCACGGCCTGAGGTCATGGATTCATCCACCACAATGGCGTTCTCGGGCAGAAGCGCTCCGACTGCCGCGGCAAGTCCCGGCAGCGTGATTTCCCCGCTTGGCATCGGTGGCCGCTCCGCTTTCTCCGCTACCATCTCTTCGCCGCGTACTGACAAGGCCTCGGCGAGCGCACCGAGCGCGCCAACATAATCCTCGCCAGGGCTCGCCAGGGTGTGGATCTCACACTCCGGCGACGTGAATTCACTGCGCTTTCCCGGATAGGCGAAATACGCGACTGGAGCCTGAGCACCTACCAGAATCAACTGACGAAACTCTTTGAACTGCTCGATCCCTTGCTCGAGCACGTACTGAATGCGATCGACCCCTGGAACCCCTGAGCCGCGTTGCAAACGAGTGAGGGGATAAGGAGCCAGGAGTTTGGCCCCTGTAGCCGCAGCGATCCGCCCGGCGGTAACCAGTCCGTGGCCATACAACCCGTTCCCCGCCAGCAGGATCGCGGTTCGCAAACCTGACCGAAGCATGGCGGCCGCACGCTCGATGGTTGCCGTCGCGGGCAAGAGAGGTCCAGCTAAAGCGGAAATCGCGGCAATGGTTCCGCCCTCGCTCCAAGCCACATCGGCAGGAACGATAAGCGTCGCAATCTGGCCAGGAGCAGTACGCGCTCGGACGACGGCCTCGGCTGCGTCTCGGCCTACCTCGGAGGGAGACCGCGCAGTCCGCAGCCATTTGGAATACGTCCGCGCGATGGCTTCGATGTCGGACGCAAGCGGCGTGTCATGGCGCAAATGATATGTGGCGTGCTGTCCGACGAGGTTGACAATGGGGACGCGCGCCCGGCTGGCGTTGTGCAGATTCGCAAGGCCGTTCGCGAGACCGGGGCCGAGATGCAGAAGCGTGCATGCAGGTTTTTCAGCCATGCGCGCATAGCCGTCGGCGGCTCCGGTGGC
>PMHI01000183.1:0-150 GCA_003156615.1 Acidobacteriaceae bacterium | reverse complement strand
TGCACCATTCATCTGTTTAGACAACTGTATCCTTTCCGTTTTGCCGGAGTAGATCATCGCAAGAAATTTCTAAGCCCTGACATTCAGGAATACGCCACAGGCCGAATTCCTGGCACATCGGACAAGTGCAAACCCACAAGTTGAACCGGA
>PMHI01000727.1 GCA_003156615.1 Acidobacteriaceae bacterium | reverse complement strand
TTGGCCTCGCGATTCATTTCCTGCAGCAGGAAGTCCAGTTTCTTCCCTACCTCTCCATGTTCGTCGAGCAGCCCAAGGAAATGCTGGACGTGATTTTCCAGGCGAACGATTTCCTCCTGAATGTCACTGCGGTCGACCAGGAGAGCGGCTTCCTGAAGCACGCGTTCGCGGTCGGCACTGGAGCCCAGTAACTCCTGAAGGCGCGACTGAAGGCGTTCCACATAGCTCTGCAACACCGTGCGGCGGTGCAGGTGCACGGTCTTGACGGCCTTGCGCAGGTGGGCCATACGCTCGCGGAGTTCCTGCTCGATGCCGCGGCCTTCCTGCTCTCGCATCTGATTCAGGCGATCGAGCGCTTCGCCCACCCGGGCCATCACAGCGGATTCAAGCGCTCCATCTTCAGCGTCGCTGGCCGTCTCGAGCGCACCTGGAATACGCAGGATGGCGTTAAGGTCGGGTTCGGTGGTCACCGAAAACTCCGCCGCCGCCGCGCGAAAAGCCTTGATATAAGCGCTGACCAGCGGGCGATTCAGCGCGAGCGTTTCGCCGCTCCCGCGCTCCAGGCTGAGCGTGACTTCGACATGCCCGCGGGCAATCTTCTCTTTGAGGAGGCGGCGCAGTTGCATTTCGATCGAGTCGGAACCCGAGGGCAGACGAAAATGCAGATCGAGAAAACGGTGGTTCACCGATTTCAACGAGAGCGAGAACGAAAGGCGGCCGTTGCCCTGCAGAGAAGGCGACATCGGGGACGGCAAGGAAGTCGAGTCAGTTGGCGGCACACTGACGCTGCCTTCGGTCTGGCTTAGGAGCTCGCCTTTGACCTGCGCAAAACCCGTCATGGAGCGGAGTGGCACGATTAATTTCCTAACCTCCTGTTGCCGATGTCAGCTCGGTTGCGCCGGCTCCAGTTTCTGATCGAAGTCGGCAAACTGCAGTTCGTACAAACGTCGGTACGTACCCCACTTTGCCATCAAGTCTTCGTGAGCGCCAATGTCGGCGATGGCGCCATTCTCGATCACCACAATGCGGTCGGCGCGACGCACGGTCGAAAGCCGGTGCGCAATCACAAAAACGGTTCGACCGCTCATCAGGTTATGTAGCGCGGATTGCACGAGAGCTTCCGACTCGCTGTCGAGAGCCGAGGTAGCCTCGTCCAGAATCAGAATGGGCGCATTCTTCAAAATCGCACGGGCAATGGCGATGCGCTGCCGTTCTCCCCCGGAAAGGCGCACGCCGCGCTCCCCGATGATCTCATCGTATCCCGAAGGTAGCGACTTGATGAAGTCATGCGCCAACGCAGCCCGGGCCGCGGCCTCAACCTCTTTCGCCGCCACGTGCGGCTGGCCATAGGCGATGTTGTTGCGAACCGTATCATTAAATAAAACCGTCTCCTGCGTAACGATGCCGACCTGCTCGCGCAAGGAAGCCAGCGTCACATCGCGCACATCGTGGCCGTCGATGAGCAGACGGCCCTGGGTCGCATCGAAGAAGCGCGGGATCAGGTGAACCAGGGTGCTCTTGCCCGAGCCACTGGATCCGACGATCGCCACCACTTCTCCGCGGCGAACTTCGAGGTTGATGTCGTGCAACACGCGCGCATCTCCGGACTCACTGCCATAGCTGAAGCTGACGTGATCGAATTGCACGGTCTTCGCGAATGCCGGCAGGTGCCTGGCGTGTGGTTTTTCGCGGATGTCATCTTCGATGTCCATGAACTTGAAGATTTCGCTGGAGGCGCCCAATGCCTGCTGGAAATTGTTATTGAAGAGGGCAAACTTGCGCACCGGATTGTAGAGAGCAAGGACAGCCGCAACGAAAGTGACGAAGTCACCTAGAGTGAATTCATTGTGGGCAATCCTGCCGCGACCCAGAAGCAACAGCAGCGCAATGGCGACCGCACCAAAAACATCCATCAAAGGTGAACTGATCGCAGCCGCGGCCACAGAACGCAGGTTCGCGCGAAACAAACGGTTTGCGGCCGCCCGAAATCGCGCGACTTCCCACGATTCCATGCCAAATGCTTTAACGATCCGGTTGCCGGTGATGGTCTCGTGCAGAAGGTTTTGCACATCCGCCAACTGATCCTGGCCACTTCGTGTGGTAGTGCGAACGCGGCGTCCGATACGTACCGCGGACAAAATGATAAAAGGGACAAACAGAAGCAGCACCCACGCAAGCTCGCGGCCCAGCATCACCACCGCACCCGCGATAAAGACGAAACTGAACAACTGCTGCAGAAACTCCGCCAGCACGCTCGACATCGCATATTGCACGCGCTCAATGTCATTGACGATGGTGGAGACGAGTGTCCCGGTCGCATGTTTCTGAAAAAAAGCCGCCGACCGCCGCAAAACCGAGTTGTAGAGATCGTTGCGCAGGCTCGTGATCATGCCGAACCCGGCATGGTTCACCAGGTAGGTACCGCAATAGTCAAAGACTCCCTTGAGCACGGTCGAAGCGACCAACGCGTAGGCCACAATCGTCCATGCATTGTGAAAATGAGTCGGAACAAAACGTTGGAGATAGATGGCTTGCCCGGTATGGGGAATCGTGAACAGCAGTATGTTTTCGGACCCTGAGGCGGGATTCAATACGCGGTCCAGCACGGGCTTCAGCAGAACCAAGCGGAACGCTTCCAAGAAACCTACGCCAGCCAACAGCAACACACCCGGCAACAACTGCCACAGGAACGGAAACACGTAGCGCACGAGTCGCGTCAGTTGGCGCATACCGCTCCG
>PMHI01000070.1:1996-6546 GCA_003156615.1 Acidobacteriaceae bacterium | reverse complement strand
CCCGGCAGGATCGGAGAGGACATGGAGGAAATGGCTCTATGACTTTGTCCGTTCCGAACGTGGACGAGCTGATTGCATTGCTGGCGGAGAAGAGCGTTCAGTTGTGGGCGGATGGCGATCAGCTTCGCATCCGCGCGCCCAAAGGAGTATTGAACGCCGAGCTCCGCGATCTGCTGGCGCGGCATAAGCAGGATCTCCTCCGGAAGTTGCAGGAGAGGGCGTCCGAGGCGGTGGATGCCTCGCTGCCGCTGCTCACGCCGAAGCCCGAGCAGCGACACGAGCCGTTTCCATTGAATGATATCCAACAGGCGTACTGGGTAGGCCGCTCAGGGGCGGTCGAGTTGGGGAACGTTACTGCCCACGCATACCTGGAAATCGATGGAAGTGGAGTAGATCTCACGCGGATGTCAGCAGCGCTTCAGAAACTCATCCTACGCCAGGATATGCTGCGCGCCATCATTCTTCCGTCGGGCGACCAGAGAATCCTGTCTGACGTACCTCCGTACCAGATGCCGGTCGTCGACCTGAGCACGAAGACTGACGGGGATGCGGCGGTCGTGCTGGAGGCTATCCGTGAAGAGATGTCGCATCAGGTGCTGGCATTCGACCACTGGCCGCTGTTCGATATCCGGGCGACGCTCATGGCTGGCGATCGCATGCGGATCCATATAAGCATAGATCTGATCATCATTGACTTGGGCAGTCTGCACGTCTTCATGAGGGAATGGGAGGACCTTTACCTGCATCCCGACGAACCGCTGCCTCCGCTCGAGATCTCTTTCCGTGATTTCCTCCTGACCGAACGGGAGATCGAGCGGACCGAGCTGTTCAAGCGTTCCGAGCGGTATTGGCTGGACCGACTGGAAACGCTTCCGCCGCGCCCGCAGCTGCCGCTGGTCACGAATGCCGCTGCGATCGAGAACCAGCGATTCACGCGACGGCATTTCATGTTGGACGAAAAGACGTGGCGATCCCTGAAGGAGCGCGCCCGGCACGCCGAGTTGACGCCCTCCGGTCTGCTGCTCGCGGCGTTTGCCGAGGTACTCGAATTCTGGAGCCAGAGCCCGCTGTTCACCCTCAACCTCACGTTATACAACCGCCTCCCACTTCATCCGCAAGTGAACCAGGTTATCGGAAATTCGATCTCCGTCATTCTGCTGGCGGTAGACAACTCCGCGGTTGACACATTCGCGGAGCGCGCGAGGCGCCTCCAGCAGCGGCTTTGGCAGGACCTCAACCATTCGTACATGAGCGGCGTGCGCGTTCTTCGCGAATTGGGTCGCAGGCAGGGACATGTGCCGAGCGCTCTGATGCCCGTGGTGTTCACGAGCGTCCTTGGACTGGAGGGCTTGGGCGGGGGTCTGAACTCGTCCGCGTTCGGCGAGACGGTGTACACGATTAGCCAGACCCCGCAGGTATGGCTCGATCACCAAGTCCTCGAGGACCGCGGCGCGCTCTCGACGAGTTGGGATGCGGTGGATGAGCTATTCCCTGGAGGCCTTCTCGACGACATGTTCGAGGCCTACCACCGACTACTGGAAGGGCTTGCCGCAGGTGATGGGCTGTGGCACGCGAAACAGACAACGATGCTGCCGGCTCGCCAAGTAGCGATCCGCTCAGCCGCCAATGCTACCGAAACGCCGCTGCGCGAGGGCATGCTGCACACGGCGTTAGCTGCGCACGCCCAAACCTCGGGAGACAGTCCGGCAGTGATCGCGCCCGGCCGCACTCTCAACTATCGCGAGCTTTTTGAAGCCTCGAACCGGTTGGCGAGGTGGTTACGCCAGTCGGGAGTTCGCCCGAACGCCCCCGTCGCCGTGGTGATGGAAAAAGGCTGGGAGCAAATCGTGGCCGTGATGGGAGTACTGGCTTCCGGAGCTCCCTACATGCCCGTAGACCCCGCCGTGCCGAGCCAACGTTTGAAGTTTCTGCTGGAGTGTGGCGAGGTTCGGGTAGCCCTCACTCAGTCGCATCTGGATGCCGGGCTGCAGTGGCCGGTTGCCGTGGAGCGATTGGCGGTCGATACGTTTGACTTCTCAGGCTTCGACCCAGGTCCGCTCGAAACGGTCCAGTCTCCCGACGACCTCGCTTATGTGCTCTTCACCTCTGGATCTACGGGCAACCCCAAAGGCGTGATGCTCGATCATCGCGGCCCGCTCAACACCATCCGTTTCTTCAACGAGCGATTCAAAGTCGGCCCGGAGGATCGCGCTTTGGCCCTTTCGGCTTTGCATTTCGATCTGTCGGTTTACGATGTGTTCGGCATGCTGACTGCCGGGGGCGCACTCGTCATACCGGATCCGGCCCTCATCAAGGATACAGCGCATTGGGCTGGCCTCATGGCCGAGCACCGGGTCACCGTATGGAATTCGGTGCCCACGCTAATGAAGATGATGGTGGAGCATTTGTCTTCAATACCCAGAAAGGTCCCGCCTGGGCTGCGATTGGTGGTGATGGCCGGCGACTGGATTCCAGTTAGCCTCCCAGACCGCATAAAGGCGTTATGGGCAGGAGTTCAGGTGATCGCGTCGGGAGGCCCTACTGAAACTTCGGTTTGGAACGTCCACTACACCATTGAGACGGTGGATCCTGCGTGGGCGAGTATACCGTATGGCCGGCCAATCGCCAATAATCGGTACCACGTGATGGATGAGCGCNNCCCCGATGCTACCGATGCGCGGTTCGTCATTGATCCTGACTCCGGGAAGCGGCTCTACAAGACTGGCGATCTGGGTCGCTACCTTCCCGACGGCAATCTGGAGATCCTCGGCCGCACGGACTTCCAGGTGAAGATTGATGGGTACCGCATCGAGCTTGGAGAGATCGAGGCGGCGCTAAGGGATCACCCTGCAGTGCGCGAGGCGGTTGTTAGCGCCGTGGGTGAGGATCGCGAACGCCGACGACTGGTGGCGTACGTGGTGGCGACTCACGCAACCACAAGTTCCCCGGAGTCTGCTCAGTTCAAGCTCGAGCAACGCGGCCTAAGGCGTCCGGAGCCGCACCAAGAAGTGGTGGAACTGCCGCGCCGCCAGTTTGACGCGCAGCGCGCGGCGGTCTACCAAGGGCGCAGGTCCACCCGGACTTTCCTTGAGCGCCCGGTGCCGTTGCAGCGCATCAGCCGTCTACTCGATTGCCTGGAGCGGATGAAGCGGGAGGACTCGCCGCTGCCGAAGTACCTTTATCCTTCGGCCGGCAGCCTATATCCGGTTCAGACGTATCTCCACGTGAAGGCCGCCCGGGTAGAAGGGCTGGAGGAAGGAACGTACTACTATGATCCCTCCAAGCACCGCCTGATACAGCTCGAACTTGGAGCACGAATCGTGAGTGCCGCACACGTGGAGCACAACCGGCCAATGTACGAGCAGGCTGCATTTTCGCTGTTCCTCATCGCACAAATGGACGCGATCGTTCCGATCTACGGCANNGCTGACGATGAGCGCGCACGAGCACGAGGTGGGTCTCTGCCCGATTGGGGCGCTCGACTACGACGCAGTGCGTGGCTATTTTCGGTTAGACGCGGGGCACGTGTTTCTGCATAGCTTCGTGGGAGGGCTGGAAGGGCCCGCGGAGCGGAACGNNGCCCTCCGCATACGTCTTTCTGGATGCTCTGCCCCTGAGCGCCAATAACAAAGTGGACCGACGGTTACTGCCCGATCCATCCGTCGCCCTATCCCCGAACCGTCCGGAGAACGTCATGCCCAGGACGGATATCGAACGGGACTTGGCTCAGATCGTGCGCGAAGTTCTCGGCCTTGAGTCCGTCGGGGTACACAATACGTTTTTCGAACTGGGTGGTACGTCGGTCGACTTGGTGAAGATTCACGGCAAAATCAATGAACGACTCGGTCGCGATATTCGCGTGGTGGATCTCTTTCGCCGCCCGACCATCAGCCTGCTAGCGGAATATTTGAGCCAGGGCGATGACGGAAGCGCGCTGGACCGGATCGAAGTGGAAGCGGCGAAAAGGCGGGAAGCACGAGACAGGCGGCGTCTGCGGCAAGCAGACTGACTGAACCGTAGTGCGTTCGGTGAACCATCGGGGTAACCGTCTGCGCTCGCATCCAGTCCTCGCGGTGCTCTTGGGCGATCGAATCCCTTGCGGCGGATGCAGAACAAGTAGGAGGCGTCGATGTGAGCGGGGTCGGGCGGCAGGATGGGTCTCGAATCATACGTGAGGCGGTGGAAAATTGATCGGTCATAAACCAACAACACCCTGGATTGCCCGTCACCGGCCGCGCCCGGATGCCAGCGTCCGACTCTTCTGCCTGCCATCTGCCGGAAGCGGGGCCTCGAGCTATCGCAACTGGTCCAATGAACTCCCCGCTCATATCGAAGTCTTGCCGATTCAACCTCCAGGCCGCGAGGACCGTTTCGCAGAAGAACCATTGCGGCGCATGGAAGATATGGTGAAAAGTCTGATTGACTCTCTTCGGCCGTTCATGAGTGACCTGCCATTTGCATTTTTTGGACACAGCCTCGGTGGTATCGTCGCGCTCGAAGTAACTAGAGATTTAGCTGGACGCAGGGGCCCGCTCCCATGTCATGTCATT
>PMHI01000070.1:0-1959 GCA_003156615.1 Acidobacteriaceae bacterium | reverse complement strand
CCTGTGCTTGCATGTCCTCTGACAGTTCTAGGGGGACTTCGCGATGAGGAAGCCAGGTCAGAGGAATTGAAAGAGTGGGAGCGCTATACCAGCTGCTCATTCACGCTGCGCCTGGTTGAAGGGGACCACTTCTTCCCCTTCAATGAAGCCAGATCCTCGGCGCTCGCGGCGGTCGAAGAGGCGTTACTGGCTTGACTTTCGAAAGCAAGCGGCGCGAGAACATCTCCAAGGAGCAAGCGAGTATGCCGGCAGGGGAAGACCGTAACCAGGGTCGCGGTGTTGCCATTATCGGGATGAGTGGACGCTTCCCGGGTGCGGGGAACGTGGGTGAGTTCTGGCGCAACCTGGCGGGTGGAGTGGATGCCATACGGCCGCCGAGACCCGAGGATCAGGCCGGCACCCGGCTCGGTCCCGACGTTCTCCGCCACCGCGATTACGTGGGCTCCAGGTATTACCTGGACGATGTAAAGCTCTTTGACGCCGAGCTCTTCGGGTTTACAGCCGCAGAGGCGCGTATTACGGACCCGCAGCACCGCGTCTTCATGGAGTGCGCTTGGGAGGCGCTGGAATCGGCAGGCTATCTCGCGAAAACCTCAGACTTGCGCACCGGGCTNNTGGAAGCAACTCGTCGTCCGACCCAGTACCTGCAGCGGCTGATCGGCAATGACAGGAACTACCTCACCACCCATGTTTCCTACAAGCTGAACCTGCGAGGACCGAGCATCGGTGTGCAGACAGCCTGTTCGACATCGCTGGTCGCGGTGTGGCTGGCGTGCCAGCAGCTGAACAACTACGAATGCGATCTGGCGCTAGCGGGGGGCGTGACCGTGAGGCACCCTACGCACAAGTACCTCGGCTACATCTACGAACAGGGCAACGTTCTGTCGCCCGACGGCCATTGCCGTCCGTTCGACGCATCCGCCGGCGGAACCACTTTCGGCAGCGGAGCCGGAGTGGTCCTGCTCAAGCGGCTGGAGGAGGCCATTGCTGATCGCGACACGATACTGGCGGTGATCAAGGAATCCGCCGTCAATAACGATGGCGCGGTGAAGATGGGATACACGGCTCCGAGCCTGGAAGGCCAGGTGGAGGTGGTGGCCCTGGCGCAGGCCATGGCGGGAGTGCATCCGGAGAGCATCGGTTACATCGAGGCACATGGTAGCGGCACGCCTTTGGGGGACCCGGTGGAGATTGCGGCGCTGACTCAGGTCTTTCGCAGGAAGACGCAAAAGCGTGGGTTTTGCGCCATCGGTTCGGTGAAGTCGAACGTGGGGCACTTGGAATCGGCGGCTGGGGTGACGGGGCTGATCAAGACGGTGCTGGCGCTGGAGCATAAGCAGATTCCACCGAGTTTGCATTTTCACTCGCCGAACCCGGAGATTGATTTCGCGTCGAGTCCGTTCTATGTCAACACCGAACTGAGAGAGTGGACGGAGGGGGCGGGCCCACGCCGTGCGGGGGTGAGTTCGTTTGGGATCGGGGGCACGAATGCGCACGTGATTGTGGAGGAATCGCCGCCGGCGGCCAGAGCGCGCCCAGGCATGATGAAGCGGCCCTATCACATTCTTACGTTGTCGGCGCTGGAGGCCAAACCGCTTCGGGAGTTAGCCGGGCGCTATAGCGATTTTCTGGCGTCGGGGCCCGAGGTTCATTCCGTCTGCTTTACCTCGAACACGGGACGGCGGCATTTTCGCCACCGCCTGGCGGCGGTGGCCACGACGGTGGCGGAACTGCGGGAGGAACTGAGCACATTCGTTCAGGTCAGAGAGAGCCCTGCGCTTGTGACCGGGGAGGTGCACGGGGAGACTGCTCCCGGCGTGGCGTTTCTGTTCACCGGGCAAGGCTCGCAGTATGCGGGGATGGGCCGAGAGCTTTATGAGACCCAGCCGGTGTTCCGTGCGGTGCTGGAACAATGCGCCAGCATCCTCGGTCCGCTTCTGGAAAAGCCGTTGCTGGACG
>PMHI01000106.1:2970-7406 GCA_003156615.1 Acidobacteriaceae bacterium | reverse complement strand
CCAGTTGCCGAAGGATGACAGCATCCCTCAGCTCATTCATGTCGCAGATACCAATTCGAATCCCGCAGTTCGCAAAGAAGCGTTCTTCTGGCTCGGAGAATCTCATGATCCTCGTGCCCTCGCCTATCTGGAGCAGATCTTGAAGCGGTAGAGCACAAATGGCGGTTGCTGGCGTTGCAACTGCTGATCGCAGGCGCTGATCGACGTCGTGTCAGTTAGGGTCGACTCTGCTATCTCGAGTCACATCCCACACTTCGTCCGGTGAACCGTAACCGCGACGATAGGCTTGGCCGCAGATTTCGTACGGCTTCAAGTCTGTCGAACTCCACTGACTGGACGCGGCCGGCATACGGCAAGAACAGTACAGGATCCACCCTGAGGCGCCGTGCGTGGTGAGTGGGATCAGGTACGATCCGTTGCGATACGGGCTGAAACTTGGCAAATATCGAGTGCGGCATTTCGGGCACTCGACGCAATGACGAACACGAGACATGATGATTGAAAACCACGCTTAGACCGCAACCAATGTGGCGCGTCAGAAACAGCGGCTATTGCGAATGCTCACTCAGGTTCACGATTTCGTTGATGGGGCGGGGCTTTTGCCCCGAAAAACCGTCGCACGATAAACGCCACTCTGGATGACGGTCTAGCGGGGCCAGCACCACAGCCCTGCGAGTCAGCGACAGACTGCAATGAGTGCATACGTCCTCCCCCCAGCAAACTCAGTACAGCGGCAACTCGCTCCTTCCTTGCGCAAAGTGCAGGCCAATCTCGGCGTTGCTCGACCCTAACGACTAATCTCCGATTCAGAGCAGAATCGGCTCACGGCGTGCAAGAGATTCTTCGTATCGAAAAACGAACGTGTTGCGCACCGTTTATCCCGCCTCACGAATTCGTGCTCCTGAGCGTGCGTGCGGTCGCGTTTGGGAAATCAACCCGAGCGCAGACCAGGCACGTACGCTTGGAACGAATGCCTTTATCGTTCGAGTCGGCCGAGTCTGAATCCCGGCAAAAGCTGTTTGCCAACATTCGCCGGCAAAGTGATTTGCGGATGCGTACGTGCGACGTCTGCAACCGACTCGCCAATGCTTGCGTTTACGGGGGTTGCTACAAAGGCGTGGATCTTGCCCTCATCCGGCCCGCTGAGTACGGTCGCCATGCCCGAGATTTGCCCGCGCTCGTTGATCGCGTTAGCCATGGTCGCGTAGAGGTTGGACCTTGCAGGAAATAGCGTGTTAATGTCGGTCATCACGCCGTCCTGCCAGATGAAGGCATGGGACCAGTCGCCGTTAGCAAGCTGCGTGCTCCCCACCACTTGGCCGCGGTTGTTAATGCCTTCGGCGAAGGAGGAAAAATCTCCCGGCAGAGTGCCGAGGTTCGTGATTGCGCCGTTCTGCCAAAGAGCGCCATAGGCGGTTGTGCCGTCAGCGCTGGCGACTTGCCCAACAATTTGGCCGTGGTCGTTAATGCCGACGCCCAAGGCGCTCTCAACTCCGAGGTCAGGAAGGGGGATGGGAGTGCCGTTTTCCCACAATACGGCGTGAGTTGCTACAGTGCAGGTTCCCGAGTAGCCTACAGCTTGTCCTCGATTGTTGATGCCGAATGCGACCCCGTCTGGATCGCTACCCACCGTAGGAAGAAGAGCGCGGACTCTGCCCTTGTCCCATATGACCGCCGATGTAGTCTGGTAAGGCGGGCATCCGGAGTCAGTGACATTCGTTTGCGCATATCCTGCGATTTGTCCGCGGTGATTGATGGCACTAGCCTGCCCGTTATTTCCACCGACCGTGGGAAGACCTCGCATGTGGCCGTCTTGCCAAATAAACGGACGACACGTAAGGTGTGTGCCGAAGCCGCAAACGTCCTCGCCGTCCGGATCTGGAACAGATGTTTCGGCAAAACCAACCGCTTGCCCGGGATTGTTGATCCCGCCATAATTGGTCCAACTGTTCTTTCCTCCGAGGGTGCCGAGGTCGATCTTGTGTCCTTCAATGTTTACCCCCGCCCGCCCTTTTACAAGGGGCCCGACTTGTAATGGGTCAATTTCGGTCCCATACATGATCTCCGTCCACCCGCGATCATTCAGGCCCATGGCACAACCTAAATTCCCATCGCCCAGATCGCCCAAATCGGTAACTCTGTAGCTCACTTGAGCGACCGCATCGCTGAGACAAACCAGAACCATCGTCGTAACCCACAGTACCCATAAATTCCGCAACAGTCTTAGCGTACTCATATGGCCTGTTTTCCTCCGGTGCAGTCGTGGCGCCGAGATGACTGGCGATTTAGGTCAGGTACCACTCGGCGCTCTGACTGTTAGTTTGAGCACGCAGTCATCCGAAAACATGGAATCGGTGGGCTTTGTGACGAATGACTGTTGGCGAGGGGCGAAACGGTTCGCTGCAGACACGAAATCACCCGGCGATGGGGGCATCCGCCGCGCATTTCTGTCACGAATCGCTCGACCCTCTACACAATTCAATAGACGCTGCAGAGTCGGACTTCGCGATTCCATATTCGAGCTTGCTTCTGGTTATTCGAACATGCATACTGGTCGGTATGTCACTGGTCAAACCTAGGTCGAGTCGCCGGACAACCAAGTCACGCGATCCGGAGCGCACGCGAGAACGCGTGTTGCAGGCTGCCTTTCAAGAGATATACCGCTCTGGCTATCGGGGCGCTGACCTGGATGCCATCCTGGCGGCAGCGGGCGTCACCAAAGGCGCGCTGTACTACCACTTTGACAATAAGGAGGCCCTCGGGTATGCGGTGGTGGACGAGGTCATCGCGAGTCAAACTCACCAGAAGTGGGTGCAGCCTTTACGGAACGGCAAGAACCCCATCGACGATTTGGTCCGCATTGTTCAGTCCGAATCGCTGAAAAGAGAAAACGTTCAGCGTGGCTGCCCCTTGCTTAACTTGTCTCAAGAGATGTCAGGTCTTGATGAGGGATTCCGCAGAAGGACGGCAAGAATTTTCAAGGACTGGCACGACGCCATCGCGGAGGCACTGCGTGAAGGACAGAAACGCGGGGTAGTGCGGAGTGATATCAACGCGAATGAAACCGCTACCTTCCTGATCGCGGCGTACGAGGGTTACGTCGTTTTAACAAAGAATTCGCAGGATGCACGGACGATGAAAGCCGGCCAAAGAAGGGTGAGCGGCCACCTTGAGTCGCTGCGCCCGGCGCGAGGCCGGACACGAGTGGCTGGCCACGGATAGCCGCCCTTTTGTTGAGCCCGTGAAGTCTTGCTGGCATGCACGCCGGTCACTATGATTACGCGAAAGCAGATCGCGCAAAACCGACCGATTTGGGCCATTTTGTGGCCGGAGGTCAGGTCACCGTTGCGGCGACTGACAGTTGTCGCCAACCATGAATCCTCGCAGCCCCTCCCCGGCGTTGACACTTGCTGCCATAACATACATACTCGTCGGTATGATCGATGCAACACGCCAGCAGAATGGCCGCATCATAATAGTCGGATCGCCCCCACATCCGNNCTAACCAGTACCTGATGCCGGATCGAAATGCTGAAATAGCCCTGGCACGAAGTGCGGCTCCAGACTCAATATCCCTCGGTGCAAAGGTTCTGGTTCTTGGGCCGCATGGCTATGAAACTGCCATCGAAGGCAAGAATGGTTTTGTATGCGTCGTGGAGCGAGGGTGGATGTCACCATTCGATGGTGAATTTTCAGTTAATTTTTGGAACCCTAAGATTCGAGGTCCGATCTGCTTCAATCCGCCGGCTGCGCGCTCCATCCTGCCGATGACGTACAAACGAACGGAGATGGTATTGGCCGGTCAATCCAAAGCTCAGATCATCGACGGCATCAAGACATTCATGAAGCAAGCGTTGCCGCCCCTGGAGCCCGGAGCCATGTCGTACATGATGTCGAAGGAACAGTACCTTACGGACGATGGGGACCATAAGTTCACGGCCCACCTCATGTTTTACACGCCACTGATGGACGGTGCTGCTTGGGGTGCAGATCTGCCCAACTCTCCCGTCATGCTGGGCCCACAGTTCGGAGGCGCTCCGGAACCAATCAACGTATTCATGGTTCCCACGGAGAGATGGTCAGACGGATCCGCTGCTCCGGTTATGTAGGCCATTTCATNNAGAGAGCAATGCTAGGGGTTCCATCATGAGCGCCCGCGAGATTCAGGATCAGAAGGCCATTGCACGTGAGATGTTTGTTCAACAAGCCGCTCACGCCAATGCAGACGTTTCGGTCAGCCCAGTGCGGAGGAACACGATTTGCTCCATCAAGAGTAGACGTGATTACACTCTTGAATCGACGGCAAAAGACGGGTTTTACGAACCTGCAAATACATCATTGCTTCCGGTAACCCGAATTGATGCTGCAAACCTCATCCGAGTCCTGCGGCAGTTGGAGGTTATAGCAAAACGACAGGCGCCACGAATCGCGTTCAA
>PMHI01000106.1:0-2949 GCA_003156615.1 Acidobacteriaceae bacterium | reverse complement strand
CTCAAGCCCTACGGTTTTATTCGCATCCACCGCTCGGTCGTCGTGAATATTTCGGCGGTGGAGGAGATCCAACCTCTACCGACGGGAGAGTACAGGCTGCGTGTAAAAGGCGGGAAGGAATACTTGGTAACCCGTACATACAAAGACAACCTCAGAGATCTGGCTCAACTGTGGGTAGGCTCAGAGCGCCTTCCCGGGTAACAGGCAACGAGAGGTACTACCTCCTTATTCCATCGCAGTATTCCCAATCGTCACTCACGAGAAATCAGTCCCTAAAACCGCACGGCAGAACAAAAGCGGAAGCCGCGAATCCCTCTGGGGATGCTGCTGAATTGTTGTTCCACAGCCTGCACGGGTGTTCGACCTGTCAAAATCACTCGAGCGCCTGTTGCAAAACCCGGTGGACCTCTACTGAGCGCATAAGGTGCTACAACTCTTTCCTCACGCATCAGCTCAACCGCTATTGCCGACGTGAGCAGTTGCACAGCCATCACGACACATGCGTTGATGGCGGCAAGTGTGCTCGAAAAGAACGCGTCTTGACCGGACCGGTGACACTATTTTAGTCTAGGCCTATCTCGCACTGGAATATGGGAGCTAACAAAAATCTGGAGCAGCGTGATCTATTTCCCGGAGCGCTGGAGATGATGGTACTGCAGTCGTTACGCCGTCGGCCGATGCATGGCTATGCGTTGGTCCAGCACATTAAGCAAGAATCGAATGAGTTGTTGCTCGTGGAAGAAGGGTCTCTATATCCCGCGCTCCAGCGCTTGCTGAAGCAGGACCTCGTAAAGGCTGAGTGGGGGATTTCGGCCACCGGTCGCAGAGTGCGTACATACCGGATCACCCGTACTGGCATTAAACATTTGGAGCGTGAAGTTTCGCTCTTCCGGCGAATGCTCGAAGGCATTGCGCTGATTCTGTCACCGCACGAATCATAGGAAGGCAGTATGCACTGGTTCAAAAAGTTCTTCTGGCGTCGGCAGATTTACCTGGATCTCTCGGAGGAGATTCAACTGCATCTTGAAGAGAAGATCGAAGAGCTGGTCGCCGGTGGCCTGGGCCCCTATGAAGCGACGCAGCGGGCGAAACGTGAGTTTGGCAACGCTGTGCTGCTTGAAGAACGAAGCCGCGAAGTCTGGCGCGGGCCTGTGCTGGAGAGCTTTTGGCTCGATCTAAAATATGGAATGCGTCAATTGCGTAAGTCGCCTATCCTCACGCTCACTGCGGTTCTGACACTCGCTCTCGGGATGGGAGTCAATACCTCTATTTTCACCGTCTTCCACCAGGTATTGCTTCGGACAATGCCGGTGCGAAAGCCTGCTGACCTCGTATTACTTCAAGAACATTCGCGGTTTGAGACCGGGACACTCAACATGTGGGGCGGTGATCCAGAGATGTATTTTTCTTATCCCGCGTACCAGGCGGTACGTGATTCCAATGGAGTGCTTGAAGGGCTTGCAGTATCCACAGTTGCGCCTGCGACTATTGTGTCCGTTAAGGATGCCGACAAGGTAAAGATGCAACTCGTAAGCGGTAACTACTTCACTCTGCTCGGCGTGCAACCGGCGCTTGGACGTTTGATCACGCCGTCGGATGATACTTACCACGAGGGCCGGGCAGTTGCTGTGCTAAGCGATGGCTATTGGCACGGACATTTCGGCAGCGATCCCTCCATTCTTAATCAGGAAATCCAGATAAATGGTTCAGCTTTCACTGTTGTGGGTGTTGTACGGCACGAGGGGCTGATGGATGCGGCTCCGTCTGCTGTGTTCCTTCCGATATCTATGCAGCGAGCCGTAGTGCCGGGCAATGCGGATCTCTTAAGCGATCCGTTAAACCGCTGGTTGAACCTGATTGGGCGGCTGTCACCGGGTATAACGCGTATGCAAGCTGAGGCACAGTTGAACACGCTTTGGTGGAACTGGCGACGAGATGTCCTCAAGGCAAAAGAGAGCAATATCACCGATCAAAAAGACTGGCTTGCCACCCATCTTTCGGTAGGGGACGGAGCACGCGGCATTCCGCTACTCGAAGGCACATTGGGGCGGCCGATAAGAATTCTGGAGATGATGGCTTTCGTGGTTCTGCTGATTGCTTGCGGCAACGTAACAAACTTGCTCCTTGCAAAAGCGGTCCGCAAACATTCAGAGCTGGCCCTACGCGGAGCGCTCGGGGCCAGCCGCCGCCGCATTTTTCAGCAAGTGATCTCGGAAGGTCTGCTCCTGGGCTTAATGGGAGCCGCTTCGGGTCTACTTCTCGGCTGGTTGAGCCTGAAACTCCTGTTAAGTATGGTGCCGTCAACGAACACTCTGCAGCAGGTTCTGGCGGTGCATATCGAGTGGCCGGCGATTGCATTCTGCGCTGCCGCGGGTGTACTAACCAGCGTGACCTTCAGCATTGCTCCCGCGATTCTGAGTACTCGCATCGATCTCCTAGATGCTCTACACCGCCAAAGCGCTGCTGTAATTGGGGGCGGTGGGAAGCTCCGTAATGTGCTCGTTGCAGGCGAGATTGCACTTAGTCTCGGTCTCCTCATCGGCGCAACAGCCTTTAGTTGGAGCCTGTATCAACTTCGAAACACCAAACCTGGTTACGCCACTGCGCACATACTTACGTTTCGCGTGGACGCCTCCGCGCTCGGCAAGTCCGGAGCGCAGGTGAGGAACGAGTACACGACCATTATGGAGAGCGTTCGGCGCCAACCAGGAGTCCACGGCATCGCGTACGCGGCGGAAGGTCTAATATCCGGCGGGGAGATGGGAGACGACATCACCTTGGCCGGTCATGCTCGCGGCGACGACGACCCCACCCCAGATCAGAACTGGATAACCCCTGGGTTCTTCTCGACAATCAGAGTACCGCTGTTGGCGGGGCGGGAATTTACTGAACAGGACACGGCCAAGTCGGAAAAGGTCGCCATTGTCGACGAGGCCTTTGTGAAGCACT
>PMHI01000787.1 GCA_003156615.1 Acidobacteriaceae bacterium | reverse complement strand
AGGGCATAACTGAAATGATGGTGTCCGCGGTCGGCTTCCGGATCGGGATAAACCGGCGAACGTAGCAGGGTGAGGCGCAACACATTGTCCTGATCGTCGTATCCGAATTTGGACTCATTGATGAGGCTGAAGCCATGTCGGCCGTCGCCAAGATCTGCCCAACGCTGAGCAGGAACCTCGAACTGCGCCTGCTCCCAACTGTTGTTTCGGGTGGTAGAACGTTCGATGCTGCCGAAAGGAATCTCGTACGTGGCATGGGCGCTGGTTGCTGCGAGCGGGAAGGCCGCCTTCAGCAGAACGTGGGTCTCATGCCATTCGATATCATTCACTACATCGACTTGATCGGCTCCGGCGTACAGCGTAATGTCCTGCATGAACTTCGAGCTTTGCCAGGTGCGCGATACGCGAATCACGGCCCGCAACGAACCCTTTTCGATCACCTCCACCGAATCCAGAGTGTCGATTGGTGTCATGTGATCCAGCGTGCCCGGATCGATGTCCCACGCATCATAATCCTTGGGGGTGTCCTTAAAGGTCTGCAGTTGATTGCCGCAGGCGCCACTGGCTAGGGACTCAAAATCCGACCGCTTGTCGAAGAGACTTGTGATGCACCCTGTCTTTGGATTTACGGTGACTCGGAGGTTTGCATTTGCCACGGTGAGTCCGCTGACTTCTAGATCGGTGGCAACCGGCTTCGCGCCCGGAACGACATGAAGGATCGTGTAACCTATCGAGGGCGCGCTCTTAACCTCTGCCAGCAGGCGATACGTGTTGGTTACGGAGTCGCGGGCCAGAACCTCGGAGGGCAGAACCCGACCCTGCGCATCGAGGACCGAGACCGCGCTCGCGGTCGCGGAGGGCATCTGAACCTCCAGCGTCACCAACCCGGAGCGTTGCCATGCCAGAGGATTGAACACGAATACAGGGATTCCGCTACCCGCGGAGGTATTCACCCGTGCCGCAAGGAAATTCATTGCCTTGCTGGAGATCTCGTTAGTCGCCCACCGCACCTGGTCATAGTCGCGCTGGGCATCTTTGTAAACGACGCCGATGCCCGATCCCGCCGCCAGATCGTGAAAATCGTTAAAAGTGATCTTCTTCCATGCCTCGGTCAATCCATCGGCGGGGTATGGCTGTCCTTCCAGCCATGCTAGGGAGGCGTATTTCTCTGCATTCAATGCCCACATGGAACTCTGACGCATGTTTCGTTTGTGGTTGGCTTGTGTGGTCATTACGCCGCGATGGAATTCGAAATACATTTCGCTTTTCCACGTGGGAATGCTGATCTTGCCGTCTGCTGGCGACGGCGGCTCTGTATAGCCCTTAGCAATCGAAGTATAGTTCCACTCCGGGGAGTTGCTGTCCACCTTACCGGCCACAACCTGAAAGTAGGCGGAGGCCGTGCCGAACTGCATCGGGGGAACGATCTTGTCTGGCTGCATCCAGTGCACACCTTCGTCCAAAATCGCGCGCGTAGGTCCACCCCCGTGATCGCCTACTCCGTAAAGGTCCATCAACTCCGTCAATCCGGGCGCGAGCTTGCGCGCGGTTGCCAGATCGTCCGCCAAACGGGCAGGATTCAAGTCGGAGTGCGAGTAGCCATGCGGAAAGTAAGTGAGGACTTTGCTGCCGTCCGGGGATTCCCACCAGAACAGCTTGAAAGGCAGCTGATTGGTGTCATTCCAAGCCANNATAACCAAACGAGTCTGGGTTCCAACCAACGTGGACGTCAACGCCGTACTCCCTCTGGAACCAGCGCTTTCCGATCAATAGAGAACGGACTGTGGACTCGCCGTCGGGAATGTTCAAGTCGGGCTCAACCCACATTCCACCGACTATCTCCCAGCGGCCTTCCTTGATCCGCCGTTTGATCTCTTCATTCAGCAGAGGATATTTTTCGGCGATCCACTGGTTGTAAGCGGCGGCCGACTGAGTAAAGGTGTAGTCGGGATACTCATTCATCAATTGCAGAGCGGTGCCGAAGGTTCGCTTCACAACGTCGACAGTTTCGGTCCAGGGCCAAAGCCAGGCAGCATCAATATGTGCGTTGCCCGTTAGGTGGAGGCTGGCTTGTGCGAGCATGGGCCTGAGGGGCTCCATCCGTTTCTGCGCTCGCCGCAGCGAAGCATCAAAGGCAGGTTGGTCTCGCGCGTCGAGCGCCTTTAGATCTAGTTCCCCAATAGCCTGTTCGAGCGTGGCGGTGTCGGCGGGGACATTTGTGGACAGACTGGGAAACAGGCTAACGGCGGTAAGAAACTCAACTCGCACATCATGCGGATTCGGCCGACTCTCAGAAAACTCGATTTTCTGTTCCGTCCCTTGAAAGATCTTCTTGTCGACCGTGGGTAGTAGTTTGACGGCGACGAGCACCGTGTCGCCGGGCTTCGCACGATCGAAGAGAACGATAGGCTCAAGGTCATCACCCATAGCCACGCGACGGCCGTTCAAGTAAATAATTTCAGGCAAGGGCCCATCCGAATCGGCGTAAAGGCTGAACCAGATTCTGGCGCCTGTGAGGTCGTATCCGTTCAGCGTGGGAGGCACGGTGATGGAACGGCGATACCAGACTGCGTCAGCCACGCCCCCGGTATTGGGACGGGCGATAGGCCACCTCGAGTCATCCATATCGACGGCCTCACCATGCGCAAGGTCGCCCACATGTGTCTTCCATCCCTCTGCAGGCAGAGAGTCCAGGCTCGACAGGCGTTGGATTGTAGTCTGCGACTGGCTGGAGAGTGTTTTCGCAATGTTTGCGGCTTCCTCAGCGGACTGATTTTGCGCGTAAGCAGTTGTACAACTGATCAGCAGCAATAAAACCTTCCCCCAAGGGCTTCGCATCGTTCGCGCATCCTTTCCGATTCCTGATATTTACGGCTGGGTCAACCTACTCGAAGTCCGTTCTTCGAATATCCAGCCCCCGAATATGTTGGACTCCTCCTCTTTCTGATTCCAAACGCGCCGATGGTCTGCCGATAAAATCGACAGCGGGCTTACGGATCGTTTCGATCGAATGTCAGAGTAACGCGAGATTACTCCGGGGAATCATTGCCCCCGATTCGCTCGGCTTTGCCTCCCGAAACAGGCTCCTGGACGGTTCGACGTACTTCCAACAAAGCAGTGCAATCACGTTAAGGAGGGCGGCCAGAAAGAAATACACCTTGATGGTTCCGGCCCAACCAAGGAGAAGAGGAAATATCAATGAGCTTGCCAACGAACCCAACGCCCCCACGGTATTCATGGCTGCGGATACGGTTCCCGAATACATTTCTCCCACATCGCAGCAGACGGTCCAACTGGGACTCACGGTGAGATCCAGACCGAATATTGTCAAAGCAAAACAGACTATGAACCACACCGGATTGGGCATGAAAGGGGCTGGAAGCAAGGCCAATGCGGCCAGGCCGAAGCCGATCATGGCGGGCAGTCCGCGGGACGACTTCCACTTGCCCATTTTGTATATCCGATCGACAGCCACGCCGCTAATCCACATTGCAAGCGCTCCACAGCATAGCGGAATGCACGAGTACACGCCCGCTGCGGCTGTCGTGACGCCATATCGCGTCCTCAGGAATGGCAATAGCCAACTTAAGCAAAAGAAGAACGTAAACTGAGACGCGAAATACTGATAGAGGATCAAGTAGAAGTTCAGGGAGGAGGCAAAAGCCCGCCAGGGAATTTTATTGGTCGCCACCGGGCGGAGGCGCTCATTCGCCGCCGAGATGACGTTTAGCTTCTGTGTGTTCAGCTTGATGTCCGGCCGGTCACGAAATCTCCAAAACCAGATAGCGGCCCAGATCACGCCCACGATTCCCAACAACGCAAAACTCTCTCGCCAACCCAGCCACTCCACGCATATGGGCGTGGCCAGCAATCCGAAGGCCGCACCAAATCTTGAACCCATATTCAGAAGCCCCAGCGCCAGCCCCCGCTCTTGTGGCAGCGTCCAGTTGTGGAGGGCGCGCGTAGCTTGCGGGTAGACGCCAGCCTCGGCCAGACCGAACAAAAATCGGATGCCGATGAGTATTGTCACCCCGGAGGCCAGCCCAGTGGCCAGCGTGAATAACGACCAGAAGAAGACGCTTAGGCTGAGAGATTTCCTGGCCCCCCACCGGTCCGCCAACACGCCGCACGGGATCATGAAGACAGCGTAGCCAAGGGCGAAGGCGCCGAAGACCATACCAAAGGCCCGGTCGCCAATCGTCAGATCGCGGGCCATTTCAACCTTCGCGCCAGAAATTCCGACGCGAGCCAGAATCGTCAGGAAAGAAACCACCACCACCGCGCATATAACCTCTCGACGATATCGGCTGGAGGCCAGGACCACAGCGGGATTCTTGGCTTGCGCGTGGAGATCCATTTCAACAGAAGTTTGGCCAGGATCATGGTCAGCTGTTGGCCTGCGGTTCATGGCAAAGAAGGGCCTGTTTTCAGTGGCGTTGCCGGGATATTCTTGGCATTTTCAAACCCGCAAGAAGATCGAACGATGAGACGTGTCTCAAGCACCACTTGACGGCGCGGCAATGATGGTTCACGTACTCGCGCTAGCAGTAATTCGGCAGCAGTCCGTCCCACCTCAAATGCCGGTTGGGCGACGGTTGTCAGGGGAGGGCGCAGCGACATGGCCCACGGCATTTCATCGAAACCCACAATGGCGATCTCATCGGGAATAGTGAGCTGCCGCTCGTGTATCGCTTGTAGAGCTCCGAGGGTTAGCAAATTGCTTCCCGCAAATACGGCGGTTGGGGGGGAGGGTGATTGCAGGAGTTGCAACATGGCGGCATAGCCTTCTGACTGCCTGAAGGCGCAGTGCACGACCAGATTCTCGTCCACCGTAAGACCTGCATCGCGTAAAGCGTCCTCATAACCCGCCTGGCGATCGCGCGCTGTCGAAAATACCAGGGGCCCGTTGATGATGGCGATGCGTTTATGGCCGAGCCCGATCAAATGAGAGGTCGCGGCATGGGCGCCCTCCTGATTGGCGACGGTGACTTGATCGCTGCGAGAACCAGCAATGTCGCGAGAAACCGCCACCAGCGCCATGCCGGCTCTCCCCAGTTCCGCATAAAGGCGGGAAGGGGCGCGGCTCGCAGCGAAGATCAAACCACGCACCCCGTCTGCCCGAAAAACCTCCAGGCGACGCGACTCCAGACCGGGGTCCTCATTGTAACTGGCCAGGAGCAGAGAATAGTCCGTCTTTCCGAGAAAGTCCTCAATCCCGCAAACTAAACTTGTGAAGAAGGGATTCTCGATGTCTGGAATCAGGACTCCGACCGCGCGACTCGAGCGTACGCGCAAGTCACGAGCTGCGCGGTTGGGGCGATAGGAGAGTGAGCGGGCTGCCTCGATGATTCGCGATCGGACCGGTTCCCGAACACCGGCGGATCCGGAGAGAGCCCGCGACACCGTGGCTGTGGAAACACCGGCTAGCTCTGCGACTTCCTTGCCGGTCGGGGCAGAAAGCTTCAATTTGGGCAAATTCTCTTTGTGGCGCATCGCAAAATTCAATCCTATCGGCGAAGGGGTCGAGCACAGGATTTTACCACGCGTTGGGTAAACTGAACGATGCAATCCATTACACGGTGAATCCTGTCCGACCTCATCCCGGGCTCTGTCAGCGGGCGACGATGTGGCCGGATCGTTGGCTGCCCATCGGCGCCGCCAAAATCATGGAAGTGAC
>PMHI01000769.1:3656-19502 GCA_003156615.1 Acidobacteriaceae bacterium | reverse complement strand
TGAGTCCAACGGTGGAACCCTTACTGTCGTCCAGCAGTGTGCTAGCTGCGGGCTGGTCGGGAAACTGTTGCAGTCCGGGCTCCTTGTAGTTTTGCATCTCTCCGCGCCAGAACAGGGTCTCCGTGCCGCTGGAGTTGATGTGCCAATCACCCTTGAGGATATATGTGTTTTTCTCCCAGTCAGCGTTCGAGGAAAACTCATACCCAAGCGTGTTCAATCCATCGCCGGCGTTCTCATTGGGAACCGGATATTGTGAGAGGAGGCTCTCGATTCCCGCGCTGGGGCCGATTCCGAGCGGGTCCATGCCCCTAATTTGTTGCGGCGTCAGCGCAAAGTAGCCGGGCTGCACCGGGTAGCTTTGCCCGCTTGCGCCGGTGACGCTGCCCCCTGGACACGACGTTGGGTCTGTGCACAAGTACTGGAGAATACCGTCCCGAAGTTCCGCGCTGGGCACGACGCGCAATGTGGCGCTGCCCTGGGCTTGCCGAAACCCTTCATAGTTGGCGAAGAAGAAGAGCCGGTTCTTCTTGATCGGACCGCCGAAGGTGACGCCAAATACGTTGTACAAAAGCTTGGGCGCCGTGTTGGGTTGGTCACTGGTTACCTGGGAATATCTCAGGAACGGGTCGTTGGCGCTGAAAATGGTATTGCGGTTGTATTCGTAAGCCGAACCGTGAAACTTGTTGGTGCCGCTCTTGGTCACCAGCGCGACCTCGGCGCCGCTGGAATAGCCGGAATCGGCATTGGAGTTGGCGGTGGTGACCCGGAATTCCTCGACCGAGTCGGGCGGAATGTTCAGGACGCTGGTAAACGCGTAACCGTTGTTCTGGTCGTTGACCCCGATACCATCGAGCGTGACGTTGGATTGGTCGCTGCGCACGCCATTCACTGCGCCGCTGCGCGTGTCCGTGGTTGAATTTAGGTTATCCCCCAGGTACGCCACGCCTGGCTGGAGACTCAGCAACTCAACCACGTTGCGGGCGGCAATGGGCAATTCCGCGATTTGGTCTTGCTCGATAACATTGCCGAGCGACGCATCGGTGCGATTGATGAGTGGCGTTTCGGCCTCGACCGTCACCGACTGCGCCACACCCGCAACCTGCAACCGAATGGGTACGGTGGAGGGCGTACTGACCACGAGTGTGACCTTCTCCGCCACAAACTTTGCAAACCCGGTCGCCGTTGCCTCCAGCTGATATGTACCCGGAGGCACATCCAGGAACTGGTAGAGCCCTGTCCCGTTGCTCGTAGCGGTCCGCTGCAGCCCAGTCGCCGGGTTGGTTAAAGTGAGCTTTGCGCCGGCAACCGCCGCTCCTGACGAGTCCGTCACGCTGCCGTTCAGTTGGCTCGTGGATTGCGCCGCCACCACCGCGGCCAGCAATGCCAACACTGTGAATACCGAAATTGCGCGCCCTGCTCCCTGCCCACATCGAATGCCAAACCGGTAGCACCGCCCAGACCGCACGCTGCTCCCTTGCTGATGGATTCGTGTCATCGACATAGCCTCCCAGGAATAAGGCAGCGCCGGCCGAACACACCTAAGAAGAAAGCGCACATCGCATTCTTCCTGCTTGCGCCTTTCCATTTCCTGTGCTGATTCTGGGTCAGATCCAACACCTTCCGCCCGAGTGCCCCGGATTATACGTGAAGATCGTACGTAGCAGCACGCACAAAATGTGATCGGAGTACTCACAAAATGTGATCGCACGGTTCTCCTTGCCGAATTGGGACAATCCTGAAATGTGCTAAGCGGCGGACGCACTGCTTCGATCTTTCTTCTGTCACGGCAATGAAATTGTTTCGCAGTACGAGTCTCGCCGCGCTTGACGGGGCCCCTCGGCTTCGCCTGGGGCTTTCGGCAAAAAGTGGGCAGGCGGCCGAGGCGGCTGTCCCCTCATGAACTGATCTGGTGCAGGCAGTCGCGGCGAACAGTGCCCGCGCCACACCATCTTATTTCGCTAATGCGATAGCTTGGCGGACGTTTGCGTTTGCTTTCTTGAGAGCGGCTATGGCTTGTGGGCGGGTTACTCTGGCGGCAAGCATTACGAGGGCGATCGGGGTGCGATTGCCGGAAGCTGCGAGGGTGCGGCGGGCGGATTCGTGATTGGCTCCGGTGGCTTGTTCAAGGATTGCAATGGCGCGCTGGAGCAGCTTTTCGTTTTTCGGGGCGACGTTGACCATAAGGTTGCCGTAGACATAGCCCAGGCGGGTCATGGCTGCGGTGGAGATCATATTGAGGACCATTTTGTGGGCGGTGCCGGCTTTCATTCGCGAGGATCCGGCGAGGACTTCGGGGCCGACCTGGGTGACGATGGCGAAATGAGCAGCGCGTTCCAGGGGGGAGTCGGGATTGCAGGTTAGAGCGATGGTGCGGGCGCCCCGGCGGCGAGCTTCGCTGATGGCGGCGACGGTGAAGGGAGTACGTCCGCTGGACGCTATACCGAGGACTACGTCGTGCTTGGTGGATTTACGGCGGGCCATTTCGTCACGACCGGCTTTGGAGTTGTCCTCGCTGATTTCGGAGGCGGAGGCTAGGGCTTTGGGGCCTCCGGCGATGATGAACTGGACGCGATCGGTGTTGAAGGTGGGCTGGCACTCTACGGCGTCAAGGGCAGCGATGCGGCCGCTGGTTCCGGCGCCGACGTAGATGAGGCGTCCGCCGCGGTGGAGAGCGGCGGAGACTTGATCGATGGCGCGGGCGATTTGGGGTAGAGCGCGGGTTACGGCCAGGGCGACGGTGGCATCTTCAGCGTTGATGAGTTTGGCGATTTCGAGGGAGGATTTGCGGTCTAGGTCGTCGGCGGCGTGGTTGGACTGTTCGGTGCGGAGGCGGCGAAGAGTGGATGGTTCGCGTTTCAAGTTGGAAGTCCTTCGGGATTGGAGCGCTCGGTTCATTTTAGCCGCTTTTCGCGAGGCGGACTGAGGTAGCGAAGGAGAGCAAAGGCAAGAACAAGAGCAACCTCAAAAGCAGCGGGCGCGAGTGCCCGCTCTACCCAGGTAGTGCTTCAACAGGATGTGTTCGTCATTCATCCTTCATCCTTCATCCTTCGTCCTTCAGCGCTTCGATCACTGCGTCGTGAAATTTGGGGCGGACTTGTTTTATGGCATCATTCGAGCAGTCGGGCCAGGTGCGGTTGGTGAGTAGAGTGATCGAGAGTTGGCGGGTGGGATCCATCCAGAGAGAGGTCCCGGTGTAGCCGAGGTGGCCGAACGAGTTTGGTGAAAAATATTTTCCGGACTGCGACGGGGTAGAGGGGGTGTCCCAACCGAGAGCACGGGATGTACCGAGGGGCGCGGGTTCGCGGCGGGTGAACAGAGCTACGGTTTCGGGGCGGAGGATGGCGCGTCCGGAGTTGAGCAGGGCGTGAGCGAATTTGGCGAGGTCGGCGGCGGTGGAGAAAAGTCCGGCGTGGGCGGCTACTCCCCCTAGGATGCTGGCGTTTTCGTCCTGGACTTCGCCCTGGATTAGCCTTGCGCGCAACCCGCCGCGGCCCGGTTGCTGGCTTCCGCTAGACGGTGTTTGCGCTGCCGGCATTTCCTGGGCCGGAGTGCCCGCGCCACACGATTTGTCTCGTTCGTCGGCGGTCGGAGGAATCTGGGCGCGGAGTTCGATCGGGGGATTGAAGGTTGTGCTGGCCATGGCTAGGGGGGCGAAGACTTCGCGCTGGCAGAAGCGGTCGAGGGATTCGTCGGCGAGGCGCTCGAGGGCGATGCCGAGGATGATGAATCCGATGTCGCTGTAGTCGGCGCGGGTGGCGGGGTTTGTGGCCAGCGGGGTGGTGAAGGCGGCTTCGAGGAGTTCGGCGCGAGTGCGGGTTTTGAGGAATAACTTTTCGTAGGCGGGCAGACCCGAGGAGTGGGCCAGTAACATGCGAAGGGTTACGTCGTGGCGGCGGGGATCTCTTGCGGGGTCTTGAATGAATTCGCGGACGATGGCGGAAACCGGGACGTCGAGATCCAGGAGGCCGCGTTCGTAGAGAAGCATTGCCATCGTTGTCGTTGCCACAGCCTTGGTGAGGGAGGCGAGGTCGAAGAGCGTGGTGGGAGTGGCTGGCGGCGAGTTGGGTTCGTAGGTGAAGCGGCCCAGCGCTTTTAGGGCTATCAGGCGTCCGCGGTGAGTGATCGCTACCTCGGCGGCGGGAAAGGCACGTTGGGGGATGGCCGCTTGCAAAATGGAGAAGGCTCGGGCGAAGACTTTGTCTTGCTGCTCGAAGGTCTCGAGCGGGGGCGATGAGAGATGTGGGGCGGACATCGAGGAATCCATGATATGGCATAAGGGGCACTCCCTTACTTGAGTTTCTTGAGTCATGCGGTTGGAGTTGTGTAGAGTCAGAGCATCCTTCCTTTTCAATCAAACTCGCTGGACCCGGCGGACTTCTTTTCGCGAAGATCGCGCCGAGTGATGCTCGCGATCGCCATGTTGCTGGCTTGCATTCTGAGGGCGACCGGCCAGGCTGCCGGAAGCAGTGGCGCGGGAGAGACTTCCGGGCTGCGCACGGACGGCCAGCCGAGGGCGGCTGTCCCCGCACATGGGGTGGCACTCGCGGCGGTGGATGCTGTGATTCAGCAGGCGATTTCCGAAGGGCAGATCCCTGGAGCTGTCTTGATCGTCGGGCATGACGGGCAGGTTGTCTACCGGAAGGCCTATGGGTTGCGGGCTTTGGAGCCGCAGCGCGAAGGGATGACTTTGGATACGGTGTTTGATCTAGCCTCACTGACCAAAGTGATTGCTACGACTACGGCTGTGATGCGATTGGTGGAGCAGGGCAAGGTGCGGCTGAACGATCCGGTGGCGAAGTATTTGCCGGAGTTTGCGCAGAATGGGAAAGAGGACATCACGGTGCGGCAATTGCTGACGCACTACTCCGGGCTGGCGCCGGATCTGGACTTGAAGACGGTGTGGGAGGGGAAACAGACGGCGTATCGGATGGCATTTGCGGAGACGCCGCAGGATGCGCCGGGGTCGAAGTTTTCCTACAGCGATATCAATTTTATTGTGCTGGGTGCGCTGGTGGAGCAGGTAACGGGTGAGTCTTTGGATGAGTACGCGGTGCAGCATATTTTTGTGCCGCTGAAGATGATGCGGACGCGGTTTGTGCCTCCGACGGCGTGGCGGGCGAAGATCGCTCCGACGCAGTATGACGAGAATGGGCACATGCTGCTGGGGGTAGTGCATGACCCTACGGCGCGGCGGATGGGCGGCGTGGCGGGGCATGCGGGGCTGTTTTCCACAGGGGATGATCTGGCGAAATTCGCTCAGGCTTTGCTGAACGGGGGCGATGGGATTTTGTCGGCTTTGTCGGTCGAGAAGATGACGCGGCCGGAGCAGCCGCCGTCGGCCCCCGTGCTGCGCGGGTTTGGGTGGGACATAGATTCTCCGTTTTCGTCGAACCGCGGGGATTTGCTGCCGGTGGGAAGCTTTGGGCATACGGGGTGGACGGGAACATCGATATGGATCGATCCGACTACACGGACTTACATCATTCTGCTGACCAATGCGGTGCATCCGCGGGGTAAAGGGACCGCGATTGCTTTGCGGTCGAAAGTGGCTACGGCGGTGGCGGCGGCGCTGCCGCTCGCGACCAGCGAGAAAGAAGCGCTGCGCTGGGAGAGCATTACCGGCTACAACGAGGCGCTGAGCGCGGCGCGGCGCATGAGCGTGCGCAATGGCAGCGTGAAGAATGGGATTGATGTTCTGGAGGGGCATGGATTTGAGGCGCTGCAGGTAGCCGGACGCAACAGGCGGATCGGGTTGGTGACGAATCAGACGGGAGTGGATGGGGACGGGCGCCGGACAATTGATGTCCTGGCGCAGGCTCCGGGAGTAACGCTCCAGGTGATTTTCAGTCCGGAGCACGGGGTTACGGGCGCGCTGGATACGACAAATATTGGTAATTCGAAGGATGCGACTACCGGGGTTCCGGTCTATAGCGTGTATGGCGGGACGGATGCGGCGCGAAGACCGGCGGCGGATGTAATGAAGTCGCTGGACGCAGTGGTTTTCGATATTCAGGATGCGGGCGTGCCATTTTTTACCTACGAGACAACGCTCGGGTATTTCCTGGAAGCGGCTGCTGCTGCGGGGGTTGAGATGATTGTGCTGGACCGGCCTGATCCGATTACGGGATCGTTCGTGCAGGGTCCGGTAGGGGATAGGGGACAGGAGAGATTTACGAATTACTGGACTGTAGCGGTGCGGCATGGCATGACTTTGGGCGAGCTGGCGAAGATGTTCAACGCGGAACGGAATATCAATGCGAAGTTGACGGTGGTTCCGATGGAGGGCTGGCAGCGCGGGGACTGGTTTGATTCGACGGGGCTTGCGTGGGTGAATCCTTCGCCAAATTTGCGGAGCGTGACCGAAGCAGCGCTTTATCCCGGAGTGGGTTTGATTGAAGGGACGAATGTTTCTGTGGGGCGGGGGACGGATACTCCGTTTGAAGTGGTGGGCGCGCCTTGGATGAAGAGCCGGGAACTGTCGGGTTATTTGAATGGGCGCGGGATTGCCGGAGTCAGATTTGTGCCCGTGACCTTCACGCCTACGGCTTCGGTTTATAGCGGGTTGAAGTGTGAGGGCGTGAATCTGGTTCTGACGGAGCGCAATGCGCTGGATGCACCGGAGTTGGGGATTGAATTGGCTGCGGCCTTGAGGAAGCTCTATCCCGGGGATTTCAAGATGGAGCGAATGACGGAGTTGTTGGTGAATCAGGCGGCTTACGATGGACTGGTGGCGGGGGAGGATCCGCGGCGGATAGCGCAGGATTGGCAGGAAAAGCTGGAGAAATTCGAGTTGGTTAGGAAGAAATATTTGATTTATTAGGTAGTCGGCATCCCTGTGGTATGGGCTGAGAGCTTTAACGGAGGACGCAGACAGAGGTCGAGGAGCAAGGCATCTCGGCGAGGGTGGATTTGCATCGTAGGTGCCGAGTTGCGTGGTATTCTCGGGCTGATAGGCTGAGATTTGGAGGTTCCTATGCGCGGGCTTTTGACGGTTCTTCTGATTTCTGGGATCGCGTTGGGACAAGCGGCGGATGTGCAGAAGCCGGATAGTGCGGCTGCTAGTTCGGCGGCGGTGGTGGCGCCGAGTCCCGCGACGGCTGCGGCTTCCGATCTGAAGGTAATAACGATTCCGGCGGGGACGAAGATTCCTTTGTCTCTGGCGCAGGCCATCTCGACCAAGAACGCGCGCGACGGCGATGCAGTTTACGCCACCACAGCGTTTCCGTTTGTCATGGATAATCACGTGGTTGTTCCCGCGGGTTCCTACGTTCAGGGGACGATTGCGAACGTGGAGCGCGCCGGACACGGGCACGGGCGGGCGGAGATCCTGATGCACTTTACATCCATCATCTTTCCCAGCGGATATACGGTGATGCTGCCGGCGTCGGTGGAGAATACGCCTGGGGCGAACGATAAATCGGTGAAGGATTCGGAAGGGACGATTCAGCAGGATAAGGATACTGGGAAAAGGATCGAAGACGCAGCCAAGGCCGGCACCTATGGAACCATTGGAGGGGCGACGGCTGGAGGGGTGGCCACCGGAGGGCTGAACGGAGCGCGGGTGGGGGCGGGAGCGGGAGCGGCGGCGGGCATCGCGTGGGCGCTGTTGAAGCGGGGCAACGATGTCAAGCTGGATGTGGGAACGTCGATTGAGATGGAGATTCAGCGGCCGATCACGGTGGATGCGACACGGATTGCCATGGCGAAGGCTACGCCGTAGGGCTTGGGGCAAAAGGCAAAGGCAGGAACAACTCAACAATAACGTCCAAAGCGGCGGGCAGGAGTGCCCGCTCCACACAGGCATTGCTTCCTCTCAGCTGTCCTCTTACCTCTCATTTCAAATTAAATAGCGCGTTCACGTGGGCTGTCACGGTCACGTTTTGCGGAGTGAATTCTTCGGTCGGGGCTGCAGTGGCCTCTGACTTGGCGGCCATAGCGCGGGCCAGACGCGGGACCGGGATGCGCTGGTTTTCGAAAGTATCGACGGAGGCGTAGGAAAGTTCTCCGAGGGTGCGGCCGCTGGCGTGGGCGATGGCGTCAGCGGAGTTGCGGGCGCGGCGGTAGGCGTCTTCGACGGCTTTGTTTTTGGCTTCGTCGATATTTTCGAGAGTGTAGTTCAGGGTTTGGGTTTCGCTGACGTTGGCGTCGGCTAGTTGCTGGGTGATGGGGCCAATCTTGGTGAAGTCCTTGAGCTTGAGAGTGACGTCGGTGGTGACGCGGTAGGCGATGACTTTTTGTTTCGGCTTCCATTCGTAGACGGGCTGCACGGAGAAGAATCCGATGTTGGCGGCTTTGGGCTCGATGCCGTTGGCGCGAAGGACCTGGCGGACCTGCTCGGCGCTTCTGGAGGCGTGCTCGTAGGCGGTTTGAGCGGTGTCGTCCTGGACGGAGATGTTGAACCGGATCACGGCGGTGTCGGGAGCGGATTCAAATTTGCCGTCGGCGCCGATGTAGACGGAGTTGGGGAGTGCGGTGACGGCGGGATGCTCCTGGGCAAAGGAAGCGGTGGTGAGGATCGAGAGCACCAGAAGAGCAAGCGCGGATTTCATGAGTGCCTCCAAGGTGGGTAGAGTTTTCCTTGATTGTAAGTTGAGGGATGGATTCACCACCAGTTGGAACGCCGAGTCGCTGTGACTTCGAGAGCGCGGGGGGAGTGGAAAAGGGTTTGCGAAGACGCGGGCAGAATCGAGAGCTCACCCGAGCGGCGGAAGCCGCAATCATTCTCTCGACCTCACCGCACGACTGAAATCGCGCCCTGGTCGAGGCTGTAATACCGAGCTTCCTGGTGTGCTTGAAAATTACTGATCAGCCCTTGGCGCTGGCGGAGTAGGTGAAGGGGAAGGCCTGGGAGTTGATCTCGCGGCGGAGATCCTCGAAGATCTCGTCGGGTATCGTTATGAAGACGTCGACCACGTCGGGATCAAACTGGCGGCCTTTCCAGGCCAGGATTTCCTTGCGAGCTTCAGCGAGCGGCCGGGCCGGGCGATAGGGGCGGTCGGAAATGATGGCGTCGAGGGTATCGGCGACCGAGAAGATCCGCGCGCCGAGCGGTATTTCCTTGCCTTTCAGCTTACGGGGATAGCCGGAACCGTCGAAGTGTTCCTGGTGGGAGTAAACGATCTCACAGGCATCCACGAGGAACGGGATCTTTTTGAGCATCTGGTAGCCGCGATAGCAATGCTCGCGCATGATGAGTTTTTCCTGCTCATCCAGCTTTCCGGGTTTGAGCAGGATGTGATCGGGGATTGCCATCTTCCCAATGTCGTGGAGAAAAGCGCCGCGGGCAATCACGTCGATCTGCTCGGCGGGCACGCCCATGGTGCGAGCAATCAAAATAGTAAAAGCAGTGACACGCCGGGAGTGCCCTTGCGTCTCGGCGTCTTTAAGGTCGAGCGCGTCGCCTAAAGCCTCCAGGGTGATGTCGTAGGAGCGCTTCAGTTCGGCCATGGCAGTCTGAAGCTGATCGGTGCGGGCTTTCACCAGAGACTCCAGATTAGTCTGGTAGTTGCGGTTTTCCGCTTTGAGGCGGCGATGTTCGAGAGCCCGGCCCACGGTGTTGAGCAACTGTTCGCGTTCGAACGGCTTAAGGAGATAATCGTGGGCGCCGTTGCGGATGGCGGCGAGGGCGACGGAAATGTCGTGGACGGCGGTGACCATCACCACCGGCATGTCGGGAAACCTTTCCTTGGTGCGTTCGAGCAGGCCGATACCGTCGAGGTCGGCCATCATCAGGTCGGAAAGCATGAGTTCGAATTCCTCGCCGGAATCGAGCAGCGCGAGGGCTTCCATGCCGGAACTGGCTTGCTTCCAGGTATAGCCGGCGGTGGCCAGGATGGCGCAGACAATCTCGCGGATTGCCTCTTCGTCATCGACTACGAGAATTCGGTCGGACATAGAGCCACTGTCAGTATACTCGGCGACCGTNNAAGGAAGCGAGCCAGACGCGCGATCGCAGAAGCAGGTTCCTCACCGGACTTGCCGCCCGGTTCGGAATAACAAAAGGGGCAGCGGCTCGCCAAGATCCATCGCTGCGCAAAGAACGCGTGCTCAGGATGACCATTGAAATAAGATGAACGATTCCCTCTGGTCCCTTTGGAACAGCACCGCACAGCCGGCGCTCGCCGGGCTGAAGGCCGAGGAGTGGGCGCTGCTGCTCGTGCTGGGAGCGTCGCTGCTGGTGCTATCGGCGCTAAGGGAGCGGTATCTTCTGCTTTGGACGGCGGGGTGGGCGTTGCTGGCAGGTTCACGGCTGGCGGGCTGGCACGGGACCGGGATGGGGATCGCCGAGCGCTATGTTCCAGCGGTGGAACAAGCGGCGTTCGTGGTTGCGATGGGACTGTTTGCCGGCGCGGTCTTTGTCTATATCCGCGAGCGGAATCTGCTGGTGCCGCTGGCTGCAATCACGTTGAGCGTGGCGGGATTTGCTGTGGCTCGAGTGCTGCTGTGGCCTGGCTCGCTGACCTTGCGCGTCGCTCTGGAGGTTTCCTACCGAATCATTCTCCTGACCGCAGCCATAGCCTTGTTGCGCGCCCGCCGGGGACGTTGGGAACTGCGGGCGTGGCTGCTGGCAAGCTGCCTGTTGGTGCAGCACCTGAGTTGGCGGCTGTTCACGAGCCAGATTCCGGCGAGAAATTTTGTGACGGCAGACGTGCTGCTGGGACTGAGCATGCTGCTGGTTGTATTTGGCGAAGCACGCGCGCGTGGCCGGCGATTGCGGGTGTTGCAGGCGTTGACGGAGAGCATTGTGCTGGCTCAACAGCAGGGCGGCATGATGGAAGATGCTCTCGGAGAATTACGGGAGATCGCCGGGAGCAAAGCGGCGTGGTTCCGCTTGATTGAGGGTGGGAGCCTGGTGGCGACACATGCGGTGGGGGTCTCGCCGGACTTTTTGCGCGAAGCCGGTTGTGCGGAGTTGACGGAAAGCCTGTCGCGGATGCTCGAGCNNTTGCTGGTTCTGGGCAATGTTCCGGCGAGAAGGCTGACCGCCGAAGAACTGGAGTTTCTGGAAAGTTGCGGACGGCACTTGGGGATCGCGATTGAGAATTTTCGATTGCTCGAGCAAGCCCTGCGCTCGCAACGGCAGTGGCGGAACACGTTTGATTCGGTGCACGACATTATCCTGGCGCACGATGCGGAATTCCGCATCATCAAGGCCAACCAGATCCTGCTGGAGCAGGTGGAGCTGTCGTCGGCAGACGTGATCGGCAACACCTGCGAATTGGTATTGCCGCACGGGCTGGGCGAGTGGACGGGATGTCCTTATTGCGCGCGCGGGGACGAGGAAATCAGCGAAGGCCCCGACCCCTGCTTCGGGGGATTCTCGATGGTCTCCACTTCTTCCTATACGGAACAAGCAAGCACGCAGAAGGGGACGATCCATATCGTCCGCGACATTACGGAGCGGCGTTCGGCGGAAGAAAAATACCGTTTGCTGTTCGAGCAGGTGCAGGAAGGCGTGTATGTGGCCACGCCCGGCGGGAATCTGCTCGACTGCAACGATGCGTTCGTGCACATGCTGGGGTATGAAAAGCGGGAGGAGTTGCTGACTCTGAATCTGGACAAGGATATTCGGGTCGATGCGGGGGAGCGGGATGCTTTCCGCAGGGGGATCGATCAGCACAATTATGTCCGCAACTTCGAAGTGACGATGCGGCGCAAGAATGGAACGCTTCTGCTGGCGGCGGAAAGCAGTTTCGCCACACGGGATGCGGCGGGGAAAATCGAAAGGTTTCAAGGTTTTGTTCTGGACGTAACGGAAAAACGGCGCGCGGAAGACGAGATGCGGCGGCGCAACCGCGAATTGAATGCGCTGAATGCGATGGCGGTGGTGGCGACGCAGTCTTTCGATCTGGATGAAATTCTGAACCTGACGCTGCGGCAGGTGGTTTCGTTGTTTGGAGCGGAGAGTGGAGCGGTGTACCTTTCGGACTCGGATGGCCCGACCTATCGGCGACGAGCGGCGTGGGGACCACGCAGCCGTGACAAGTCGCGGCCGGCGGAGATCAGTTTTGCGGAGGGCTTCGGAGATCTCGTGATGCGGTCGCGCGCCGAAGTNNGGGGCAAGGACAGTCCGATCGGCATGATGGGACTGCGCAGCCAGGCGGAGTACGAATACTCCAGCGGGGAAGAGAATCTGATGGTGGCGATCAGCCGGCAGTTGGCCACAACGATTGAGAAAGTTCGCCTTTACGAAGAAACCTGCAAGGCTTATGAAGATCTGCGGCGCACGCAGGAACAACTTTTGCAGAGCGAGAAGATGTCGGCAGTGGGACAGTTGATTGCCGGCGTGGCGCATGAGTTGAACAATCCGCTGACCGCGATTCTCGGATACGCGCAGTTGCTGGAGAGTGAAGGATTGAATGAGCGGGCGCAGGACTATGTAGCCAAGATGTTCAAACAGGCCCAGCGCACGCACCGGGTGGTGCAGAATCTGCTTTCGTTCGCGCGGCAAAGGAAGCCGGAACGGTCGGAGGTAGACATCCGCAAGGTGCTCGAAGAAACGCTGGCCCTGCGCGATTACGATCTCAAGATCAACAACATCGTGGTGGAAAAAGATCTGGGGGCGGAGGCNNTGGTGGTGGCCGATCCGCACCAATTGGAGCAAGTATTTCTGAACATCATCAACAATGCGGTGGACGCGGTGCTGGAGAAGGGGCGGTCGGGGAAGCTGAAGATCCGCGTTTATTACGAGAAGGGCGACGTGTGCGCGCAGTTTGCCGACGACGGCCCCGGGATTAAGGATCCCAAGAGAATTTTCGATCCCTTCTACACCACGAAGAATGTTGGGAAGGGAACGGGACTGGGCTTGAGCATCTGCTATGGGATCGTGAAGGAGCATGGCGGCGACATCACAGCCCACAATGCTTCCGAGGGCGGAGCGGTGATCGAAGTGCGGCTTCCGATGGCTGTGGTTGCGGGGGCGGTGCCGGAGGCGGCCCCGCTTGCTCTACCGAGGCGTGAAGGCGCTATTCAGGGCCGAGTGCTACTGGTGGAGGAAGAAGAGGCCGTACTGGAGTTCGAGCGCGACGTGCTGACCGGCGCGGGGGCCAACGTGGTGACGGCGACCAGGAGCGAAGATGTCAAGACGCGGTTGCTCTCCGAGCCGTTCGATGCGGTGATTATGAGCGGCAAAATGCCGGCGGACTGGAACGCGAAGGAAGCCTACCTCTGGCTAAAACAGAACTGCTCCGTCATGGAAAGGCACGTACTGTTTACTTTCTCCCATGGCGTAGAGCAGGGCGATGAGCGGGCGTTCCTGCGAGAAAACAACGTGCCCTACCTGGTGAAACCGTTTGAAGTCGCGGAGCTGATTTCGCAGGCGAGGCGATTGTTGCAGAAGGCGCACGCGGCCGCTGGCGCGGGCTAGAGCGTCTCAGCATCGGCTCAGACATCGCTGTCAATCCCGAGCGAAGCGAAGGCTCTTCGTTCTTGCCCCGGCAGTGTTGCCCCTGCCGGCAACCACCAAGATCCTCTTCGGCTGCCTCTGGGCAGGCTTTCGCTTTGCTTGATTGCATGACGAGCTGGGCCCATCCGGGCGAGTAAATCAGAGTCAAAGGCGGCGGACAGAAGTCTCCGCTCCACACGAGGAGATTATGTTGTAGAAGCGAGCAATTGTGAACAGCTTGGTGGCGCGGGAGGGGCGCATCATGTGTTTAGGGTAGATCGTCCAGGAGTCCTATGATGTGGAAAACGTCTCGCTCCGCTGATGAATCTGACGAACCGCCGGTGGCCTATCCCGGAGCTGTACCGGACTCGGAGCGTGCCAAACAGCCTCCGCTGCCGGAGGTTCCTTATAAACCATACGGCGGTAAGCCGGTGGTGGCCGAGACACCCTATAAGCCTTACGCGAAGAAGCCGGAGCTGCCGGAGGCTCTCTATGAGCCTTACAAGGGCATGTAGGCGGGCGCGCGGAGGATCGGGAATCGAGAGAAGGCGCTGTGATGAACGCAATCGGGATTTGCGCCGCGGCGCTGCTGGTGGTGTTCGCGGTGGTGGTGGCTTATAGGATGCGGCGGATGAAGCCCGAGATGGCAGGATACGCATCGCAAAGAATGTGTCCGGCATGCGGGTTGATTACGCCACGCGCGCTGGCAGCTTGCCTGGAGTGCGGGAAAGTCTTGGTGAGGGCTCCGGTGGGGCGGCAGGGTCGGGGGGATTAGCGGTCAGGTTGGACGAATCAGGACGGTTGCGAGCGTGGTTCTGTTTTGGAACGTTCGACTGGGGGGATATGGGTTCGATAGTATCGAGGATGGAGAAGCTGGCATCTAATCAGCAGGCGGAAAAGACTGCAATGTCAGTTTTCGACGAGAAGTATCGAGTGGTGCGAGTCGAGGGGGATCGCTTGCTGTTGCGCGGAGTACACAGCGGCGACGTGGTGACTATTCTGAACTCCGAGCCCGAGATTCCGCTTACGCAGGAAGAATATCCGGTGGGCAAATTGATTGCCCTGACGGACCCGTCTGGTGCGCCTCTGAATTAAGCAGTGAGAAACAAGAAATCGGGTCCTTCCCGGTTGGTTGAGCCGGAGCAGAGCTGTTTTCGAGTGCTGCCGGCTCATCAAAGTCAAAAGCATTGGACAGGGTTTGCCCGGAGGTTGCCGAAGGCAATGTATGCCCCACGCGAGGAATCTGCATCGTACTCGCGGGACTCGGGGCGGGGGAGTTAAGCTAGAAGACTGAGTACGTTAGGAGGGAGCTTGCGCTGCCGACGATGCGGCAATGAGAATGCCGAGGCCAACCGCTTTTGCGGAATGTGCGGGGCGGCTCTGGTTGCGTCCGATCCTGGGCCGGATCCTGGTGCGAGCACGGGACCGGTGATCACAGGGCATTCCTTTCTTGGCTTGAATACGCCCGCCGGCCAATCGGGTACGGGGCGTACCGGACTCCGTAGCGATCGTATTCCTGGCGCCCAGGCTGATGCCGGGCGCGATACGCTGCGGCCGTCGTCGAATGTGGACTATCTTCTCGAGGATGAGGAAGAACCCCGGCGGGGCGCGGGCAAGTTGATTTTGGTTGTGGTCGCGCTGGCGTTGGCGGTGGGATTCGGCTACCTGCACTGGAAGCAAGGGGGCTTCGACTGGCTGAACGCGGGCGATAAGAAGCCGACTGCCGCGACTACGCCAGCGCCGGATTCGGCGCAGAGTGGTGCGGATTCGGGAGGGACGCCCGCAACGACACCAACCCCGCAGGCTGGCGCAAGCGGCGCTGGAGTGGCTCCGGCCGCGAGCGCGGCGGCGAGTCCGGAAGAAACGCCTGCGGCGCAGACGACTCCATCGCAGACTCCTTCGCAAGCCGCGCCTTCCGAGAGCCCTGCGACACAGAGCACCTCCGAGAGCGCTGATCAGCAGAATGCTCCGCAGAGTGCTCCGCAAAGCAACGCGGCTGATTCGAGTGCGCCGGCGTCAGGGGCACAGGCTGCGGGTTCTGGTTCCGACGAGCAATCACCTGCGGCGGAGGCGAGTCCTGGGCAGAGAGCAGTCGCGCGCAAGCCTGCGGCGGCCAAGCTTGCGCCGGCGAAAGCTGTTGATTCCGTGACCGAGGCAGAACGCTACATTTATGGACGTGGAGTAAGGCAGGACTGCGATCACGGGCTGCAGATGCTGAAGCAGGCGGGGGAACAGTCCAATGTGAAGGCGATGATTTCTTTGGGTGGACTTTATTCGGCGGGAACTTGCGCGCCACGGGACTTGCCGACGGCTTATCGCTGGTTCGCGCTGGCTCTGCACAAAGAGCCCGACAATCAGGCGCTGCAGGACGATCTGCAGAAATTGTGGAGCCAGATGACGCAGCCCGAGCGTCAGTTGGCCATTCGGTTGAGCCAGTGAGGCGGGAAGCAGTTGCGAGCGAC
>PMHI01000769.1:0-3640 GCA_003156615.1 Acidobacteriaceae bacterium | reverse complement strand
GCCACTCTGCACCAAAAAAATTGCCAGCCCGCAAGGACTGGCAACTGGATAGGGGAAACTGGCAACCAGCTCTCGCCTCAAGCCTGCGCCAGCACTTTGTGGTGAACGTCCTCGTGCGTCGGCGTCAGCACCTTCGCCGCCACAGACTGCACTACCTCCGGCAGCGAGAAGCGCAGCGCTTCCTCGATCGTCTTCACATAGTGCACGCTCAGGTTCGCCAACTGCTCCGGCGTCAGGTCTTCCTCAACGTTCATCTTGTTTTCCGCCGGCAGAATCACGTCCGTCACTCCGGCGCGCTTGGCGGCAAGCACTTTCTCTTTAATGCCTCCCACCGGAAGCACGTTGCCGCTGAGCGTGATCTCACCCGTCATCGCCAGCAGCGGACGGATGCGGTGCCCTGTCAGCAGAGACACCAGCGTCGTGGCCATGGTCACGCCTGCCGAAGGACCATCCTTTGGAATCGCACCCGCCGGTACGTGCATGTGAATGTCGTGGTCGGCAAAGAAGTCTTCGGGGATGCCGAGCTGGGCGGCATTGGAGCGCACCCAGGTCAGCGCTGCCTGCATGGATTCCTGCATGACCTGGCCGATCTGGCCGGTCATGGTGAATCCACCTTTACCTTTCATGGCATTGGCTTCGACGAATAGCACGTCGCCGCCCGAGGGTGTCCAGGCCAAGCCCACGGCCACGCCAGGGCGCTCGGTGCGCTCTTCGATTTCACCTTCGGTGCGGATCTTGATGCCACCCAGGAATTCCTGAATGATTTCCTGCGTGACGACAAGCTTTTCGGTCTTGCCTTCGGCCAGCCGCCGCGCTTGTTTGCGACAGATGGTTCCGATGGTGCGCTCGAGGCTGCGCACGCCGGCCTCGCGCGTATAGTGACGAATCACATAGCGCAAGGCGGCCTCGGGAAATTCGATCTGCTCGGCGGTGATGCCGTTCTCTTCCACCTGCCGCGGAACGAGATAACGGAATGCAATGTGCAGCTTCTCTTCTTCGCTGTAGCCCTGCAGTTCGATGATCTCCATGCGATCGCGCAGCGGCTCCGCAATGGGGTCGAGCATGTTCGCGGTGGTGATGAAAAGGACCTTCGACAAGTCGAAAGTGACGTCGAGATAGTTGTCGCGGAAGGTCGAGTTCTGTTCGGGATCGAGCGCTTCGAGCAGAGCTGAAGCGGGATCGCCACGGAAGTCGCGGCCGACCTTATCGATTTCGTCGAGCATGAAAACGGGATCTTTGGTTTCGGCNNCCACCGAGCGAGAGCCGCACGAACTTGCGACCGAGCGCACGCGCAATGGACTTGCCGAGCGAAGTCTTGCCTACGCCAGGAGGTCCGACGAAGCAGAGGATCGGGCCCTTCATGCTCGGCTTCAGGCGGCGGACGGANNTCAATCTCCTGGCCGGAAGTCTTGGCCCAGGGCAATATGGCCAGCCACTCGACGTAGTTGCGCGTGAGTGAGTAATCAGCCGCCATGGGAGACATGCGCGAGAGGCGGCCCAACTCCTTGAGGGCTTCTTTCTTTACCTCATCCGGCATGCCGGCGTCGTCGATCTTCTTCTTCAGGTCTTCGACGTCGCGCTGGCCTTCATCCTGCTCGCCCAGTTCTTTCTGGATGGCCTTCATTTGTTCGCGCAGGTAATACTCGCGCTGGGTCTGCTGTACGCGATCCTGCACTTCGCTCTGGATCTTGTTGCGCAGTTGCTGGACTTCGAGTTCCTTGGCCAGATGCTGGTTGATCTTCTCCAGGCGCACCCGAATGTCGAGAGTCTCGAGCGTGTCCTGCTTGTCGGGCGTGGAGAGCGAGGGCAAAGACGAGGCGATGAAATCCACCAGGCGGCCCGGTTCGTCGATGTTCAAGGCCACCGTGGAAAGCTCGTCGGAAAGCGTGGGCGAACCGGAGACAATCTGCTGGAACAGCGTGAGCACGTTGCGCTGCAGGGCTTCGATTTCGGAACTGTCCGGTTGTGTAGCTTCTGGAATAGGCGAAACCTTCGCGCGCATGAATGGAGCTAATTGGGTGAACTCGCCCAGGCGCACTCGCTCGAGCCCTTCCGCAAACACAAAGAGGCTCTGGTTGGGCATCTTGACGACTTTGTGGACGACCGCGGACGTGCCGACGGTATACAGATCGCTGGCCTGGGGGCTATCGACACGCGCCTCACGCTGCGCCACCACCACGATGGTTTTGTCTTCTCCCAGGGAATTAATGAGTTGGACGGAACTCTCCCGGCCTACGGTAAGGGGCAGGACGGCGTGCGGAAACAGAACGGTATCGCGCACAGGTAGTACGGGCAAAGCCCGTACGTCATTTGTTTCCCGATGCTTAGGAGCTTGCTCGGAAAGCGGTTGCTGGGCCATTGGCTCTCCTTGAGTGTAACTGACTCAAGCTTTAGATGATGCGGCGGCGGAAAGGTTTCAGGCTTCCCGGTAGTTCTCCGCAAGGCTAAATTCTATTCCTGCGGCGGTTCGTTCGCACTATATCAAAGGTGCAGCAGCTAACGCGGAGGATCCCTCCGCATTATTACAAAGGTTAATGACGAGGGGCTTCGACGAGCTTTGCAGTCCGATAGACTCCGAGGATTTTAACGAACTCCGCGACCTCGCCCAGATGGCGGAGGGCGTTGCGGGCAGGTTCGTCGTCGCCGCGAAGGAAGTCAACGTAGAAGACGTATTCCCAGGGGCGTCCGCGCATGGGGCGCGACTCGATCTTGCTGAGGCTGATGTCGCGCAGAGCGAAGACGCTGAGCGACTTGAACAGCGCTCCGGGCAGGTTCTTTACCTTGAACGCGATCGAAGTCTTGTTGGCGCCGCGGGGGATGAGGCGCTGGTAGCGGGGCGCGGCGCTTCCCTTTTGCCGGGCGTCGATTCCCCCTTTCCCCGTCGACTTGCGAATCAGGAAGAAGCGGGTGAAGTTGCGTTTGTCGTCTTCGATGCCGGCCTCAAGAATGTTGCCGGAATATTCGCGAGCGGCGCGGCGGCTGGCGATGCCGGCGGCGGNNGGCTCGATGCGGGGGTGGTGGCGGAAGAAGTCGCGGCACTGGTCGAGAGCAACCGGGTGCGAGAACGCTTTGCGCAGCGCCTTGAGCTTCACGCCGGGCGCAGCAATCAGGTTGTGCACGATGCGGAGCAGGAATTCGCCTTGAATGAAAACTTCATGCGTGACCAGAAGATCGGCGTGCTCAGCGACCGTGCCGGCCAGCGAGTTTTCGATGGGGATGACGGCGGCGGCGACCGATCCGCGCTCGACGCGGTCGAACACTTCGGCGGATCGAGCGCAGGGGACGACCGTGCAGCCGGGCAGCATGCGCTCGGCAGCTTCTTGGCTGAAGGATCCGAGTTCTCCCTGGATGGCAACTTGGATGGCGGCTTTCCTCACAAGGCACGTTAGCTGGAAGAAGCGGGGCAGCGCAAATGGTTTCTTGCCCTTCCTCGTCCTAGCTGCTCGTGAAGGGCTGGCTGGTTCGCGAGNNAAAGATGGTGTGACCTCGAAGGGGATCTTCTCGCGAACCCACGCCAAAGTCACAGACCGGGCCTTGGCCAGTTCGATCTGGTCGCTCTAAACTTCGAGTGCGGGCGCGGTGGCAAGTAAGGCGGACATGAGGATGCTCTGGCCCGCGATTTCCGAGATGGGATGGGTCG
>PMHI01000467.1 GCA_003156615.1 Acidobacteriaceae bacterium | reverse complement strand
GGCATGTATCCGCCAAGCTGCTGCCGCCGGGCCTGCATGTACTTGATTTCGGCGCTGTCATCGGACGGCCGGTAAAAGGGCGCGTTGTGCAGTTCTTCATCCGGAATCGGAATCCCAAATCGCGAACGGAACAGTTCCAACTCATCTTCATTCAGCTTCTTTTGCTGGTGCGTGATGTTTTTGCCTTCGCCCGCTTCGCCCAGGCCGTACCCTTTGATGGTCTTAGCCAGGATGATCGTCGGAGACCCGGTATGGTCGACCGCGGCCCGGTAGGCCGCATGCACCTTGATCGGATCGTGCCCGCCCAGNNCGCATGCGCGCCAGTTGCTCGTCGGAAAGGTGCTCCACCATCTTAAGTAGCCGCGGGTCCGTGCCGAACAGGTTCTGGCGGAAGTAGGCTCCGCTCTCCACGAAATATTTCTGGTACTGCCCGTCGCTGACTTCTCCCAGGCGCCGGACCAGCAGCCCGTCGCGGTCAGCGCGAATCAAGCTGTCCCAATCCGTGCCCCAGATGACTTTGATGACATTCCATCCTGCGCCGCGGAAGATAGCCTCGAGTTCCTGAATGATCTTTCCATTGCCCCGCACCGGCCCATCGAGCCGCTGCAGGTTGCAATTCACCACGAAAATCAAGTTGTCCAGATTCTCCCGCGACGCCAGCGTGATCGATCCGAGCGACTCCGGTTCGTCCATTTCGCCGTCGCCCAGAAACGCCCACACCTTGCCGCCGCGCGACTGCTTCAGCCCGCGATTCTCCAGGTAGCGGATAAAGCGTGCGTGATAGATCGCCTGAATCGGCCCCAAGCCCATCGAAACCGTGGGAAACTCCCAGAAATTCGGCATCAGCCACGGGTGCGGATACGAACTCAGCCCACCTCCCGGCTTCAACTCGCGCCGAAAATTCTCCAGCTTCTCTTTCGGAATGCGGCCCTCAAGATAGGCGCGAGCATAAATCCCCGGCGCCGCGTGGCCCTGNNGCCGCCGAAGCAAACGTCGAGATGTGGCCGCCAATGCCTTCCTGAATCTTGTTGGCGCGCACCACCATGGCCAGCGCGTTCCACCGCACCAGGCTCTTGATGCGGCGTTCCATCTCCTGGCTTCCGGGGAATGGCGCTTGTTGCGGAGCTGCAATCGTGTTCTGGTAAGGAGTCGTCGCCGAAAAGGGAAGATTCACTCCCGCGGCGCGCTTGGCATGGAGCGCCAGTTGCTGCAGCAGCCGTCCCGCCCGAGTGGGGCCGCCGCCCTTGGACAGCACATAGTCCAGCGAGTCAACCCACTCCCGCGTTTCTAGTACCTCTTGACCGTCAGTTTCCGTCTGAGCCACGTCTGATATCTCCGTCGGATTGACCCGAACCATCCATGATATTCAATTGCGCAGAATTTTGCTGGGCCAAGGTCTACGCCCAAACGTTCTACAATGCCAAGGGTCGGATGGGATCGAGCTCGGGAGGCCCTCAATCCATGCGAGTCGCGCTGCTCGTCATTATGGTTGTGATCATCATTTTTCTCGTCCCGCGCCTGTTCTCGCGCTCGCGCGCGGCCACTCCCAGCCCCGGCACCGTTGCACCCAGCTTCACATTGCCCTCGCAGGAAGGTGCTTCCATCAGCTTGAAGGACTACCGCGGCAACTGGATCGTCCTCTATTTTTATCCCAAGGATCAGACTCCCGGCTGCACCCGCGAAGCCCGCAACTTCCAGGTCGATCAATCCAAGTACGCCGAGCGCCACGCCGTGGTTCTCGGCGTCAGCCTGGACAGCGTGGACTCGCACAAGAAGTTTTGCGCCAAAGAAGGACTGAACTTCAAGCTGCTTGCCGATAGCGACGGCAAGGTAAGCCAAGCCTACGGTTCGCTCACAAACCTCGGAGTGGTAAAGTTCGCCGCCCGTCACACCTTCCTCATCGACCCCGGCGGGAAGGTTGCCAAGGCTTACACGAGTGTCGATCCCGCCCGCCACAGCCAGGAGGTTCTGGCTGCTCTCGATCAGATGCAGAAGTAATAGGCGCGCGCGACGGAATTCGGCGGAGTATCGGTATACCGCCAGCTGCCATCGGCAACTCAGGCAGTCTCTCCTCTCTCCCTGTCTTGAACCGAGCGAGAAGAAAACGGGGATCATCCTGCCAAGCAAGATTTCAGTGATCTTTTGGCTGGTTCTGATCGAGCTGGTTCTGATCGAGCTGGTTCTGATCGAGCTTGTGCTGATCTAGCTTTTGCTCATCCGCGGGCTCGACCTCGAGTGGCACGCATATCACGCCCTCCCCATGATCCCCACGCGCGTACACCGGCGCATTCCTGGCCAACCAAAGCCCAACCTCAGTCGTGGTGTTTCGCACCGTCTCAGGCACCATCGCGGGCGCGTCATTCGGATACGTATCTTCGTAATTGTCCACTGCCCATTCCGATGGCACCGCCTGTTCTTCCGTCAGACGGTCAACAAAATCCCGCGTGTCTCGACTAAACGTATTGCCGGTGAATTCGTCGAAGGTCTCCAGCTGCCCGGCCGAATTCGTAGGCCAAGGGTAGGGAGAAACCAACATTGTGGTTCGCAGGCCATGGGCGTTCCCCCACTGGATGGCCTGCACAATAAACTTCTCGTAGCCCGGTCCACTCCCGCCGGTCAGAAAAAAGTTTGGCGGAGCGTCGAACGCGATCGCCCTTCCATATAGCGCCTCACCCCGCTCCAGGGCATAGAACGGATTGGTGGCAAA
>PMHI01000122.1 GCA_003156615.1 Acidobacteriaceae bacterium | reverse complement strand
GTCGAGATGACAAAGGGGAGAGGGGTGGCTCAAGTTGGAGCTGTTAGTGGGATGGGCAGAAACAGCGCGTAGGGCACCCGTGAAGCGTGGCCGAACCTGGCCTGTCATGGGGAATATGTATCCTGTCGCCGGATCTCTTGTCGCCGGATCTCTGTCTGGCTTGGCCTGTTCTGAACAATTGATTTCTCATCTGTGGATCGCGTCTATTGCAATGAACTGGTCATGTCATTCCCTCGTTCTTTCCGCGGGACGGATTCGAACTGCGCCCGCGAGAGTACGAGAGAGGCGTAAGGCCTTCGAAGCGCTGCCCGCGCGTAGAACAAATTCTTCCCGGGATGGGCTAGTGACCTGCAAACGCGCGCCCGGAGTGATCCCATGAGCGTTGAGCTGCTTCAACAGAAGCGCATCCTGATCCGAAACGCTCTCCACAAGAAATTTTCCGTCCTCTTCAATGTCTGTCAACGGCCTGGAAAGCTGCCTTGGCATTTTCCCGTCCATCGCAGGAATGCAATGGCCATGCGGGTCGAACTTTGGGTGACCCAGCTTTGCAGCAATGCGCTCTTCGAACCGCTCCGAGATGAAATGTTCCAGGCGCTCAGCTTCCTCGTGGACCCCTTCGAGAGGGTACTCCAGGACTTCGTAGAGGAATGTTTCGATCAGGCGATGATGACGCAACACCTCAAGCGCTCGCCGCCTCCCGGCGGCTGACAGGCGAACACCTCTATGCCGTTCGTATTCCACGAGTGAGGGCGAAGAAGACGCCAGTTTTTGCAGCATGTTCGTGATCGAGGCCGGAGCGACTCCAAGCCGCTCGGAGAGCTCGGTGCTTGTGACACGCTCCTCTTCCAAGCCACCCAGAGCAAAGATGGCTTTCAGGTAATTGTCCACCGATTCCGTGTTCAAGTTGGCACGGCGCGTTGTCATGCACAGTCTCCCACCCATAAGTTTGACATGGTTCTATTTTAGGCGTACCTAATTAATTTAGGCATGCCTAAATCGCTGGAGAGCATATCTTCCCGAATCCCTCCCCAGCAAAACACCACGGGACAACTGGGGACCGATATGCGCACAATTCGAGGATGGAAACACAACTTCATTCTTTTGTGGGTATTAACCATAGTTAACGCATATTGGCTCCAGGCTCAGAGCGGGACCAGCAGCGCTCTCTCCGGCGGGGTGACGGACCCGAGCGGCGCTGCGGTGCCCAATGCAGCGGTTACGGCTACTGACGTGAATACGAAAGCAACGCGCACAGGCGAAACGGATGCGGGCGGCCATTTTCTCTTTTCACAGATCAACCCAGGCGCGTATCAGGTCACCGTCGAAGCCAGCGGTTTCGCTGTTTTAAAATCGGAACCTACCTCTGTCGGTGTCGGTCGAACGGTCGCGCTTAATTTCTCGCTTCGGGTTCAATCGAACAATCAGACGGTTGAGGTGACAGCACAGCAGGGTCTTGTCAGTCTCGACAATCCAAACATCTCGACGACAATCGATGCGAAGGAGATCAAGAACCTGCCGAATCCCGGACAGGATCTTACCTATCTTGCACAGTTCGCACAGGGAGCGTTAATGAATACCGCTGGCTCCTCAAGCGATGCGAAGGCCGCCGGAGGCTATGGCAACGTCGAGTTCAATGGTCTGCCTGCGACTTCCAACGGATACATTCTCGATGGGTATGACTCGAACGACCCGTGGCTGGGTTTGAATATCGGTCTTTCAACCAATCTTGTCATCGGACTCGATGCCGTACAGGAGGCAACCGTCAATACCAACTCCTTCTCCGTCGATCAAGGCCGGTATGCCGTGGCCCAGGTCAACTACTTCACCAAGTCCGGCACGAACGCATTTCACGGGGATGTGTCCGAGATATGGAACGGCTCACTTCTCAATGCGCAAAATTTTTTCCTTCATGCGAACGATACGCCGGGCAACATCGCCCAGAAGCCGCGTTCTGTCGTCAATGAATTCGGTGTCAGTGTGGGAGGGCCGATTCGCAAAAACAAGCTCTTTTTCTTTGCCCACTACGAGGGCATTCGCATCGCATTGCCACTTGTCACGGCAACGATCTTACCGACACCCGACTACCAGCAGTATGTGCTGGGGCAACTTGCTACGGGTGGACTTGACCCGGTCACAGGCACCCACCTTCCGGCGCAACCCGCGGAAATCCCCTTCTATAAAAATATGTTCTCGTTGCTGCCGGCTGCCGGCGGGTCGCCGTTGGCAATCACAGCTTGCCCGCTGGATGCATCCGGGAATCTGTTGCCCGCCCCGCCAAATGGCACCGTGCTCGACGGCAGTGGATGTGCGACCCAGCGGCAGCGCTCTTTGAACAACAGCGACAGCGAGAACCTCATGGTGTTGAAGATCGATCACACGATCAACGCCAAAGACACCATCTGGTATCGCTTCCAGCAGGATACCGGGCTTCAGGCAGAATGGACCGATCCGATCAACTCTATCTTTAACGCTTTTTCGCCGCAGCCGCAGCGCACCCTGGTCGTGGGTTACACGCATCTGTTCAGTCCAACCTTCGTGAATCAACTGAATCCTGGAGCAAGCTGGTACTCCAGCATCTTCCAGCCGAACCACTACTCTCAGGTGCAGCAAACCTACCCCATCGTTCTCACTTCGGGCAGCGACAGCGTGCCCTTCACGCAAATCGGCGGCTTGAATAATACGTTTCCGCAGGGACGTAAGGTCACGCAGTGGCAGATCAACGACAACCTGACCTGGACACGCGGACAGCATACATTGCACTTCGGCCTCAATACGCGGCGTGTTGACACCAGCGACTACGACCTGGGGGAGGGCATTGTGCCAACCGTTACCTACAACGACCTCGCGGAGTTCACCTACGGAGCCGCGTTTACCGCAGTTCAGAACTTTCCAGTCTCTCTCAAGGAAAGAGTGGCGGTGGGGAACCTCGAATACTACGCAATGGACACGTACAAACCGTCTCCGAAGGCAACGGTTACCTATGGTATGCGCGTGACCTGGAATACCAACGTCACCAGCCCGCAAGCTCTCTTCTCCCGCATGGCTGGTTCCTTCCTGGATGCTTCGCACGAAACGAATCAGCCGTTAAATCAGGTTGTCCTGGGTAATGTTCGTAACCTCTTTGCATCAGCGCCGCTGTTCGTCTACCAACCGCGCGCTTCTATTGCAGGCCAGATTCGCCCGCATACCGCAGTCCATACAGGATTCGGTGTCTTCAACGACATCATCCCCCAGCAGATCGCCGACAGCGGTCTGATCAACGCCCCCAATGATCCCGCTTTCACAGGTGGTATTGGCGGCGAGGTAGGCGGAATTGGAGTGGCACCCGGGGTTCCGGGGAGCGCTGTTGACGCAGCGGACAACGCCAACAAGTCGTTTCAGACAATCTTCAGCTCCGGCGGCGAGCCTTGCGTGGGCATCCAGCCGGGTGAGGCGACCTGTCCGCTCGCCGTCAATCTGAATACTTTCCCCACCGGAATCCTCAAGACCCCGTACTACTACCAGTACAACCTCGGCATCGAGCAGCAGATCGGATCGCGCGGCAACCTGCGAGCCGACTATGTGGGCACTCGTGGGCTGCATGAACCCTACCAGGTTCAGCTCAACGGCTATCAGAACATCTGCAATGGATGCTTTGCGCCATTTCCGTACCAGCAGCCGCTCGATCAACGATTCGGAACCGTCACCCAGTTCCAGACCGGCGCAAACAGCATCTACAACGGCTTGCAGACTGCCTATACGGAGCAATGGGGCAGCCTCACTCTGCGCGGCAACTATACCTTCAGTCATTGCCTGGACGAAGTATCGAACGGCGGTCTGCTCGCATTCTCCTCGCAGGGCCTGGAGTCTCCATTGCCGGGAGAATTAAGCCGTCAATATGCCAGTTGCGACTACGATGTGCGGCATAACATCTCCGCGTTTGGGATGTATCAGGTGCCCTTCCAGTCCGGCAACCCGATGCTGCGCCAGGTCTTCGGAGGTTGGTCGTTTTCGGAGACGGCGTTCCTTCACTCCGGGCTGCCCTTCAGCGTGCTAAGCCAGCAATATAGTGCGAACGGCAAGGGCGTCCTTCAGGCATCCAACCCGGCGCAGACCATCCAGTTCGCCGTGCCGGAATATGCGAACAGGATTCCCGCCGTGCCGCTCTATCNNCAGACCGTCCAGTTCGCCGTGCCGAATTACGCCAACCGGGTTCCCGGCGTGCCGCTCTATCGCAAGACTCTCTATCCTGGCGTCACCGTGACCGGAACCAAGCAGTGGCTCAACCCCGACGCATTTGTCTCCGTTATAGATCCGACGACCGGGGCGTGCTATACCGGCGTACTCGGCATGCAGAACGATCATCCAACGATCTGCCAGTTCGGCAACTCAGGCCGCAACTCGGTGCGTGGGCCGCACTTCACGTATTCGGACATCTACATCACGAAGACCTTTCCGATCAGGGAAGGAATCAAACTTCGCATCGATGGCCAAATGTTCANNTCAATGCCTTCAATCATCCGAATTTTGCACTGCCCAGCACGGTCCAGGCAGGCGTGCCCGGCTCGCCCATAGCAAGGTTCGGAACGCTGCAAAGCACGACTTCACCGCCTACCGGGCTGCTTGGCGTGGGACTCGGAGGAGACACATCGCCACGCATGATCGCCTTTCAGGGAAGAATCGAATTCTAAAGGCAGAAGCAGCTCTTCCTCTTAGTTCGTTTTGCGTTCCGGGCACCTGGACGAAAATCGCCTTTTCCGGAAAAATGAAGCCGCAACGTCAAGTTGCCGGAATGCNNTACCGCATACTTGTGGCGTCCACCGCATATGCAAATAAAGATGAGGATAGAGGGGTATTTAACTGATAGTTAACAGTCTCATTTTGACGCAAGGTTCAAGAGTCATTGTATGAGTTGTCACTGAATCTCGAGTTGCGGCCCCCCACTCGCTGGGTGGCCGCATTGGTGGCCTGTCATGGGAAATATGTATTCTGTCGCCGGATTTGTCCTGCAGCAATTTTCGGGAAATAGGTATGCTGTCCCCTTATCTCCCCCCATTCCCGCTCGATGAGTGCATTGTCCTGTTATCGTCAGTCGAGAACCAAGTGTGAAATCATGTTTGACGGATACCATACCCTCTCATCCGCTGAGCCGCGAGTTTCTGCGAAGGAGGATTCCGTGTTCAAGCGTGCTCTCCAGTTGTTGCTGGCTGCTTGGCTGACCACAGGTACGTTGTGGGCGGCGAGCGATCCATTTGTCGGAAAATGGAAGCTCGACCCTTCCCAAAGCAAGGAAACCGACCAAATGAAGATCGAAGCCGCCGGCCCAAACAGGTACGTCTTCGACTTTGGCGGTGGTGGAACGGAGACGATTGTGGTGGACGGGACCGAACAGCCCGGCTACTCAGGAACCACCCTGTCGGTTACCCCCGTCGAGCCCAATACTTGGAAGCTCGTCCGCAAGAAGGACGGGTACACAGTAATGACGGCCATCTTCAAGCTTTCAGCGGACGCCAAGACGCTCACCGACAACTTCACGGCCTCCCGGCCCGATGGGTGGACATTCAGCATCGATTACGTGTTCACGCGAACGGCAGGGAGCTCGGGTTTCGCGGGCAGGTGGGAAAGCTCGAAGGAGAAGGTAAATTCAGTCTACGAACTTGAGATTCAGCCTTACCAGGGGGACGGCCTCGCACTCTTGCTTCCTGCGGAACATTCCGCCAGAAAGATGAAATTCGACGGGAAAGATTATCCAGTCCAGGGCGCCGAGGTTGCGCCGGGCTCCGCGTCGTCGGGACGCCGGGTGAACGACCATACTCTGGAAATAACCGACAAGATCAACGGCAGGACCACAGACACGCAGCGGATCACGCTTTCTCCCGACCTGAACACGTTGACGATGACCGTCCAGCAGGCGGGTCACAGCAAGCCGGACGCATTGGTGTTCAATCGGGAATAGAAGAGGGCGTTGGTGATGTTTTACCAGGGCACCATTCTGAGTGAGCGCATAATCGCCGATGCACTCTTCGANNCCAAAACGGGTGTAATGTCCGGTTAGCCGACAATCCTCCCGGAATTCGCAAATCGGTACCGAATCGGAGCGGAAAAAGCACTCAGCGTCCTGTCATCTTCAACGCACTTCAGGCAGGCGGGCTCCTTCGAGTTTCAGCTTGAAAGCTGCATTGTGGCCGCGAAACTCACACCAGCCCAATTGCCTCCCGAATGACAAAATAGCCCTTGACGCACTTCTGCAAAGTGTGTAGTGTATCGATTGACTAGTACACTTTGATGTTTCGAGTAAACCCCTCAAGTGGCATTCCCCTTTACCTGCAGCTCATGGAGCAGGTGAAGCACGCGGTAGAAACCGGCGCTCTGCGCGAGGGGGATCGTCTGCCTACGATCCGCAAAGTGGCCGAGGACCTGGTGATGAACCCGAACACCGTCGTCCGCGCGTACCGGGAACTGGAGCACGAAGGAGTACTCGAGTTAAAACACGGCTCCGGAGCCTTTATCAAAGCGACGGCAGGAGGGCGCGCCCGNNCTGGTTCACGAGGCGCAAAAAGTGATGCACTCCGCCGTCGAGCGGCTGATCTCTCGAGGTCTTAGCAACGACGAATTACGACGAGTGTTTGAAAACGAGCTGGCACAGGCCGACGCGCAAGAGCGGAAGGAAGGAGCAGTGGTAGACAAGCCATGACCGACTTTGTCATAGAGACTCATCAACTGTGTAAGTCGTTTAGAGACCAACCGGCGCTGCGCGGTCTCGACCTCCAGGTGTCGGCTGGAAGCATCTTCGGCTTCCTCGGGCGCAACGGCGCGGGCAAGACAACGACCATCAAGACACTCCTGGGTCTATTGCGAGCCGATAGCGGAAGCGCCCACGTATTTGGCGTGCCAGTCACGGACGCAGACAGCGCCGCCGGAGTCCGCAGCCGGATCGGCTTCGTGACAGAGGATAAGGAGCTTTATCCCTATATGACGGTGGAGCAGATCATACGGTTCACGCGGCCCTTCTTTCCAAATTGGCGCCGCGATTTGGAGCAGCGCTACCTGGAGATGTTTGAACTTCCAAAGGCCCGCAAGATTCCTGATCTCTCCAAAGGAATGCGGTCGAAGCTGATGCTCCTGCTGGCGATCGCGCGTGGGGCTGAGCTGCTGATTCTGGATGAGCCGACCGATGGGCTGGACCCTGCTGCGACGGAGGACGTGCTGCGCGAATTGGTTTCCATCACAGGTTCATCGGGGATCACGATTTTCTTTTCTTCGCATCAACTTTCAGAAGTCGAGTTGATCGCCGACCATGTCGGAATTGTCGATCAGGGCAGGATGGTGGTGTCGGGGTGCCTGGACGACATGAAGGCACGGTACCAGCGGGTTCACGTGGTCCTTGAGAGTGGGGCGGGACCGCCGCTACGCTGGCCGGAAGGCGCTGAGTCGATCCGCCAGGAGGGCCGGGTTGTCTCCATGCTCTGCAGTCACAACGCCGATGCAATTGTCGAGCAGGCGCAATCCATACCGGGAGCTACCGTGGAGCGGTTTCCAGTGACGCTGAAAGAGATTTTTCTAGAACATGTGAGGAGTAACTGAGATGCTTTGGCTCAAGGGATGGTTGGAAACCCGGTTTCGGCTTTTGTTCATGCTTGCCTTCACGGCTCTGCCTCTCTATAACATGCATTCAGCTGGCACCCACGCATCGGCGCGCAGCGTGAGCGGTCTTGCGGATGGGCTTGCGTCCAACGTGATTCCGCTCTTCACTGTAATGATTTGTGCATTCCTTGCCGGCGCAGGAATCGCGACCCAGGCGCCTTTCCGGACTTCGAAAGGTCTGCACGGCTCGACTCTCTTCACCCTCTCGATGCCTGTCAGCCGATTGCGCTTGCTGGCCGTGCGCGCTGGCATTGGATGGTTAGAGACAGCCGCAGTGATTGGAGTACTCTGCTGCGGGATGTGGCTGGCAATACCGCTGCTGATGGGAGTGGTGACACCAATTCAGATGTTCGAACAGGTGGGAACGCTTATCGCCTGCAGCTCAACTATTTACTTCCTGTCGGTTCTCCTGGGAACAGTGCTCGACGATCAGTGGCGGCTGTGGGGCACGATCCTTGCCTCAGCTGGGATCTGGTTCCTCTGTACACACTTCTCGCTCCCTGCCTTTGCCGATATCGCTCATGGTATAGGGGAACGCTCACCCATCGTTGCGCACACGATTCCGTGGAATGTGATGGTGTTTTCGCTTGGACTGTCCGCAATCTTATTCTTTGCGGCGCTGAAGATTGCGCAGAGACGCGAGTACTAGCACTGGAGGCGTAGTGGAGAGGGGAAATGAGAAAATCGCTGCCATGCCTCTTGTTCTTCGCGTTCGCGCTGGGCGCAGCTTGTTCCGCTGCCGTGGCGCAGGACGCGCAGGCGAAGATTGAACAGTACATGCAGGCCACCTTAAAGGTCGACCATTTCATGGGGTCGATCCTGGTGGCGCAGCACGGCGAGATCATCGTTAGCCAGGGGTACGGGATGGCCGACATGAAGGCCGGCATCCCGAACGCCCCGGGCACGAAGTTTCGCATCGCCTCCGTGACCAAGGAGTTCACGGCCATGGCCATTCTGGAACTGCAGGCCAAGAGCAAACTGAACATTCAGGACCCGGTGTGCAAATATGTGCCCGACTGCCCCAAAGACTGGGCCCCGATCACGATTTATAATCTGCTGACGCACACTTCGGGCATTCCGAATCTCACTTCGTTTCCCAACTACCAGACGATTGAGGCTGAGCAGCTTACACCGACGCAACTTCTGGCCGACTTTGAGAACAAGCCGCTGAATTTCGCGCCGGGCACGAAGTTCAGCTACAGCAATTCAGGCTACGACGTGTTGGGTTATATCATCGAACGGGTTTCGGGTGAGAGTTACGCGGAGTTTCTCGAGAAAAACATCTTCGGCCCACTGGATATGACGGACAGCGGCTACGACAGAAGTCATCCCACGGCAAAGAATCATGCGCAAGGGTACAGATATTCTCCCAGCGGATACGAGCCTGCGCGATTTGTAAACATGTCGGTGCCGTTCAGCGCCGGCGCGCTGTATTCGACGGTTCTCGACGTTTACAAATGGGATCAGGCAGTGGACGCGGGTAAGCTTATCCCTAAAAACCTGATGGATGAGATGCTGACGGGACACGTAGCCATGGACGGACCGGGCGGCCCCAAATACGGCTTCGGCTGGATGATCTCGACCGAATTCGGGCACAAGGTAATCTGGCACGGTGGTGGATTGGAGGGGTTCACATCGCTCAATAGCTGGTTTCCGGACAATGACGCTTACGTAATTGTGCTCGACAACGTGACCTCTCTTGATGTGCACGGGATCGGCCGCGCGCTGGCCGCCATCCTCTTCGGACAGAAGTACGAGGTCCCGCAGGAACATAAAGAGATTGCCCTTGATGCGGGCGCGCTGGGGAAGTTTGTGGGGAATTATCAGCTCGCTCCGAACTTTGTCATTGCCATTACGCTTGCCGGTGATCAGCTTTCTGAACAGGCGACGGGGCAAAAGGCCTGTCCCATCTTCCCCGAATCAAACACGGAGTTTTTCCTGAAGGCGGTGGATGCGCAGATCAGCTTCGAGGAGGATTCCGCGGGCAAGGTGACGGGGCTCGTCTTTCATCAAGACGGGCACGATTTGCCGGGGAAAAAGGAGTAAGAGGACCGGTTGCCAAGAGGAAAGATCCTCGACTGAGGTATGACCGCCGATTCACTCACAGACCAGCTCGGAGAGCACTTCCAAGAGCGCCTGCTGGGAGAAACGGGGACGGACTGAAAAATACCTCTGTTGGACCTAACGGATTGGCGGTAAACATCCCGTTTGGTCCTCCCTTTCGCTGTCCTCCCTTTCCCGAGAAAAAATGTCGATTACTTCCGACGATAGTCCCGAAATCCGAGTAATACTCTCGTATCAGATGCTTGATCCTTTAGCCTGCGAGATGGCTCTATGACGACCGTTCAAATCTCCGGAGGAGTCGTACATAATCTTCCGGCTGATCTCCGAAAGGCGCTCGCGTCCGACGCGAAGGCACTGGCGGCCTGGGAAGACATAACGCCGCTCGCGCGCAACGAGTGGATCTGCTGGACCATCTCCGTCAAGAAAGATGAGACAAGGCGGCAGCATGTCAAAAGGCTGTGCTCGCAGCTCAAAGAAGGGAAGCGGCGGCCTTGCTGCTGGCCGGGCTGTTCGCATCGATGAGCATTCTGTGGTCTGATTCGCGTTCGAGCGGTTGTTTGAAGCAACGCAGTCTGTGCTAGGAATCGGCATTTCGGCGGGTCACCGGCTATCCGGAAGTTACCCCAAAACGGGTGTAATGTCCGGATTGGCGACCAACCGACTGGAGCCGTGGCACTGCACGTAAACCTTCTTGGTGTGTGGCATGGCGGGTACCAGTCAATCCTTTCACGGCCGCAAAACCAGCCAATCGGACATCTCATATGGACATTGCATAGGAGTCGCGGTATCTTCCTTGCAATGGCCAAAGGAGCGACAGTGAATACCAATAAATCGGAAGTGTTGCAGGGAACACTGGATCTGATGATCCTGAAGACGCTCCACGCGCTGGGTCCATTGCATGGATTCGGGATTGCACGGCGCATCGAGCAGGTGAGTGAGGATGTTTTGACGCTGAACGAGGGGACTGTATACACCTCTTTACTGAGGCTGCAACAGCAGGGCTGGATTGATTCGAAGTGGGGAACATCGGAGAACAACCGTAAGGCCAGGTTTTACTCGATTACCAGGCGGGGACGAAAGCAACTTGCAGTCGAGACGGACAATTGGGAGCGAATTTCCGGCGTCATCGGTCGCGTTTTGCGTTTGGAAGGGGGTAAACAGCTATGAATTCCTGGACCCTTCGACTTGCGTCGAGAGTTAGCGGTCTTTTCAGGCAGAAGAAGGCGGAATCCGAATTCGACTATGAGATGCAGATTCACCTTCAACTGTTGACGGAGAAGTTCATTCGGCAGGGCATGGGTCGAGAAGATGCCGATTCGGCCGCACGCCGCCAGTTCGGCAACACGACATTGCTGCGACAGCGCCATAGAGAATCGCGCACGTTTCTGTCCTTCTCTACTGTCTTCCAAGATGTCCGCTACGGCCTCCGCGTGCTGCGCAAGAGTCCGGGGTTCACGGCGATTGCGGCGACATCGCTGGCGCTGGCGATTGGTGCGAATACGACGATATTTTCGGTGGCCAAGCGGCTGCTGCTGGATCGGCTCGACGTGCCGCGGGCCGACGAATTGCGGCTGCTGCATTGGGTGGGCGACAAGCATGTGGCGATCAACAACGTGTGGGGAATCACGGACAATGGTCTGAGCGGCCTCAGCGCAGCGTCGTTTTCGTATCCGGTGTATGAACAACTGCGGCGCGATAATCGCGTGCTTGAAGACCTGTTTGCATTCAAAGACACGGGCACGATGAATGCAACGGTGGGCGGCACGGCGCAGATTGTGCAGGGCGAACTGGTGAGCGGCAATTACTTTGAACAGCTGCGCGTGCGGCCGCAGCTGGGGCGGCCGATTGTTGCATCGGACGACGCGGTGGGGGCGGCTCCGGTGGCGCTGCTGAGTGCGCCGTTCTGGCAGCGAGCATACGGCGGGAACGCAGGCGTGCTGGGACAGACGATCAAAGTGAATATGGTTCCGGTGACGATTATCGGCGTTGCGCCGCGGGGATTTACCGGGGCCAAGAATGTGTTGGCGGCACCGGATCTTTTCTTCCCGATGAGCGCGCAGCCGCTGGTGGAGCCGCGCGGAAAGGGCGGTTCGCTGATTGGCCAGTCGAGCCCCGAGATGTGGTGGTTGAACATCATGGGACGGGCGAAGCCTGGAGTGCCGGACGCGCAAGCGCAGGCGGCGCTGGATGTGTCGCTGTCAGCGGCGGTCGAGGCAACGATCAAGCCGAGCTCCGGAGATACTGTGCCGCGACTGATTCTGAGCGATGGGAGCCGCGGGCTTTTTGCTTCCAGGCAAATGTTTGGCAAGCCGATCGTGGTATTGATGACGGTGGTGGGGCTGGTGCTGCTGCTGGCCTGCGCCAACATTGCCAGCCTGCTGCTAGCGCGCTCCGCGGCGCGGCAACGGGAGATCAGCGTGCGGCTGGCATTGGGGGCGGGGCGCGCGCGGGTGCTGCGGCAGGTGCTGACGGAGAGCCTGCTGCTNNGGACGCAAGGCGCTGCCGGCACTGGTTTCCCATCCCTGGGAGCAGAATCAATTCAACAGCGATTTTGACTGGAAGATTTTCGGCTTTACCGCGGCGGTTACGCTGGCGACGGGGTTGCTTTTTGGCATGGCACCGGCGTGGGCGGCAACGCGGACGGAAGTGAGCTCGGGGCTGAAGGAGACGGCGCAGACTACGACGCGGCGGCGCAAGGGACTGGGCGGCAAGGCGATTGTCGCATTTCAACTGATGCTGTCGACGGTGCTGGTGACGGGCGCATTGCTGTTTGTGCGCACGCTGTGGAACGTCGCGCACATCGATCCAGGATTCCGCAGCGATCACCTGCTGCTGTTCGCGATCAGCCAACCAGAGGCGCGCTATCCTCCGCCGACGGATTTGGCGCTGCACCGGCGCATCGAGGAGCGGCTGCGATCGATTCCGGGCGTGGAGGCGGTGACGCTTTCTGAAGTTGCGTTCATCTCCGACAGCAGGGAGAACGCGAATTTTTTGCCCGAGGGCGAAAAGATCGATCTGAACAAGGAACAATCGGCGCCGAACAACGCGGTGGGCGCGGGTTTTTTCAAGACGATGGGCATTCCGATGATTGCGGGCCGGGAGTTCGACGCGCGGGATACGGCCAGCTCGCAGAAGGTGGCCATTCTCAGCGAGGCACTGGCGCGCAAGGCGTTTCCTGGCGTGAACCCGGTGGGGCGGCACATCCTTGCGCACTGGCATCCGCGCGAGGGCAAGCCGGGGGACGTGATCGAGGTTGTGGGCATTAGCGCGGATACGCGCTATTGGAGCCTGAAGCAGGATCCGGTGGGCATGTTTTTCGAGCCCTATCCGCAGGTGGGTAACCTGGACTTCGGCGCGACCTACGAGTTGCGCACGAGCCTGAAGGCGGAGAGCCTTGCGCCGGCGCTGCGCAAGGCGGTGCAGTCGGTCGATCCCGACCTGCCGCTCATGGACCTGCGCACGCAGCGCGAGCAGATTGACGCGACGATGCAGCAGGAACGGATTTTTGCATCGCTCACGGCGGGGTTTGGCGTGCTGGCGCTGGCGCTGGCGTGCGTGGGCGTGTATGGGGTGATGGCGTATTCCGCGGCGCGCAGAACCAGCGAGATCGGCATTCGCCTGGCGCTGGGAGCGCTGCCACGGCAGGTGTTGGCGATGGTGCTGGGTGAGGCTTCGTGGCTGGGTGTGGTGGGCATTGGCGCGGGGGTTGGCGTGGCGCTTGTGCTTACCAGGCTGGTCAAGTCGCTGCTTTACGGATTGCAGGCGGCGGATCCATCCAGCATGGTTGGAGGCGCAATTCTATTGGTGATTGTGGGGCTGGCGGCGAGCTGGATTCCGGCACGGCGGGCGGCCGGGGTGCAGCCTATGGAGGCGTTGCGCCACGAATAAAGATCGCGATTGGAAGTCGGAGACTCGAAGATCGGAAGGGTAATACATTCGGTCCATGCCAAATCTCTAGCGCGCTAATCGAGCGTTTAACGGGCAAATTCCAATTCCAGGGTTCCGCCTGGATCACCGCCAATCCGTCAATCCGTCAGTTACTGCTTGAGCAACAGCCTGACTCGAACCGTCAGAGCGACAGAGCGATTCAGGCTGGAATGCCTGGTCTCCATCCCTCGAAATAGACCGTGATCTGGTCGGCATGCGGGATTAGTCCTCGAAAACGCCGTAGTCTTCACTGATTTCCAATGGGGACTTCCACTTGTCCGAAAAGTCGGGTTCGTCGACGACAGGGGCCGGCGTTTTCCTGGTCTGGGCGTGGATGGTTGCGGGGATAAGTAGGGCCGCGATGGTGCCAGCGAGTGCGATATGGCTGCAGGTCATCCCCGCATTCTAGCGTGCACAAGAAAAGGCCGCAGGGACTTTTCGTACGCACCCCGCGGCCGTGGTAAGGGGTAGGTATGGTCAGGCAGCTTAAACTGAATAGCTCAATGAGCGCTAAGGGCTGAACTCGGCAATTGAGATAGAAACTACTGGCCAACGGTGACACGTACCTACTAGGAGAGGTTCGACAAATGAGCGGAACTTTACTCCCCCCGCCTCCGTAAACAGAAGGAGTGGAGGGACCGGGGAGGAATGATACCAGGTCATGTGAAAGCCCGGCTTCAAATGGCGGTTCTTGCCACCGTCTTTGCCGTGCTCTGTGCATCTTTGCCGATTGAGCGCAGCTTGGCAGCCCAAACTGGTGATCAAAAGGCAGGAGAGATTGCAGAGCGAATCGTCCAAGTTCAGACCAAAGATGATGTCGCCGATGCGGGAGCGCTCTTCACTCCGCTGAAGAACGACGCCAAACCAATCGCAGTAATTTGGATACATGGAGCGACTATTAATTTCTATTCTCCAACCTACCTTGCGATCAGCCGAGCCCTGGCAAATCACGGCTTCACCGTTGTTACTGGTAATACCCGGATGCACGATCTTGGGAATGACGAGGCATGGCCAGGAGGAAAGCGAATCCGCGGCGGCACTTATTGGGGAATCCCCAGCGAACAAGTACGAGACATAGCAGCATGGATCGACTTCGCAGAGAGTCTTGGGTTCAAGCACGTCGTTCTCGTAGGTCATAGCGCCGGCGCGAACGCCGCACGTGAATATCAAGCGGAGACACAAGACCCCCGCGTCGCAGGACTGGTACTGGCTTCAGGAGACGTCCGTCCCGACACCAGAGTTCCACCCCCTGAATGGGTCTCGAAGGCAAAGCAGGACATTGCTGATGGAAAACCGGAAGAACTGGTGCAAGGCCCCTTTCTGAGCGCTGGCACATTCCTGGATCTACTCAACAGACCCCCCGGATTCAAAGATTTTTTTGGAGCTCTGAGCACCGATGCTGGTGTCAGCCGTATCCAGTGTCCACTGCTCGTCCTTTTAGGAACAGATGGAGACGTTGGAAACGAAGAGGACCTGAAACAGATCAAAGCATCCATCAAACGGTTACCTACTCGCCCAGGCCGCGTGGATACTTCTCTGATCCAGGGTGCCGATCATATGTATGACGGGCATGAGGACCGCGTGGCCCAGGTCATTGCGAGCTGGTCCGACACGCTGCTATCAGCGAACACGGGAAGAGGCGGAGCTCCTAAGAATCCATAAGCAAGTCATTGGTTCGGAGAACAACAGATCGTCCCGCTGACCCTTCACGAACTTCAGGATGACAGAGCGCGCGTCTGGCAATGGGATCGTAGGCGAGTCGTCGGCAATTCGGAAGCTGCGTAATGGAATAACTCGATAAGTGCATAATCGCCAACTCACTCATCGACAAATGAGAGGCACGTTGCCAAATAGTCGCCATCTCGGACAAGTGGTTCCTGTTTCCCAAATGGGCCTTCGCGGTGA
>PMHI01000629.1:2383-2514 GCA_003156615.1 Acidobacteriaceae bacterium | reverse complement strand
CAAATCGCAATTTACGAGAATCTCGTGTTCGAATTGAAGAAGACAAAGCAATTCGAGCAGGTGTTCCGCGACGGCGACATTAGAGCCGGCGAGTTCTCGAATCTGCTGGTGCTGAAAACAACCGTTGAGAA
>PMHI01000629.1:0-2275 GCA_003156615.1 Acidobacteriaceae bacterium | reverse complement strand
ACATCGCGAAAACGATCAAGCAAACATCCTTGTCAGGTTCCGGGCAACCGCCAGCGATACTCACCGGCCAACTCTGAGTCAGGGAAAAAGCATAGGCAGGCTTTTAGAGGCGTAGACATGGGGCGAAAAGATAGAACGACATCTCACCGCAAACGCGTACTTTCGCTGGGAGCAGCCACCATAGTTGCGCTGGCCATGTTCGCGGTAGAGATGATGGCTCAGACTAGTGGTGAGGGCTTACCGAGCCTGGAGGCCCGGNNTTTGAGGCCGGGAGTCACAGAAAGCCAGGTTCTCGCCGAACTCGCCGCCCATAACGAGAAGCGCAAGGCCGCTCTGCACGACTACACCGTCTTGAGAACTTATCAAGTCGTTGATCTCAAGGGAAAGGTGCATGCCGAGGAAATCGGACGCATGGATTTTTTTTCGCCCGACAAAAAGACCTTTACAGTCACCTCCGAGTCTGGCTCGGGATTGGTCCGGCATATGGCCCTGAATCCGCTGATTAATAGCGAGATCGAAGCCGCCGCCGGCAAAGAGCATCACGACAGCGCCATTTCCACCGACAACTATTCCTTGAACCTTTTGGGCGAACAGCAGCTAGGACCATACCGCTGTTTCGTCGCCGAAGCTGTACCCAAGCGGAAAGCCAAGTATTTGTTTGAAGGTAAAGTCTGGATTGATGCAAACGACTACTCCGTGGTGCGCATCGAAGGGCATCCCGCGACGAAGCTCTCCTTCTGGATCCAGCACGCAGACTTTCTGCGGCAGTATCAGAAAGTTGATGGTTTCTGGCTCCCAGAACAGGACCAGACTCTTGTTCAGGTACGGCTGTACGGTAAGAAGATCCTGAAGATCGAACACCGCAACTATGTCGTGAACGCAGGCCCGAGCACAGACAAGCACAGAGCAGATCCACCCGACGACAGCGCAGACATGAGGTTGATATGGCGACCCTGACGACAGCGGGCACTTCACAGGTTAAAGAGCGGACCACAACAATCGAGCGAGTCCTCTTCGTCGAAGACGACGTAACTCTGCAGAATATAATCCGTGGAGCTTTCATCTCCGAAGGCTATACAGTCGAGACCCTCTCAAGTGGACCTATTGGGCTCATACTGGTTCGGCGAGAGAAACTATCGGCCCTAATTATTCATTTGCAATTTCCTGCATCTCCGGAACATGATCTCTGCCGTGAGTTCATGCAAGCCGTTCCGCCAAANNGACATCATTGTGGACTTTGTGAGAATGGAAGTCGTTCGTGGGCAGGTGCAGATTCCGCTCACGATGAAAGAGTTCCGGACCTTGGAATTCCTGATAAAGAATGCACGACGGGCGATTAGCCGAGATGAACTTCTAAATAGGGTCTGGGGATACAACAGTTATCCGTGTACTCGTACTGTAGACAATCACATCCTCAGGCTTCGGCAGAAATTGGAGAACGATCCAGCTAATCCGGCTCATCTGGTGACTATGCATGGTCTCGGCTACAAGTTCGTGCCCTAGGGTGGTTTGCACACCTGATTCTTGTTCTCGTCATGGATTTGCCTCTCTCCGAGCGACAGCGACGGCTAGAAATTCGCGGTCCACCGTCCGAGAGACTGCGGTCACTCAGACCAATTAGTTGGCGCAACCCAGCCTGCAGCACGCCTGCGCACATTTCCCCTCGCAGAATTGTGACAAGCCTTTGACGCGTCAAGTCCATCTCGCTCAAATGACACTTTGGGCTCCGCTGTGAGTTTGGGCTCGAACATCCCACATCTAGTCTCCTCAATGTGTTGGAACAATTCCCATCTCCTGCCCCACGTTTGGACGCCGTATTGCATTACATGTGACAAGGAGGAGCGGGATGCGAGAGTGGGGTGCTTTCGCTGTATCGATCCTGCTGTTCGTGCTTCCTGCTTTCGCTCAAAACAGTTCGCTCGCATCTGGATCGATCAGAGGTAATGCATTCACGAAGGGCACCAACGGTGAACCTGCCGCTTTGCTCGGCGTGGTCATCGTCCTTCACGGGCCCCTAACCAAGGAGACCGAGTCGGACGCAAAGGGAGCATTCGCTGTCGACGGNNTCGAAGCGAATGCTCCCGGCTTGCATGCTGCGCTAGCGGTGGATGTCGGCGCCGGCACGTCTTCTACCGTTTCAGTCGAAATGAATGTGGCAGCGGTCACCAGCACCGTCAACGTCACTGCAAGTGATCCGGCTCAAGGCGAAGAGTCCGCCCAGCACAACACCCTTAATCAATCAGTCGTGGAAAAAGCACCAAATCAAGAGGAAAAG
>PMHI01000207.1 GCA_003156615.1 Acidobacteriaceae bacterium | reverse complement strand
GCTCAACGGTATGTAGGCATTGCCCCCGCTACTGGTTTGATAGGCAACTTTGATATTTCGTATTTTGTCCACGCTCTCGCGGTATGCCGGCGTATAGCGGACGACGAGATCGAACTGCCGGTCGCCCTCGAGGACCTCGGTCGCGACCGCTCCGCCCGTGGCTGCCTGGACGACCGTGTTAACATCCCCGGAATTAAGGCCATAGCGCGCAGCCTGGGCACGATCTACTTTGATATTCAGGTTGGGCTGCCCCAGCACCGGGAAGATGCCAAGGTCGGCAATGCCTCGAACCTGGTTCATTTGGTCGCGGACTTGCTCAGCCAGCTTGGTCAAGACTTCTAGATTAGGACCGACGATCTTGACTGAATTGGAGCCTTTGACGCCCGAGATCCCTTCCTCGATGTTGTCCTGAATGTACTGGGAGAAATTGAAGACGACTCCCGGTAACTCATTGTTAAACTCCGCTTGAATCTGCTCGGTTAACTTTTCCTTGGTCAATCCTCTTGGCCAATCGTCAGACGACTTCAGCGGTGCGAACAGTTCGACATTCGAGAAGGGCGACGCATCGCTGCCGTCGTCGGGCCGGCCATGCTGAGAAACCACCGTAAGGACTTCCGGATGGCGCAGAAGAATCTCGCGCATTTTTCTCGAGGCCGCCTCGCCGTCTTCGAGCGAGAGCGTGATCGGCATGGAGGCGCGAATCCAGAAGTTGCCTTCTTCCAAATGCGGAAGAAACTCGCTGCCTAGTCGAAATCCCAGAAATGCGCACAAGGCAAGAAAGGCGATGCCGATGCCAACCGTGAGAGGACGGCGATTCAGCGCGAAGCGCAGCGCGGGGTTGTAAAGGCGGTGCAACAGGCGGACGATGATCGTTTCAGCTTCCTTCACGTTCTCAGGCAACAGGATGGAAGCGATGACGGGCGTGACGGTAAACGTGGCGATTAAAGCCCCCGCTAACGCATAACCGTAGGTGCGCGCCATGGGACCGAAGATCTGACCCTCGACTCCCTGCATGGTAAAGAGCGGCACGAAACCGGCCACGGTGATGAGCGCCGAGAAGAGAACCGCCTTGTCCACTTGTAGCGCGCTGATCAGAATCAGCCGCAAACGATCCGTCCATGCGTGAGCGGATGTCACTTGTTCCGTGGTATTCGTCGGGTCGGGCCCCCAATGGCCTTCCGCCAGACGCTGCAGCAGACCCTGTCTTTCTTCCGCGTTCCGCTGAAAATTCCGGAAGATGTTCTCGACCAGGATGACGGCCGAATCCACGATGATGCCGAAATCCACCGCGCCCACGGACAGCAGGTTTGCGCTTTCCCCCAGAATCACCAGCAAAATAGTGGCAAAGAACAGCGCGAACGGGATGTTCAATCCCACGATGACCGCGCTGCGCAGATTGCCGAGAAAGATCCATTGGATCAAGAAGACCAGCACGCATCCAAAGATCAGGTTGTGCAGAACCGTGTGCGTGGTGATGGCGATCAGCGACGAGCGGTCATAATAAGGAGCGACCTTTACTCCAGCCGGCAGACTCCCATCGTGATTCAACTTGTCGATTTCCGCTTCGACCTTTGGAATCATGTCGCCGGTCGTTTCCGTTCGCCTCATCACCACGATCGATCCCACCACGTCATCCTGATGGTCGCGACCCAGAATGCCGAGTCTTGGCCTGTAGCCGACCGAGACTTTCCCAACATCCCTGACCAACACGGGAACGCCGTTCTCTTGGGTCAGAACGACATTCTCGATGTCGTCAACCTTGTAGCCTTGCTTCAAATCATCATTGCCGCCGTCGTCGATCAGACCGACACCCCGGATGTTGATGGACTGCTGGCCAATGCGGATTTCGCGTCCGCCCACGTTGATGTTTGCGTTGCCCAGTGCGTTCAGGATTTGGGGCACGGTGATGCTGTAGGCTTCGAGCTTATGAGGGTCCACCTCGACCTGGAATTCTTTGGTGGGGCCGCCCCAACTGTTGATGGCGGCGATGCCAGGAATGGTCAACAACCGGCGCGCCACGATCCAGTCCTGAACTGTGCGCAGATTCGTGATTCCAAGATGTTCTGGGCCGACGACCTGATAACGATAGATTTCCCCAGTCGAGCTGTTCGCTTGGATTGTGGGCACCAGCCCGCCTGGCAGGTTCACGTTTTGTTGCATCGCGACCGATGCCTGGGCGTAGGCAAAGTTATAGTCCACTCCGTATTTGAAGCTGACGCGAACAAAAGACAATCCATAAAACGAAGTGGAGCGGATGACGTCGATGCCGGGCGTAGTGTACAGACCGATCTCGGTGGGGCGGGTGTAGTAACGTTCCATCTCCTCGGCAGAGAGGCCCGGGGCCTGCGCGGTGATTTCCAAGATGACCGGCGTGGGATTCGGGTACGCCTCGATGTTGAGCATCTTGAAAGCAACCAGTCCGGCGCCGGCAAACAGCAGCAAACCCACCGCCACGATCGGGCGGCGGCTCAGGCAAAACGCGAGAAGAGATTTGAACATTTTGGCTCGTCTTTTACTGAAAACAAGGCGGCACTCAACCTAATCGCTCGGCGGCGCCTCGAGCATATTGCTAAGAAACACGGCGCCATCCGCCACGGCCAGTTCTCCGCGCTGCAAGCCATCGAGAACTTGGACCCGGTCGTCCGTTCGCAAGCCGATCTTGATGATTCTTTGCGCAAAACGGTGGCGATCGGTTGTGACCCAAGCCGTCATCGTGCCATCGGCTTCGCGGACCACGCCATTTGTCGGTATAGCCGTGCCTTCCACCGGGTCGTGGACACGAATGACGAAGTTAGCGAGCATTCCGGAATGCAGCTCGTCGTGAGGATCCACGATCTCGGAACGGATGGTTACGCGATGAGTATTCGGATCCACCGTCTCGTAAATCTTTGAGACCTCGCCTTTAAACACGCGGCCGGGATAGGCCATCACCTTGACTTGAACCGGCTGGCCCAGGTGAAAAAATGAGAGCTCACTTTCGCTAACATTCGCCAGCATCCATTTGATCGCCACGTCGGCCACCGAGTAAGGCGCCGGTGGGTTTCCCGGCTGCACCATAAATCCGGGCTGCGCGACCTTGTATGTGACCTTGCCGGAAATTGGACTCCGCACGACCAAGGCGGGATCGATCTTGCGCGAGGCGATCATTTGATCAATTTCGGCGTTCGTCTTGCCAAAGACCAGGACAGCATCTCGTGCGGCTTTGAGGGCGCCTTCAGCGGTTTGTTGATCCGAAGTCGCCTGTTCCTTCTCGCGCTCGGAAACACCGCCGAGACCCTGCACGCGGGCCAACTCCTTGTTGGTCAGATCGAGAGTCGCGGCCGCGCCAATCAGGTTTGACTCGGCCTGGATGAGGTCTGGACTCTTAATGGTGTAGAGAGGCTGGTCCTTCTGAACTCTGGCGCCAAGTTCCGCAAAAGTCTGGATAATCGTTCCCTGATAAGCCGGGAAGACTTGCACTGACAGGTCTTCGTCAAAATCAATGTTACCGACCGCTTCTCTTTCAACCGGAAACAGGTAGCTGCCCACCGGCTCGATCTTGATCGAATTCAGTTGGCTCCCCGAAAGGTCCAACGTGGCTCCGGAGGCGGACGAGCCTGACTTTG
>PMHI01000237.1 GCA_003156615.1 Acidobacteriaceae bacterium | reverse complement strand
CCAGGGTGAGCATCCGCGTCCAGTTGATTCGGTGTTTCTGGGTCCGGCGGCGAATACTATGCCACCAGCAGACCAGCACCCGATGCCGGAACAGGGATAGGCTAGCGTTGTTTCCCGGTACCGCGTAGTAGTTGAAGTACCCCTGCACGACCGACCGGAGCCATTGGCCGGTTTGGGGCACGGGATCGTGCATGCGCTTGCGGAGCTCCGGTTTTATTTGCCGCAGCTTGGCCCGCATGCGCTTGCGAATCGTCGTGCGCCGTACCATGAATCGCCCCAAACTATTCTTCCCGCTAATGTGCGTGAAGCCTAGAAAGTCGAACGTCTCGGGTTTCCCTTCCCCTCTACGTCTCCGGTTCTCTTCGGCAAATCTGCCGAACTCGATCCGGCGCGTCTTATCTGGGTGCAGTTCCAGTCCAAACATGGCCAGTCTTTCCCGTAGATTCTGCAGGAAACGATCTGCATCCGCCTGATACTGGAATCCTACAATGGTGTCATCCGCGTATCGGATGACCACCACTTCGCCTTGCGCACATTTCTTGCGCCAGACGTTCACCCAGAGGTCGAACACGTAGTGCAGGTNNAATGTTCGCAAGGAGCGGTGAAGCCACCGAGCCCTGCGGCGTACCTGTCTTCGGATCCGACCATTTGCCTTCCTCCATTACTCCGGCCTTCAGCCATTTCTGGATCAGGCGCAGAATGCGAGGATCGGCGACGCGATGCTCCACGAACTTCATCAGCCACCTTTTGTCGAGATTGTCGAAAAAGCTTCTGATGTCAGCGTCCAAAATGTAGTTCACCTTCTTCTTCAGGAGCGCGTACGACAGCGCATCCAGCGCGTCATGCTGGCCGCGCCCCGGGCGAAAACCATACGAGAAGCCAAGAAAGTCCTCCTCATAGATCTGATTGAGGATGGTAGCCACGGCGTACTGGACGAGCTTATCTTCCAGGGCCGCGACTCCGAGAGGACGTTGCCGTCCATCTTCTTTCTTTATGTACACTCTTCTCGAAGGCAGCGCTCGATACGCTCCGCGATGAACCCGGCCATGGAGATCAACCAACCGATCTTCGAGTCCGGTCTCATACTCCTGCCAGGTGACCCCGTCCACTCCGGGTGCGGCTTTCCTCTTTAGTGAGTAAAAGCTTTCCCGCAGCAGATCGACGGTCAGATGGTGGAGCAGAGCGGTGAACTTCATCTCCTTATTTTCCCGTGCTGCTTTCCGCACGCCTGCCAATCCCTGGGACACGCCCTTCCCGCTCTGAGTCGGGTACGTGTGAGGTTGACCTGCGTTCTCCTTGACCGACGGGCTTCCCTCCTCACTCTCCGCCGACGATCTTCTGTCTTTGTTCGAATGATTCATCGGTACTATACCGTCGTGTGACTCCTCGGGGACGTACATGCGGGCCGTGCGGCTATTGCCTTCGCCCGCCGCCCTGCTGCCTGGTTTGGCCACAGGTGTCTCCGAGGTCTCCCGGTTCTCGTGCATGAAGCTTCTAGGCGTGTCTGGGGTCTTCGACTACGCCGGACTGAACAGGAGCTCGCGCTAGCGCTCCTGCTCATGTTGCCTACCGCGGCACTATAAAACGGCGGCGTCCGGATTGTAAATTTTCGGAGCTGGATACCCACCTCGCCTAGCCCCTGTCTACGCCTCGCTGAGTCCCTCACGGTGTCAGCGCAAGACTCGGGGCCGAGCAGATCGCTAGTCTTTACTCGTAAGGCTCTTTCATCCTCTGCTTCATGCCGGTTTATCCCGGCGCACATAGCGTCCTTTATCATTCAGTACCTGTGTTGGCAAGCCCCCGAGACGCTTGGGGACACCTGTCTGAAATGGCGACTATTCGCTCAAGCGGATTGTCGTTGCGAAATGCGCCCATTGGCATTCCCAGACCCTAGCGCGTTTCCCGTTACCTATCAATGACGAGTCAAAGAGCTCTGCGACGGTTTGCAACGTCACAACGATTGGCCCAGGCGCTTCTCAAGTTGCGTGCGATAGGTTCTGCTGAGGCGTGAGCGGTGGCCGTCTTTCAGAACAATCTCGAACTCGCCGTGAGAGATGGGCTGAAGCTGCAGGATGCTGTCTATGTTCACGATGGCAGATCGATGAACGCGGATGAATCGCAGAGGATCAAGATGGCCGGCCAGTTCGTTCAATGTTGAGCGATAGAGGAACTCTTTGCCGGCGACGTGCAGATTCACATAGACTCCTGCGCCCTCGATCCAGTCGATGTCGGCCACCCGAATGAATCGAGTGGTTCCGCTGCCCTTCACCACCAGGCGATCGATATAACGGCCGGGCGCGGATCGCGTGGCTAGCATGTGCAAGACGCTGCGGCCAAACTCGCGCAGGTTGCACTCGTCAAGGCGAGTCTTGGCGCGGGCGAGCGCGGCCTCCCAGCGTTCATCGCTGAACGGCTTCAGCAAATAATCGAGCGCGTTCGCTTCGAAGGCGCGGATGGCGTGCTGATCGTAGGCAGTGACAAATACAGTGAGGGGCATCGCGGCGGCGCCGACGGTCTCGATCACCTGCAAGCCGTCCAGCTCGGGCATCTGCACATCGAGAAAAACCAGATGCGGTGCCTCGCGTCCGATGATCTCCATGGCAGCTTTTCCGTTGGCCGCTTCGGATACGCCATCAACCTGCGGATCCTTCCTGAGCAGATCGACCAGGCGTTG
>PMHI01000307.1 GCA_003156615.1 Acidobacteriaceae bacterium | reverse complement strand
GATCCGCGCTCATGCAGAATGCCTGCAAACTCCACGATTAAGATGCTATTCGAGACTACGATGCCGACCATCATGATCACGCCCATCAGTGACATGACATTCAAAGTGGAGCCTGTGAGTACCAGCAGCACGATGACACCCGCGAGCCCAGGCGGGATTGCCATCAGAATGATGAAGGGTTCAATAAACGAGGTGAACTGTGCCATAAGCAGCAGATACACGAGCACGACAGCCAGGACAATTCCAAGGCCAAATCGCAGAAAAGATGCATCCATGCTCTGCACCGCTCCATGCATCAGCACGCCCATACCATTTGCCGTTGGTACATTCTTTATTGCTTGGTTCACTTGCTTGCTGACGGAATTCAAAGCTTCGGCTCTCGGCAGCACGTAGACATCGATGACCCGCCGCAACTGATAGTGGTCGACCTCGGTTGGCGTATCGATCTGCTTTGTAAACACAACCGAGCGGAGGGGCGTGTAGCTATGGCTGTCCTTCCCGCGAAGCGGGATATTCCCGAACTCCTCCATATTCATGTGGCCAATCTGTCGATTGGAATATTGAACGGTGAGCATGTAATTGTTGCCGGTCTTAGGATCAATCCAATAGCTCGGCGCGATAACGCCGTTCGAAGTAAGAGCCGTAATCACATTGTCGACAACATTCTTGGGCGTCAACCCAATCAAGCTGGCGCGCTCGCGGTCGATGTCCATTTCAAGCCCCGGGTACTTCAGATCTTGCGGGACGAAGACCGCAGAAACGCTGCTCGATGCGCGCAGCTTGGTCGCCAAGCTCTGCGCCTGCGCATACGCTGCCTCTTGATCGTTCGAAGAAATTTGAAGGTCGATTGGCGCGGGTAGCCCCTGATTGACAACGGAATCCACGAGGCCGCCCACCTGAAAATAGGTATTGAGCTGCGGCAGCTGTGCAGCAAGAGCGTCGCGCACTTTTTCGATATAGACGTAGCTACCGGTCTTATGGCCCTCTTTCAAACTAACCTGCACGAATGCCGTATCCATGGCGGAGTTCGACGTGTAGATCGCGGAAAGGTCAGCCGTGACACCGATGTTGGAGACGATCATACCGAAATCGGCAGGGGCAACGACGTGCCGTATAACATCCTCAACTTTTGCGATGTCTTCATTACTAACCTCGATGCGCGTGCCACTTGGCATTTTCACGTTCACGATGAACTGCCCCGGATCGGTGCGAGGAAAATAAGCGCGGCCAAGAAATGGCACAAATAGTGCAATCACCAGTGCCGCCCCCCCCAGCATGACAGCGGCAGAGAGTCCCGGTCTACGGATCATCCAGTATGCCAGGCGCTCATACCGCTCCAGCATACCGGCGAATCCAAGGTTGAAGAGATCCAACCCGCGCTGGGAGATCGAGCGTTTCTTCTTCCTGTCGACCTCGGCTGGAGTATTCTCGCTTTGCTCTTTTGGCTCGTTGTCGCCGTTTTCTTTCGGCTTGGGGTGAATGAACTTCGCACAAAACAGCGGGACCAGTGTCATCGAAAAGATGTATGACGCAAAGATCGAGAACACGACTCCGTATGCAAGATCGGTGAAGATGTATTTACTCACACCATTCAGGAGAAATACGGGAAAGAACACCACCGAGGTCGTCACTGTCGCGGCAAAAACCGGGAGCGCGACTTCTGTGCCGCCATCTCCCGCAGCTTTGGCCGGTGCAGCGCCCTCTTCCATGAAGCGGAAGATGTTCTCCAGCACAATGACGGAGTTATCGATCAAGCGAGATAGCACCAGCGCCAGTCCACCGAGGAGCATCGTGTTGACCGACCCTCCCATGGCGCTCACGATCAACAGACAAGTCAATATAGAAAGTGGAATCGCGATCAGTGCCGCTAAAGTCGCTCGGGCGCTGCCCAGGAAAACCAAAATCATAATGCCAGTCAGGAAAAGGCCGATCCCAGCTTCCTTCAGCAGATTTCTGATCGCTCCTTTTACGAATACGGACTGATCAAAGACAACTGCGGTCTTGAGGCTCGAAGGAATATCTACTAATTTTGCTACAGCAGCACGCATGCCATCCACAATCGTGATCGTGTTGCTCTTACCCGCCTGCTTCAGTACCGGTATGTACACGGAACGTTGTCCATCGATGCGCACGATGTTCGTCTGGATAGCCCCCGAATCTTCAGCATGTCCCACATCCCCGACTAGCACGGACCCATTGCCAGAGGAGCGGAGCGGAATCGAATTGATAGCTTGAGGGGTTGAGATTTGGCTGTTGGCGTAAATATTAAAGTCCTGGGTGCCGATGCGAATGTCACCTGCCGGCAGAATCAGATTCGAGTCGTTCACACCGCCGACAACGTCCATGACGCTCATGTTGTGCGCTTCAAGTTTCAATGGATCGATAAATACCTGAATCTGCCGATAGGTGCCGCCGAACGGCTGCGGAACCGACGCTCCTTGTACATTGGCAATCTGATCGCGAACCGTGAATTGCGCCAAGTCCTTTAGCTGCGTCTCGTTGAGTCCCTTGCCTTCGAGGGTTACCAGGCAGATCGGCTGGCTGGAGGCTGTCATACCGAGAACGACCGGCGGAAGCGTCCCCGGAGGGAGGCGTCGCAAATCTGCGAGCGCTAGCGTTGCAATGTTGCTCAACGCAGAATTGCCATCGGTTCCCGGGCGAAAATAGACTTTGATCAAGCTGACGCCCGTGAGCGAGCGCGATTCAATGTGATCGATGTTAGCGCCGAGCGTAAAGAATCGCTCGAAGGTGTCGGTGATATCGGCTTCGATTTGCTGCGGCGGCATGCCAGAATAAAAAGTGGCAACTACGACGACAGGCATATCGATGTCTGGGAATAAGTCCACAGGCATCGTGGTCATATTAGCTATGCCTACTACAAGGATCGTGAGGCATACCATGAGAACGGTGTAGGGATAGCGCAAAGCAAAGTTGGGCATTATTTGCTGTCTCCCGTATTCTCCTCGGGATCCGTCACGCCACCTTCTTCATGCATTATGTCGCTGGCCGGTTCCTGCTGGATCCTCGGATTCAGTTGCTCTCCATTGTGGTAGTTGCTTGCATCCCCTAGGACTACATGATCGCCAGCCTGGAGGCCGTTCGTCACTTCCACGAGAGTAGAGCCACGAAGTCCTATCTGCACCGAACGCTGCTCCACTTGATTATTCGCGTTCAGTACCAGAACGGTGCCAGTATTGCCTGTTCTTTGCACCGCGACAATCGGGATCGTCAACACGTTTTCNNCCCGGAGTGATGGCCAGAGTCGGGTTTGGTACGTCCACTTCCGTTTCCATCGTCCGCGTGTTTAGATCCAAGTTTCGAGTAAATCGCACGATCTTTCCGCTAAACTTCTGGTCAAGCGCGTCGACACGGATCTGCATTGGGTCGCCTTTATGCACGTATCGCACCGCATTCTCCGGCACAGGCACTCGCAGGCGCAATAGATCACTCTGGGCGAGCTTGATCAGCGGCATAGCTTGACTTTGGGAGTTCGTCCCCTGCTGCAGCAGCACTCCCGTATCGGCATAACGCCAGGCCACCACACCATCCAGGGGCGCTATCACTTTGGTGTACGATTGGAGCGCTCCGACGCGTTGCTGGTCCGCGGTGGCTGCGTTTGCGCCCTGTTCCGCAGCCGATAGCTGCGATATTGCGGCGTCCAATTGCTCTTGTGTGGCTTCGGCCTGGGAACGTGCATTGTCGAGCTCCTGTGCGGCAACAAGACCTGGTCGCTTGGCCGAGACCGTCGCCAGACGGTCGTAATTGGCCTGCACCGCCGCGTGCAGCGCCTTCGCCCGGCTTACCTCGTGTCGCGCAGCGGCAATGGCATCCTGGGACCGCAGGGCCTCGGATTGGGTGCTGCGATACTGCGCGTTCAACTCCGGCACTTCCAGAGTGGCCAGTGTCTCCCCCGCATGGACGCGGTCGCCAATATCGACATAAATGTGCCGCACATAGCCCGCTACTTTTGCATGCACGTCCACAACCTGATAGGCCTGGAACTGCCCGGCGACACTCAGCAGATGCGAAATTGTTCCACGCTGCACAACGGCAACTTCTACTGTCGGCGGCGCTGGTGGCTTCTTTTTAATCCCACTGCATCCGGCGAGAACGAGCAGGACACCGCACAAGGATGCCAGGTGCCGGGAAACAAATCGTGTTCGCATTTAGAATTTCTCCACAAGCAGGGCCGACATGCGTCTTCGGTGCTCCTTCTTCTTCGAAAGGGATGAAGGAATTAGGTAACGAGCGTAGGTTCTGCTGGGCCCGGAACATCAAAAGACCACAGGACGTGGGCCCAGCTGTAGTTGGCAATGACCCCAACCCGCGCCGGCGCTGCCCATCAACTATCGTTGGGTCCGGCTCTGATAGACAACACGGGGCAGGCTGCTCTAGTAAGCAGTTGATATACAAAGCTGCTGTGTAAATGCCGGCCAAGCTGTGATTCCGCACGGACACCGAGAACAATGAGCCCCGCAGTTTCTGCTTCCGCTCGCTCTAGTATCTGCTTCACTTCGAGGCCATGTCCAAGATGAAAGGCGGGCGTACACCATGGGTCCGCAGTCTCCGGCATCATGCAGCAAAGGGCCTCGCAGTAATCTTCAGCTAACTTCTGAGCCGA
>PMHI01000293.1 GCA_003156615.1 Acidobacteriaceae bacterium | reverse complement strand
CTGTTGCCGTTGGGCAGGACCACGCAACCGCTCAAGAGGTCATCGCCAAGGTAAAGGAAGCAGCCAGCACGCTGTCGAAGACGCATGACGCGGCGCAGTTTAACCAAAATCCGAGTCCGTGGGTGTGGAAGGACACCTATATTTTCGTTCTCGACTGCGAAAAGTTGACCAATGTGTCTCACCCCATGAGGGCAGATATCAGAGGCGCAGAAATATCGTCCATCAAAGACCCCAAAGGGAATAGCATCTTCCCGAACCCGAAGGGCATGTGCGCAGCCGCCAGGAAACCTTCCGGAACGTGGGTGGAGTATTCGTGGGCGAAGCCCGGTGAGAAGGAAGGCTCGCGTAAAGTCAGCTATCTACTGGGTGCTAAGGGGACCCCGTTCGTGGCAGCCGCCGGGATTTATGATGAGAAGGCAACCATCGCCGAGCTGTCGAAACTGAGCAGCGGAAACTAGCCTGGCTGTTCTCACGCATCACGTCGCAACAAACGGCAAGCCGCCTGATGTCTGGGCGGCTTTTCTTGGTGGGCGAATCCTTCTCTGACGAGGCGACCCTTGAACACGTCCTCGGCTTGGCCAGCGGCGGCAAGAAGCAGGCAGCACTTGTAACGCGAGGTCGCTAGTGCCACTCGGTGGCAGGGAATGGTCCTCATCGCTGAAGAGCGAGGCTCCATCACAGTCTCTTTTACAGTCTCTTTCTTCGCGGCGGGGCGATCCTTCTCGTGGTCAGCAATGACGACGTCATCCCGGCAGATCAGCCAGCAGGTCAAAGGCTCGCACCATGTTTCCATCTTTTTCGCGCAGAACAATCTCATCCCCTCGCCGAAAGATCTCCACTTCCTTGTTTTTCAGTCGAAATTGCTTCGGCAGCCGTGCCGCCTGACTATTTCCCGAACGAAAAACGCGTGCTGTGTCCATACATCGCCTTCCGAAAATGTATATACATCGAATATACACAGGTGTTATTCTCGCCAATCCACGCGTGGCTGAGACAAGCTGCCGCGACGCATTAGACTTGCCGCGATTCTATGATTCTTGGCCGCCGCAATCACGCCCCCATTTGTTGAGCCAAGTCGATTATGCTGGCGGAAACCAGGTCAAAATCTTCCGGGCTAGCGCTGTCCGGCACGCCAACGGGACCACTTCCGAACTCGTTGGGGCGATAAACGAACCCTGTACGGAGACCATTGCTGCGGGCAGCCTGCAAATCGGAGGCGTGGGCCGCGCACATCATTACTTCCTCTGGCTTCAGATCGAGATAGTAGTACGCGGAGACGTACACTTCGCGGTNNATGGCGTCCCATGGCAAACCGCCGAATTTGGCCAGGTTCGTCATCAGGGCGAGATTGCCGTTCGAAAGCGGCGCGATCAGGTACTTCTTTTTTATTCGCGTCAGCCCCTCGACGGAGTCAGGCCAGGGCTTGAGCCGGCGCCAGACGTGAGTCCAAGAAACTTTTTCTTCTTCGGTGAGCCCGTCAATTTTGAATTCACTAAGCAGTTCTTCGAGGATCATTCGATGCACATCATCCAGTCTGGTCCAGGGGATCTCGCCCTTACGTACCTTGTCCATCGTCGGTTTGTATCCGAGGCGCCAACAGTCGGCAAACTCCACCCAGTCGATGTTCCGACCTTTGGCCTTGCCCCAGGCCATGCCCTCGGCAATTACTGAACCGCGCCAGTCCACGACTGTGCCGAATACATCAAACACCAGCGCCTTCACGTTGGCCAGTTCGGGCTTCAAATTCTGTAGTTCTCCTCTCACCTAATGTATTAGACGATGTATTAGACGAGCGCGGTTCAGAAAACCAAAATCGCTGTGGCGCCTGCAACCATCCTTCACGATTCAGCCAAAACTTCTCGCACTTCATTGACTTGGGCGGAGCAAACGGCGGGTTTCATCGAAGGGCGGTTTGTCTTCGTGAGGCCAAACCGGCTCACTGTCTATGGCAGACAAACTGCCGAGTGCCTCCTTTCACTTTGTCCTCCATGAAGACGGTCATCGTTTTTCCGTAAGCGGAGAGCGTGAAGCGAGTGACATCGACTACTTTCCCGTCCCGTTTGTCACTTTCCTCGATCGTATTCTCGTCAATGCGCTTTACCGAGACCACGGTATTGCAGAGACTTCCCTTGAAGGGCGTCTCCGTTCCGTCCAACCTCGCAGCGTACCCTTGCCCGGCTGGATCGGCGAAGCTGAAGGTGTCGCCTTCCAGCTTCAAGGTCACGGCGAGTGCATTCTGGGATCGGTTCACACGCTTCGAGATCTGCATGGTATGGCGAATGGTTGGCGAGTGGCGGGTATTCAGACCTACACGTCGGGCCCCCAATTCAACTCTTTTCTTCAGAGCTGGTTGATGGTTCAGGTACTGCGTTAAATTGGCCCGTGTACGTTCCTGGTGAACGGGAAGCGCTGGGGGGATGTGGGAGCGTTAACCCAAACAGCGCCACAGGCGGCCAATACTTGAATCCGGCCGCATTTGTGCAAGCCCCGCTATACACGTATGGAAATATCAATACGCTTCCGAGCACAAGAAGTTGCCCGTATTATGACGAAGATGTATCCTTTCAAAATCTGACTAAGATAAAGGAGCGTTTCGCCGTGCTATTTTCAGCCGATTTTAGCAATCTCTTCAATCGGCATACATTCACCGGCTTGCAGACCAGTGTAAGCTAAACGGGAGCTTTCGGCCGCTTCGCTACGCGCGACTGACCCACGAATAACGCAATTTAACGTCAAAATAGAGTTCTAGTTATCGCACAACCGTGTCCGNNCCGGGCGGCGGTCCATACGAAAGTTTGTTGACCGGCTGTCGAGACGCGAGACAACAAGACGCGAGAGAAACCGAGTTAGAGGGCTCTACGCACGCAGATTCATTGAAGAACTTCGGTCAGGAATCAAGATAATCGGCCGTTTTCCCCGCGTAAGATTTGTTCCGATGATCGGCCAGAGAAATCGGGCTGGTCTCCGCAAAACTGAGAAGATTCTATGACACTGGAAGAGGCGCGTCGCGTGATTGCTGCCGCCGAAAAGAAGGCCAAAGAAATCGGCCAACCAATGAACATTGCGGTTGCAGATGAAGGGGGGAATCTGGTTTCCCACGTGCGCATGGATGGGGCTTGGCTAGGGAGCATCGATATTTCTATAAAGAAAGCCTATACTTCGCGCGCATTCGACATCGCTACGAAAGACTTGGCCACCCACTCCCAGTCAGGCGGACAGTTTTTCGGAATAAACGCCTCAAACGATGGGAAAATCATGATCTTTGCCGGAGGCATTCCACTGAGGCGCAATGGCAAGGTCCTAGGTGCGATCGGCGTCAGCGGCGGATCAGGTGACCAAGACCATGCGGTGGCCGAGGCCGGAGCGGCCGGTTTCTAATTTCGAGACCGAATACTGCGTGATCGATGAGTGCGGCTCCGACGGTCTACCGCGGCAATGTTCGGCAGACGCCTGGGATTAAACCGTTCAACGCTTTACCTCCAAGTGAAGAAAGCTCAGAATCGGCCGCCCTTGGAAATGGTGCCGATTCCGAGCGAACGATATTTTCTTGCTTTCTTGGAGTCGCCGTGAGCCGAGGCTGCCGGGGCGCATTTAAGATGCGCTCCCATTTTGCTCACTCCCCGAACCTCGTTCCCGCCGCCTACGTCGCCCAGTGACGAGCCCTGTTCTCGCATCGTGACTGCTATCGCGATTTTTTGCCAGTTGAGGCGACTGTCCAAATGGCGCTTTCTTCGAAGGGCGGTGTGGGATATTCGTGAGGCAAAACTCGCTTCACGCTCTCCGCTGACGGAAAAACGATGACCGTCTTCATGGAGGACAAAGTGAGGCGATAGCGCTCATCACCTAAAGAAGAGTCGCGAGAACGTCTAGAGAGGGCAGATCTCCTCGAAGTCGACTCCAAGACAGCCTCGTGAGAGTCCGCGTTGAAACCTAACTTCCGTTTAGCTCCTTATCCCACAAATGACGCGCCGTCAGATCATCCGCACGACCGCCAATGTCGCATCATCGGTTTGCTGTCTTTGGGAGAAGTCGTCGATGGAATCGAAGATTAAGTTGACGAGATCGTCCGCATTTTGGGAACGTTGCGCTCCGTAGACGGCTGCTTTCAAGCCCTGAACCCCCCATTCCTCCCCGTTCTGATTTGTCGCTTCAACGACTCCGTCGGTGTAGGCAATAACTAAGTCTCCAGCCTCAAGCTCGACGATTTTTTCCTCATATACCGAATCCGGAAACATCCCAACCGGAGACCCGCTGGTCTCGAGCCATTCCACCGAGTCATCGTGTCGCAGAACCACGGGTGGATTGTGGCCTGCGTTGATGTACCGGAGCGTTCGTTTCGCGTTGTCGAAGACACCGTAAAACAAAGTCGCGTACCGGTTCGCCAGCGAGGAAGCACATGCCTGGTGATTCACCGCCTCGAGCAGCGCGGCCAAGTCATCTCCTGTGAACAATGCCGCCGTCCGAAGGGAAGACTGCACATTGGCGATCATGAGTGCTGCGGCCAGGCCCTTGCCCGATGCATCTCCAACAACCAACGCCAATTGGTCAGTCTTCAGAGGGATGAAATTGTAGCAATCGCCGCCGAGCGCTCGAATTTGACGACAGCGCGCGCTATAGTCGAAGGAATCGCTAACTGTGCAGGGTGTCTGCATAAAGCCTTGCTGTACGTCGCAAGCCAGTATCCAGTCCTGGCTAACATCCACTACCATTTCCTCGGTCCTCATTTCCTCGTCTCCACTGGTATGTCGGTTCGGGGCCTCGGAAATCGACATGGGCAGCGGATTTCCGGTGAAAATATTTTCTGAAGGGATGTAGAGAACGTCAGGGCGGCTCCGACTACACGATGAGAGCGCGGTTCACAGGCGCTGCCAATCGGCAGACACCGTCCGCGCCGAGTACGAAACGAAATAACCGATGAAAGAGGAGGCGAAGGACATGAAATACATTTTGCTGATGTCGAGCGCGAGAACAGGCGTCGAATCCTATCACGCCTGGTCGAAACAGGATATGGAGGCGCACATGGCGGCTCTTCAGAGCATCCACAAGGACCTCACCGCATCCGGAGAGTTTGTCGCCACACAGGGCTTGACCGGACCTAGTGAAGCCAAGGTCGTACGGGGCGAGAAAAACGGCGTGCCCGTCACCGACGGCATTTTCCCCGAGTCGAAGGAGTTTCTCTTGGGCTATTGGATCGTCGACGTCGCCAACGCCGGGCGTGCTTATGCCATCGCCGGCCGGATTTCCGCAGCTCCCGGACCCGGAGGCAAACCCACAAACATGCCGATCGAAGTCCGGCAGTTCGCATCCCATGAATCCAATTCCGAATAGACGCATATCGAGAACGCTGGCCTGTTCCGATTGTGCGATGGCGCGAGAAGCAGCGCCGAACTCGAGAGGAGAGAAGATATGAAATACATTTTGATGATGACCGGCAAGAAGTCCGACTTCGAGGGATATGCGAGTTGGTCGAAGGCGGATCTTCAGGCGAATGTGAGTTTCATGCGCGCGTTCAGCAAAGAACTGAAAGATTCCGGTGTGTTCGTTTCGACTGAGGGTCTGGGATGGCCCAGTGAAGCCAAGCTCGTCAGGGCCGGAAAGAACGGAGAACCGATCACTGACGGCGTATTTCCGGAATCGAAGGAGTTTCTCGCCGGATACTGGATCATCGATGTGGAGAGCCCGGATCAGGCTTATAAGGTTGCCGCGCGAGCCTCACAAGCGCCGGGGCCTGGCGGAAAGCCTGCAAACATGCCCATCGAAGTGCGGCCCGTTCTGAGTGGCCATGCGGATTTGGGCCTCTGAACCGTGCGGCGGAAAGAAAGCTGAGATGGCAGACCATCCATACGACGCTCCGTTCGAGCATCTGTTGCGTGAACTTGCGCCGCAGGTGCTCGGCGCGGTCGCTCGCCGCTTCCGCGACTTCTCCTCGGCCGAAGACGCCGTGCAGGAGGCCATGATCTCTGCCTTCACGCAATGGCCGCAGAAGGGCGTTCCCGATAACCCTCGCGGCTGGCTGATTCAGGTTGCATGCCGCCGCATGACGGACCAGGTGCGCAGCGAAATTGCCCGCCGGGAGAGAGAAACGGTAGTGGCCGTCGAAGCGGAAAGTTTGCCACCCACCCTCGAGATCGAGGCGGACATGGATCCAGACGACACGCTGATTTTGTTGTTCATGTGCTGCCATCCCGCCCTCACTCCGTCCTCGGCAATCGCGCTGACGTTGCGGGCGGTTGGCGGTTTAACCACCGCCGAAATTGCGAATGCCTTTCTGGTTCCCGAGGCCACGATGGCGCAAAGGATCAGCCGCGCNNGTTCTGCATGTACTCTATCTGATCTTCAGCGAGGGATATGCCAGCAGCATAGGGTCGCATCTGCAACGACTCGATTTGGCGCGCGAAGCGATCCGCTTGACCCGCAGCACCAAAACGCTGCTCGCCGACAATCCCGAGGTCGCAGGACTTCTGGCGCTGATGCTTTTAACCGACGCGCGTCGTCGAGCCCGAACCGGTTCCGAGGAGGAGTTAATTCCCTTAGATAAGCAAGATCGAACCCTTTGGGATCGCGCAGAGATCTCGGAAGGAATTGAGCTTCTCACTGCCGCGCTATCGAAAGCATCCGTGGGCTTGTATCAGCTTCAGGCGGCGATCGCCGCGGTTCACGACGAAGCGGAAAGAGTAGAGAACACCGACTGGCCACAGATCCTGGCTTTGTATGAGCTGCTGAAACAGGTTGCCCCGAGTCCCATGGTTACTCTCAATCACGCAATTGCAGCCGCTATGGTGCACGGCCCAGCCAAAGGCCTCAAACTGCTTAGGGCTCTCGACAGCGATCCGCGAATTGCTCGTCACTATCGTCTCGATGCCGTTCGCGCCCATTTATTTGAAAAGATGGGCGATCACGAAGCCGCCATCAAACACTACCGAATTGCGGCTGCGCGGACGACGAGCCTACCAGAACGCAATTACCTCATAACGCAAGCAGCGCGATTGGCTGGCAATTAACTCCCGAATGGTCGGCATTCAGGAATAATCCGCCTGGGACGAAAACCGAATTGCAGGAATCGCCCCTTTGCTTCCTCGGGCCTGCTATTATCTTTAGCCGAGGGGGAAACACCAAAATGGGAAACCTGTCGGTTGTCGTAATGGGGTTGAGAAAAGAACGCGAACGAATACAAAAGGAGGCCCAGCGTATCGACGCAGCACTTGCCGCCTTGGGGAGTGTCGGCGCCAACGGCTCGTCGCAGCACTCAATGTCTGCTGCCGCTCGTCGGAAGATCAGCCTGGCTCAGAAAGCACGCTGGGCAAAACAGCGGAAGAAGCCTAGAGGAACCATCTCAGCAGCTGGCCGGAGGAGAATCGCAGCTGCCCAGCGTGCGAGGTGGGCGAAGGTTCGGCAGAAGAAAGCGGCCTAGGACCTTCGAACTGGGGAGAAAAATGATTCCTCCCACCTACAAACCGAAGAAAAAGTTCATGCAGCTTGCGATCGCGGAGGCGAAGCGCGCCCGCGACCGGGGCGACTATGCTATCGGTGCGGTCATCACGCATCTTATCGGGAAACGGGAAGTGGTGATCGCATCTGCCGGCAACCGCGTAAAAACTTCGGGTTCGTCCATCAAGCATGTGGAACTTGAGACCTTGAAATACGTTTCCTCCGGCTACGGTCGGTATCTCCCGGATTTCGTGTTGTATTCCACACACGAGCCTTGTGCTATGTGCGCGGGTGCCTGCGTCTGGTCCAAAATAGGAGCGGTGGTATTTGGCGTTTCCCAAGAAGATATCACCGCTTACGGCAGGAAACACGGTACCGAGGAATTCAAGTGGCGCGCCTGTCTTATTTCATGCAAATTCGTTCTTGAAAAGGGCAACCGACACATTCCCGTCTTCGGGAAGTTTTTGAGACTGGAGTGCCGAAAGTTGTTCGGATATCGCGCTTCCTGATATTTCAGAAGCCATCCCTTCCCGAAGACGCGCTGCGGAAGTTTCAGTCAACCGTCGAGCACGAGGTAGATCGAGCAAGCGCGGCCTCCGCCCTTCCCGAGGACGGAGAAATCTGCTCGTCTTGTTTCGGTCGAACGCTCNNCTGGGGTAGTGAATCGAAGAAGTATCCGTCGCTCTCGTCCAGTTTATGGAATGCTACGATCCGAGGGGCGAAGGTCATTCACAGCGTAACGCCACCATGGGATCGACTTTCGAGGCGCGCGCATCGCGACTTGCAGCCGACGGCAGCTTTCGACGACCGAGAGAATCGCGGCAACCCTCGGTCCTGCCAGTGCTGCCGATGTGAAACCAATTGGTTCGACCGAGCGTCGGTCCTGCGCAAAAAACGACGGAATCTGCAGATTGAAAAGCGAGACGTAACGTTGTTTAATGTGGGCACAGGCTATTCACGACCCATGAACGGTAGTTGAAGGAGCGCAATCCCGGACTTCTAGTCTGGGTTAGCGACAGGTTTTGTCGGTCGGCTTGGAGTCGCATAGTCCCTGCCGTGGTAAGGCGCAAGAGAGTTGCCGACAGCTTTACTTTTAGCGCTGGGGCGGGATTCGCCCACGAAATNNAGATCAAGGGAAGCCATGTACGCACTTGCACACGATTTCCGCTTTGCATATCGCCAGCTGCGGAAAACACCTGGGTTCACACTCGTCATAGTGCTCACCCTGGGTCTGGGGATTGGTAGCACTACTGCCATATTCTCCCTCGTACATAGCGTACTTCTGCGTCCTCTGCCATTCTTCCGTCCCGATCGCCTGGTCGTGTTGGGAGATCATCTGGGCGATCGCCCGAGCACTCC
>PMHI01000503.1 GCA_003156615.1 Acidobacteriaceae bacterium | reverse complement strand
GAGCGCACTCCTTCCTGGTGCACGTAGCGGATTACTTCGACCTCAGACATAGCAATCAGTCCTTCATCCACCATTTCGTCCAGAGCCGGAAGCAATTTGTTAATGTTCTGCTCGGTGTCTATCACCGAGACCATGATTGGGCGATCGGAAGAACGCAGCAGATGCTTCTTATGAATGAGAGTACTTGCTCCGTAGCCCTCGATCCCGCGAAACACCGTAGCGCCGGCGATATCGAGTTCTCGGCACTTGGCTACGATGGCCTCGTATAGTGGTTTATCGTGCCACTTGTCATCCTCGCCAAAATGGATGCGCAACATTTTGGCTTTTCCTGCGAGTTTCATATCCGTGTCTCCTGGCGCCGCTCGGCTTTCTCAAAGTTATGCGTGTACTTGATGACGTCCGCGTCGGATAGAACGACCAAACCCTGCTTCACCATTTGGTCAAGAATCGGCATAAAAGCCTTGAGCTTTTCTTCCGTATCGACCACGGACAGCAGGATTGGCCGGTCGTGGGAAAGGCTCAGCGCAGCGTCCTTATGAATTCTCCGATTGGCACCATAACCGAGAATCCCCCGGTAAACCGTGACCCCAGCAATGTCGTTCGATCGCAGACCATTGACGATGGCTTCATACAACGGCTTGCCATTCCACTTGTCATTTTCGCCGATGTAGATCCGCATCATCTTGGCTTTGCCCTCACTCTTNNGTGTCGTGCATCTCAATCAGTCCGGTACCTACCATGGCTTGCAGTTTGGGTAGTAGCTCTTCGACTTTCTGCGCAGTTTCGATGAACTCGATCTTGACCGGCAGATGGACCGCCAGGTCCACGAGACTAGTCGTTTGCATGTGATGATCTGCACCAAATCCAGCAATGCCACGCGTCACGGTTGCGCCCGATACGCCATGGAAAAAGAGAAAGTCCAGAACAGCTGCATAGGCAGCACTCCCGTGGTAGTGCTGGTCCTCAGCTACGTAAATGCCGACCTTCTTACCCGGCCCTGGTGTCAGCACATTTTCCTCCTGTCGTTATAGTCCTCTTTGACCTACTAAAAACTCAGCGGCACGACCCAAAAGTCCCCCGCCTTCATGAATTCCGTGTTTTAGTTGTTCCAGGAAAGTTTCAAGTTCCTGTTCCAACTCTGCCCGATTTCGCTCAACGATTTCATCAACCAGCGTTCGCAAACGCAATGGGACAAATTCCTTCACTTTCCGGCCGTGCTCCAGACAAAGAGTACCCTGACTCTTCATCCACTGCGCGAACATTGTCCCTTGGAGCTTCTGCGCTAGCTCACGCAAGCGAGTGACTTCCTCTTCCAGGGCACGATGACACAAGGTACATTCCGAGCTGTTCACTTTCCCCACCAGAGGCGGCTTCAACATCTCTAAGAAAACATTGGTGACACTTTCCCCAGGAGTGGAGCGTGAAATCTTAGCTCGGGATCGAGCGAGCGCCCACCCGTGGAAATTACACACGCGCAGGTCTGATTGAGGTCGAGCTGTTTCCGCCAATGTCCACTGAAAGTCTTTCAGGATCGCACAAATTGGACATGCGCCCTTGGTGAGTGCCTGGCTTACGTTAGCCCCCGATGCTGAAGCTTCTGCTTTCATGGGATTGCCCTCCCCGCCATAACTCCACCCCACACTGCAACAAACCCAACGATCACGCTCAGCGCCACGTAGAGAAAGCCCAGGCCGATCTGGCCATCCTGGATCGTGCGCAATGTTTCATATTCGAAGCTAGAGAAGGTCGTGTAGCCTCCGATGAAACCAATTGGGATCAGATATCGCCAGTTGGGGCTCCAATCCGTTCTGGCTGTCAATAAGGCAAAGACCAGGCCGATCAGGAACGAGCCCGTAATGTTGATCACGAGCGTCCCGTAGGGAAACCTCGTTCCCATTCTGCCGCCGATATAACTGCCCACCCAGAAACGCAACATCGAACCTAGACAACCTCCCACACCCACCAACACGTATTTCAGCAAGTCGCCTCGTTCCTTTCCTTTTCGTTATGCGCTTTCACCAGACTTACCGCCCACTCAGGAAGCCACAGTCGGCTCAGATCGGACGCCTCCCAAGCCTTCCAGATCACGACGAATGGTGCTTTCTTGTTCAGCCGGCGACACATGATCGCCGACTAATCTCTCTACCTGAGCACGATAACTGTTGGCATAGGCGTCAAATCTGCGTTGAATCTGGCCCAAAGTTCTCTCTGACCAGTCATACAGCAAGGCGTGATAGGCGGATAAGGACTTCGTGAGTTGCCCCCCGACCATACCCGCCAGACGCTTGGTCACGATCGACCTCGAAATGTTTCCTCCGAGCAGGCCGAACAGGAAAGGCCGCTTTAAGTGGATATTGAGCTGGCCTGGGTCAAAGGCAGGCATTTCCCGCACTACGCCGGAGAACTCCTGTTCTCCAGGCACGTCCTCAACCTCAAGCACCTTGGCAGTGGCTCGAAGAGTTTCATGGAGTTTGTGTGTCATAGCATCCATGCGTCGGCGAAGAGATTCGGTTTGTTCCTGAACCGTCCAGGTCACCGCGTTGCGCACGATACCCTCAACTGCCTCGTCTCCCGCGCCTTGCTTCGACCACGACTCGACCAGAGTAGCCGCGGCAAACCGCAATGTCCGAGTACTGGAATACTCCACGTCGTTCGCCACGCCTCGCGCCATCTTCTTCATCTCCTCAAGGCGGCCACTGGCCTGACGCAATTCCGCTTCGACGACACGCAGTTGTTCTACCTTCTTTGGCGAGATCTGGTCCTTGCGGCGCAAGCGAGTGCGCAAGGCCATCTCTACCGATTGGCGGAGCGCTCCCAGCTTGCGCCGGATGGAGCGCAGTTTCAGTTCCTGACGCTGACTGTACAAGGGAGCGATGTCTTCTTCGAACCACTGAGCCACGAGATCTTTGCTTCCAACCATCACGCTTACGGCGCGCACCGCCAGATCAAGGTTCAACTCTTCTTTGATGTGATCCTCCACATATCCAATAACCCGCGAGCGATCTTCGAGCGTCAAAAGGTCCGCCTTGCTCAACAAGACCATGGCCGGAATTGCCGCATCATAGAGAGTCTGAATGGTTTGAAGATCGTCGGGAGTTAAAGTCGATCCGGCATCGATAAGAACAACTCCCAGATCGCACCGTGGCAAATAAGCAAGTGTTTCCGCCGCTCCACGAGTTGCCAAAGATCCCAACCCAGGAGTATCGACGAATGCGATGCCCTCGCGAAGGCGAGGTGACGGGAGCTGAACCACGATTTTGGTCACATGCTTCTCGTTCCCACGATTGAGCTGCTCCGCCACAAACTCTGGCAAGTGCGCAATGTCGAACCGTTCGGGCGTCCGATTGGCAAACCAGACATGAACGACCGGAGTCTCGCCGTACAGCAGGCGTGTCGGAACGGCGGTAATCGGAGTGACCCCGACCGGAAGTACATCGCTCCCGAGCATCGCATTCAGCAGAGACGACTTGCCCGAACTGACGCGCCCAAAGATGGCGATTTCGAAACTGTTGTCTTCCAAACGATCCAGAATCATCGACAATGTCGACCGGAATTCCACCAGGCCGTGCTCGCTAATGACCGACTCCAGCTTCTTGAGAACCGGGATCTCGTCTCCAGTTTGTTCCAGCCTTTCCAAGCGTTCCTGCAGGTTTTCCCTGGACCCACGCATTAGATACTGATCGAGCTGTCGTGCCAGACCCTGGAGTTCTCCAGCGATGCCGTTGAGTTCAACTGCGGCCGCCTGGGGAACTTGTCCATAGCCGCTCATGTATTCGGGCTTCAACTCCTCCGCGGCAATTTCCAAGAACGTAAGGTTTACGTGGAGTGCACGCGAAACGGGGATATCGGCTGGCGGTCGTTCCATTCCTTGTCCATCGAGCACGCGAATCAGCTGAGCGCGAATGCGGCTGATGTAGTCTTCGATCACACGCCGCTGGGCAGGACTCAGATCGGGAGCATATTGTGGGAAAGCCAGCTTAGATGCCGAGACATTGAGCGTGCTCTCCATCTCCGCCAGCAGCTTGTCAATGTGGCGACAGGTCACGCTAAGGCGCCGCTCATGATTCGAATTGAGCAAATTGGACCCGTTCGTCACCTTGCAACGCCCCCGTTCATGCGAAAGTCGATGTATAGCGGCGAGATCTTGATGTGTTCCTCGGACCGATACTTTGGACAAGTTGCCATATCGATCAATGCGTTGATCGCTCCCGGATTCCCCCCGCTGAATTCCAGAACTTTATCGACGAATTCGCTGATGTTTGTGCCTGACAAGCCAGAGCGATTGATCCGCTCACGAGCAAATTGCTCGGCGGTTGAGTCGTCGAAATTGCGGATTTCACACTTCTGCGAACGGTCGCCATAAAGCGGCTGGAGAAAACCCGTGTCTTCCATATGGCTGGAGCACGCCACCGCGCTCACCGGAGTCGAGCCCCATCCCATGACTTCGCGAACGGCCGACGCAAACGAGTACGAGGGTCGCTTGAGATGGTCCAGCACAATCGAGTACTCCCCCTCTCTCAGCGCATCCATCACAATCCCTTTCAACGAAACCGCGGACTTTGTCGTAATCGCATCCTCATCGCGAAACGCTTTGGAGGCACGCGGACTCTGCAATCGGAGCAGAGTACGGGCGAGACTACGAAACATCACGTTGGTCGTCGCAGAGTCTTCGCAATAGAGAACAGACCGAAACGGGGGCAGCACATTGCGGAGCAGAAGTGTTTTGCCAACCCCCGATGGCCCGTAGATGAGAAACGAGCGCCTCTTCGCCACGAACTGGGCGATTCGTCGACGTTCCTCCTCACGATCGAAGATGAAATCCGGCATCATTGATTCCGTTCGCGGTCGTCCTCGTCTTGCTCTTTTCGCTTTACGGCAAGCAGCAATCGTAGAACATGATCTTTAGTCCGAATCGACGCGGGTACGGCCTCCCGCCGTTCGATCTCTTCATTGATCGAAGGCAAGGCAACGTCCAGATGCTTTTCCAGCCATCCTTGAATCTCCCCTTGCAATAGCCAATCTGATGCGGGCAAGACCTTGATCATCCGCTTAACCGCAAGTTCCTTGTTTCCTCGATCCGCAACAGCCAAAGCAATCGCGCCCGCCCTTGCAGCAATCTCCGGGTCGCTGTCGTGGAGCAAGGCTGCGACCTTACACCAGTCTTCATTGCACAACTGCAGGCATTCGAGAAGGCGCAAAGCGCATCTGCGCCGACGCTGGCTTTGCGGCCGTTCGTCGGAGCCGGACGGATCAGGAGTTCTAGCGGCGTCGATCAAGGCAGAATGCGCTAGCTCACCAGCTTTCCGAAGGGCGTCCTCGGCAAAGCTGCGACAGAAGTCATCCTCCAATGCTTCAATCAACTCCGGCACAGGCTCCGGACGCCGGAACTCGCCCAGCGCTTCGATGGCTCCCACCAAACGTTTCCGCTGCAAAACATGCCGCAGAGCTTCGAAAACGTCCTCGGTGTGCCAGGCGCCGAGGGCTCGTGCAGCCGTGTTTTTTACCGCCTCCTCCCCGTGCGCCGCGACTGGATCTACGGTTTGCTCCGCCGAAGCCAAATAGTCGAGCAAGACGTCCTTGGCTCCAAGTTCGGCAAGAGCACGCACTGCCCGTTGACGCGGCACAAAGATGCCACTGGGTTTGCCCTGCAGAAGGAAACGCTGCAGCGGCGTGATGGCTTTTATGCCGCAGGCTACGAGCATGTCAACTCCCAATTCACCCTCGTGAAGGGAGTTCAGGCTCTGGACGAGCGCTTCGATTGCCTCGTCGGAAAGATCGCGAAATGCTTGGCTGCTTCTCTCCACCAGAGCCCGACTCCTATAACCATCATTTGCCCCATCGGGCGTAAATCGAGCGGCCCGCGTACTTCGCATTGGGTCCCAACTCTTTTTCGATTTCCAACAATCGGTTGTACTTCGCGATGCGCTCACCGCGGCAGGCTGAACCTGTTTTCAATTGCCCTACACCAGTTGCGACGGTGAAATCGGCAATCGTCGTGTCGTCCGTCTCGCCCGAACGATGCGAGACTACACACGTGTAGTTATTCTTCTGCGCCATCTCGATGCAGCGCAAAGTCTCGGTCACAGTACCGATTTGATTGAGCTTGATCAGGATGGAATTGGCGACCCCCTCCTTGATCCCTTTCTCAAAGATCTGAGGATTGGTCACGAAGATGTCGTCTCCCACGAGTTGCGCCTTCTTCCCCAGTTGCGATGTGAGCTTTTTCCATCCCGCCCAGTCGTCCTCCGCGAGCCCATCTTCAAGGGAAAAGATCGGGTGCTTCTTTAGCCAGTCCGCCCAGATCGAAATCATTTCGTCGGAACTCTTTCGCGTCTTGTCGGACTTGTGAAAAACGTACTGGCCGTTCTCGCAGAACTCGCTAGCGGCCGGGTCGAGGTTGACGCCAATATCCTTCCCCGGTTCGTATCCTGCCTTCTGGATAGCGGACAAGATCAGTTCCATTGGTTCTTCATTGGACCGCAGTCGAGGAGCAAAGCCGCCTTCATCTCCTACACTGGTTTCGTGGCCCTTCTCGTGCAGTACCTGTTTGAGTGTATGAAACGTCTCTGCTGCAGCGCGCAATGCCTCGCTGAAGCTCGGTGCGCCGACGGGGACAATCATGAACTCCTGAAAGTCCACGTTATTGTCTGCGTGCCTGCCCCCGTTGAGTACATTCAGTTGCGGCACTGGCAGAACGTATTCGTCGCGTGCGGCGAATTGCCGATAGAGAGGAATTTTCTTTTCAGCCGCAGCGGCCTTCGCGGCTGCAATCGACACGCCAAGAATTGCGTTGGCTGCCAGTCGGGACTTGTTGGGTGTTCCATCGAGCGCGATAAGTTCTTCATCCAGGGTTTCCTGGTGGCCGGCGTCCATTCCCTTGACGGTTCCCTGGATGAGTTTGGTTACGTTATGAACTGCCTTCAACACTCCTTTGCCGTTGTAGCGCGCCTTGTCTCCATCCCGAAGTTCGACCGCCTCATGTTTCCCGGTTGAAGCTCCTGAAGGGATCTTGGCGACACCTATGGCGCCACGCTCTAATACCACACTGACCTGGATTGTTGGATTTCCTCGCGAATCCAGAATTTCCATCGCATCAACACTTTTTATTTTTGACATGAGTTCTCCTTGCTATGAGTTCGTTACACCGATCCAGTTTGAAGTACAGTAATCAAATCCTTTTCCACTTCTTGCGGGAACTCCAAAGCCTTCAGTTGCCCGACGGTCTCTTCTACCGCGTATGGAAACGACTTCAGTGAAAATAAGCCGTTCTCCCATACTGCGTAACAAGCATCAGACTTTCCCGCTCTTGGTTGCCCTAGACTTCCAGGATTTGCTACGACACGATCCCCGATCTGGCGGACAAACGGAGTGTGCGTATGGCCGACAAGTAGGACCTCGGCCTTCACTTGATCCAACTCCTTCGCCCACTCTTCGGACTCTTCCGGGCAGTAACCGTATAAAGGATCCGATGGCTTGGCATGACACAGATAGAATTTGGTGTCTTGACGTTTCAATTCCAGTTTGAGTGGCAAGCCGCGGAGAAATTCCTTTTGGTCTTTTTTCAGAACGGAAGCGCTGTACCCGCGCGTCAGATCGGCCATCTTTTGGTAGCGAGGAGTGCAACGCGGATCCACATCGTATCCAATCGAATGATCGTGATTGCCGCGTACGACGACCGTGCTGTGCGCTCTAACAAAATCAATCACCTCTCCGGGTTCCGGTCCGTAGTTCACCAGGTCGCCCAATACCCAGAGTTCGTCGTACCCATCTGGCAGTGACCGCAACGCTTCGTAGTTTCCGTGCAGGTCAGAGATGATCACGATCTTCATGGCGTTTCTTTCTTGGTTCGAGAACCGCAGGGATTTGTACCAACAAAGAACTGCATGGCTCGCAGCACAGAATCCTGCTCGCGCCCCGGAGGTTCGTCGCGATATTGGTAATCACGCTTGCGAATGAACTCTCGCAAGTCTGCCGCCAAATCCCTGAGTTGTGCCTCAAGTTGGGAAAATAACTCATTCCGCTTGCGAGAGTCCTTCCATGCCTGGAGGGACAGTTCGCCGTGCCGTATGCAAAGCCCATGTTTAGCCAAAGGCTGGTGAAACTCCTCCTCGTCGACAAGTTCTTCGAGAACCTGCGCAAGGAACTGCTCCTTTTCTTGATTGTCTCGGCAGAACATGCAGTCGTGTCCCGGCACAAATAGGGGCTTCTCGCGGCGTCCGAGTAGTGAGGCTCGGGAATTTGGCTCGGTTCCGTTGGCGTTGGCTAGCCCTGAACCAGCCAATCGCGCGAGATCGTCACAAAGAATCGCGATTCCGAAACCGCCAGTTTGCCAGGCGTATTCTTCGATGGCCTTGGCCATCCAGAAGTGGTGGAGACAGAACCCGCCTCCATCTAGAAACTTTTTCCGCACCGAAGGAAACATCATGCCTTCATGCAGGAAGGAGTAGATCCCCTTCCGCTCAGCAGCATGCACCGCGTTGCAGATCGCGCAACCACCCAGCGCAAACGCTTTGGCGAAGGTGTTGCGCGTAAACCACAGGCCCTGTCCTGCGCCAGGCTGCTTTTCGACGTCTTTACTCTGTTTCAAGGGGCGTACCCGCAATTTAGGTAGCGATTGGAATCAGGCCGGTCAAGATTGGGGCCGTAACTCCCTGAGATCGCTCATTCTTGCGGAATCGTTGCCGGGACATGACTCCGCGACAAGGATTCATCCGCTTGTCAGGAGTCATCAGCTGTGCCCGGCTAACAAGATGGGACAGCGGTTTCGGCGAACTCCTTCACCGTTGGTAACAGTTTAGTACAGCAAAGACGGCGAGCTAAGTCAACGGGATTGATCCATGCCAGCTCAGTAAATTTTCCACATTGCAAACTCAGGGGCGTTTATGCCCACAGCATGCCCGGTGCATCACCGGTAGAGATTTCAAGAATGACAAACTTTTCAGCCCGACGAATGGAACGTTTCAAGCACGACACTTGCCGTCTTCGATTCATTTGTGTTTGAATGATGGCGGCAATGGAGTTTGCCGCCCTGGTGTTACCAGGGTAAACTGCCGCGCTGCTGGCGGCTGATGACTCCTCTCAAATCCTGGACCGCGGTTCGGTTCTTAAGGAACCTACGATGGGAGGAGTTTCTCACGAAGTCCGAGGGATTCAAGCATTCACTGCAAACCAGCCCCTACCCGATTGGGTGGCCGCGGGAATATGTCTCCAAGGGACACCTATTTCAGCCTCTGAAGATTGCCAGGGGCCATCCTTATGATCGAGACCATCGGGTATAACTTACTGCAGGTCCTCTTCGTACTGCTTTTCGCGCCTTTGTATGCGGGCGTCCTTGCATGCCTGAAGGAAATGGTACAAAGCAAGCGCGGCCCTTCAGTCGTGCAACCCTACCGGGATATTTGGAAGCTCTTTCACAAAGACCAAATCGTATCGGATCAGACGACATGGATCTTTCGCGTCACTCCCTATTTGGTGTTTGTGATGCCGATCTTCGTCACCATTCTGATTCCGGTGCTGACGGACTACCCGCTGGTATTCGCGTTTATGGGGGACATGCTAGCCGGAGGTTTCTTCCTGGGGCTCGCTGGATTTTTCGCCGCGCTTGCCGCGGTGGACACAGGAAATCCTTACGGACCGATGGGAGCCAGCCGGACGCGCATGGTCGGTTTCTTAGCCGAGCCGGTATTCATGATCGTGTTCTTCACAGTTTCATTCGTCTCGCAATCGACGATTCCTTACATCGTGCAACAAAAATGGGTGGCGAACGCTGCCGCCTTTTTCTCCCCGGCGCATGTTCTGTTGCTGATCGCTTTTCTTATGCTGATTTTGGCCGAGGGAGGACGAATTCCCGTGGACAATCCCTCGGGCCACTTCGAACTGGCAATGATCGATGAGTCGAAAGGTTTGGAGTTTTCGGGCCGGGGCGCGGCACTGATGAAATGGGGCGGCGAGATGAAATTCCTCGTGCTGACGTGCATCTTCCTGAACGTACTAGTTGCTCCGTGGGGCCTGGCTCACGGCCGCGCCGTTACTAATGTTCTTACAGCAGTTCCACAAATCCTTTTCAAGATTCTCGTGTTCTCGCTGGTGTTGGTAGTGATTGAAACATCTCTCGCCAAGCTGCGGTTGTTCCGCATCAGCGAATTTCTAGGAGCGGCATTCATCATTTCAGTCGCAGCCATGGTGACAAGTATTTTTCCGGGAGGCTAACAGATGTCGACGTCCATACCGGACGCCCTAAACACGCTAAGCGCGGGGTTGATCCTCATCTCTGCGTTCGCCATGGTGGCAACCCGGCAGGTTCAGGGAGTTCTGCGGTTCTTTGTGGCGCAGTCTGTGCTCCTGGCCGCTTCTTCCTTTTTGCTGGCGTACAGCCGCGCGTCAGTGCATCTCTGGGCACTTGGAGCGATTACGATTGTTGCCAAGGTGCTGGCGATCCCCTGGGTCCTGCGGCGTCTTCTGCCCGCCGAATTTTATGAGAGGCGGGAAATCGCCCAGGCAGTCAACATCCCAACCTCGTTGCTGCTGGCACTCATGCTCACAATAGTTGCTGAGTTTCTCATGGGCCCGATTGTAGCCACGACGCATGATGCAGTGATCCGCGTGAACCTGCCGATCGGCCTGGCGGGCATTCTCATTGGCGCGTATTCGCTGGTGGCGCGCCGGGAAGCGATTCCGCAACTCATCGGAATTCTGGCGATGGAAAATGGAGCTTTTTTCGCGGGCGTCGCCATCGCGCCTGAGCTTCCGATCATTGCCGAACTTGCTGTAGCTATGGATGTCGTTCTTATCGCAGTCGTAGTCGGATTGCTCACCCGCAACATTCGAGAAACCGTCGGGACTACTGAGGCTGCGGGGTTGGACAAACTCAAAGAGGAAGCGACTGCATGACGCTGATCGCAATCCTCGCGCTTCCTCTCCTGGCGGCGCTCCTCAGTTCTATACGGCCTCTCCGCCTCTATGCTTCGGCCATCACGATTGTGTCTACGTCGGCCTGCCTTGCCCTTGCAGTGTATGTTTCCGCTCAAGTGATCGAGCACTCGCGGGTCATTGCCCTTCCGGGCTGGTTTGAAGCAGATGGCCTGAGTGCTCTCATGTTGGTACTGGTGAGCTTCGTTCTTGCGCTGGCATCAGTCTTCGCTCATGGTTACATGCAGCATGGCCACGAAGCGGGGCGCTTATGGTGGTTTTACGGAAACTATAACTTGCTGGCCTTCGCGTTGCTGGCTGTTCCATTGCTGGCAGAACCGAATCTTGTGTGGGTCGCAGTTGAACTCATTACACTCTTCAGCGTCCTGTTGGTTGGCTTCGATAACACCTCGAATGCATTGGAAGCGGCCTGGAAGTTCGCGGTTCTCACGATTATGGGCGCGCCCATCGCATTGCTAGGATTCTTTATCCTGTTTTGGACGTACCGTTCCACCACTGGCGGAGCCTGGGAGACTTGGGAAGGCCTGCGCACGGCGGCGGCTTCCATGGACCCCAGTCTTCTGAAACTTTCCTTTTTGCTTGTCTTCGTGGGCTTTGGGGCCAAGTCAGGACTCGCGCCGATGCACACCTGGTTGCCGGACGCTCATAGCCAAGCTCCCACTCCGGTGTGCGCCGTTCTTTCCGGCGTGAAAACGACGGTGCCGCTCTATGTAGTCCTGCGGTTCCTGTCGATTGTTCTGGCTTCTCCAGCGGCGCGTGTGGGCAACTGGATGATCGTACTAGGTCTAGTCTCCGTCGGAATCGCAGCGTTTCTTTTGATCCAGGTCCGCGATTACAAGCGTATGTTCGCCTTCTCGACCGTCGAACATATGGGCATCATCCTGACTGCAGCGGGCATGGCGACCCAAGCGGCGGATTTTGGAGCGGTCTCTCAAATCCTCAATCATGCCATCACCAAGTCGCTTTGCTTCTATGTCGCTGGAGCCATGCTGCTGATCCTGAGCACGCGCGAGATCGCATCAGTGCGTGGCCTCTTCCGAGTCTCGCCTTTCGCCGGCGGGGCCTTGTTGCTCTCTTCACTGGCCATCGCTGGCGCTCCTCCATTTCCGATTTTCTTGAGCGAGCTTTCCATCCTCTCCGCCGGAGTTCAAGCTGGGCACAAAGTTGTGGTTGCCCTGCTCGGCGTTTTGATCGTCATCGCCTTCGTGGCCATTCTGTCGCACGTCAACCGTATGGTGATGGGCAAACCCGCAGCGCACGTTTCGACTGGAGTACTGCCCGCAAGCTGCCGCTTCACGGTGTGGGCAGCTGCTGTGCCAGTGGTGTTACTGGGGGTGTACGTTCCTACGCCAGTTCACAATTTGCTGCAACTCGCGGCACAACAATTAGGGGGCCGCTGAATGAGACTCGCTGACTCCTCGACCGCGAACGCCGAGAACATCAACCCGCAAAGCTATGACGCCAAGAGCCTGGCGGCTGCAATCGAGAAGCATTTTTCCTCGGCGGTCTCGCCTTCGGCGAATGAAGAGAGCCGATTTGACCTTGCATTCATTCTGACTCAGCCCGAAGCGTTGCCCTCGCTAGCTCAATTTCTGTTTGGGGACGCCGGTTGTTCTTTTGGAGGGCTGATTGTCGAAGAGCGCGAAGAATGGATTCTGCGTTACGTTTTCCTGATTCCCGGCGACAGCTGGATTCATTTCATCCTGCGTCTACCACTGGCGACGAAAACCGTACCGAGCATCAGCGCGCAGATTCACGCCGCCGACTGGTATGAGCGTGAGGCCGAAGATCTGTTCGGCCTGGAGTTTGAAGAGCATCCCCGGCTAGGAGACTTCATCCTCCATGATCAAGTCTGGCAAGAAGGACTGGCTCCCATGCGCAAGGCATTCGATGCCGGACAGACTCATCTCAAGAAGCGGCCCAAAGAAGACTGGCATCCGGTGCTGGTGGTTCAGGATCCCGGTGCTTTCGCCATGCCAGTCGGACCCGTCTACGAGGGAGGCATCGGAGAGTCCGTTCATTTCCTGCTGGAGACCGTAGGCGAAGACGTGATCCGGGCTGTACCGCGGCTGTTTTATAACTACCGGGCTGTCGAGAAGATCGCGGAGGGAAAATCGGTTCTCGATGCGTTGTTGCTATCCGAACGCTTCTCGGCAAAGTCCGCGTTCGCCCATTCGCTCGCCTACTGCCAAGCAGTGGAGAAGATCTTCCAGCAGCAGGTTCCGCAACGCGCCCGTGGCTTGCGAGTGGCACTGGCAGAGCTAGAGCGCCTGCGGCATCACGCGGGAGCGATCGCTGCCATTTGCCAGTCTACAGCCCTCAATGTCTCCGAGGCTCACGCGGCCATCGTTGAGGAACAACTCCTGCGCGCCTCGTGCGCATTTGCCGGGCATCGGTACCTGTTCGGATTGAACACCCCTGGAGGACTGCGGTGCGATTTCGATGAGCAGAACTGCCGCACACTCTTAGGGGCCGTCGACACCGCTTCGAGCCAACTGCGGAAACTGGAGGAGCGCCTCCGATACAGCAGCAGTTTCCTCGACCGCCTCGAAGATGTCGGCATCATCAACCCGGACAGCGCTCGCGACCTGGATCTAGTCGGCCCTCTGGGGCGCGCATCCGGTCTCGCTCATGACTTGCGCCGCGCTTGTCCCTATTCCGGTTACGAACGCTACCGTTTCGAGGTGCCTTGCGAAACAGAAGGCGATGGACTTGCCCGATTACGCGTGCTCTTCTCCGAGGCTCAACAATCCGCCGGCCTGATTCGCCAAGTAGTCGAGTCGTTGGAACCCAGCGAGACTTGCGCGCCAGTCGCGCAGGCTGATGCAGGCGTGGCATCGGGATGGGTTGAGGCACCCATCGGCGCCGCGGTGCATTGGATAAGACTGGACCGCGAACACAGGGTGGAGCGTTACCGGATCTTGTCTCCGTCTTTCCGAAATTGGCTGGGCCTTCACGTGGCAGTGGAGGACTTTGCGTTTCAGGATTTTCCCATCATTTTGGCGACCTTTGGTTTGTCTGCGACGGAGTGTGATCGTTAGGAGCGGAATCGATGAGCTCGTGGTTCTGGTACGGAATACGAAGAGGCATTCAGACGACGCGGTATCCTGAAGCGCCCGAAACAGCCGCGGGCGTTTCACCGGGACGGCCCTTACCAACAACCTTTGCTTCCCCAGAGCAAGCATCCCAAGCTGCGTCAAACTGTCCCGTACGTGCAATCACGGCCAGCGAGAATATTGCGACCGTAGATCTCAGGACTTGTGTGTGGTGCCAGCGCTGTCACTTTGGCAGTTCGAATCTGCTCAACTGGGACGCGAGTTATGAATGGGCGCAGACACCTGTCGTAAGAAAGGACTATGACCGGTTGGAGAAGGCCTTTAGTCAGTCGCTCCACGTCATGGTGGTGGACGCAGGAGATTGCGGAGCCTGCCTGCATGAGGTCAAGCAATTGAACAATCCGCTGTACAACATGCACCGGCTGGGCATCTTTTTGACGGCTACTCCGCGGACTGCTGATGTCTTGCTCGTAGTCGGGCCAGTGAGTGAGAACATGCGGGGGCCGCTGATGAAGACCTATGAAGCGATGCCGGATCCGAAGCGTGTTCTGGCTGTTGGAAGCTGCGCCATCACAGGAGGTGTTTTCGGAAAGAGCTTCATGTCTGCCGGTGGCGTGGGCATGGTCCTTCCCGTAGATGTGGAAGTACCCGGTGATCCACCTCCGCCCCTTGCAGTCTTGCACGGTCTGCTCGTCGTCGCGGGCCGAAAGATACCACTACCTCTTTCCACGCAGTCACGAGAGGAGGCCTGATATGGCTGCGTATGCCGGCGCTGCTCTTCTCCTGTTTTACGCTCTTTGCGCGACCGGGCTGATCCTGTCGTGGGTATTTCGCGGCAAGTACGCTTCGCTTGTCATCGCATGGTTCGGGACAGTCTGCTCCAGTGTCCTGATGGCCGCGGCCGGGCTGCGTCTCGGGGCCGGAGCGGATTTCCATTTGAATCTTTGGACGCTCAACGGTTTCGGAACGCTATCTCTTCACCTCGACGCACTATCGGCGGTCTTCCTTTTCGCGGTTGGATTGGTCTATCTCTCATGCTGTTTTTTTGCTCCTGACTACCTCTCCCGAGATGGGCACCCAGCTGGGCGCTACGGCTTGCTGCACTTCGCTCTGATGGCTTCCGTAGTTTTGATCCTCACTGCGGGCGATGTTCTCACCTTCCTGATCAGTTGGGAGTGCATGTCGATCTTGTGCTACCTGCTCGTCAACTACGAGCAAGAGCCTGAAGGCGATTTCACCGCCGGCTACATCATGCTCGCCATGAGCGAGGCGGGATTCCTGGCGGTCGTGATCTCGTTTCTTATCGCTGGAAACGCTGCCGGGGGATATTCGTTTGCGGCACTGCGGATGGCGGCTGCTCATTTGTCGGGCGCGGCGATGTGGGATGTGTTTCTTCTGGGGTTCCTGGGATTTGGCGTCAAGGCGGGCCTGGTGCCGCTGAACTTCTGGTTGCCGAGGTCGTACACGGCCGCGCCGCCCATTTTCATCCCTGTGTTCGCGGGCGTGACATTGAATCTCGGTTTCTATGGAATCCTGCGTCTCAACGCCGACTTGGTTCCCGGCCATGGCATTGGACCAGGCCTTGTGGCTCTCGTAATCGGAGCCATCACTGCGTTAGTGGGTATTCTCTACGCCACCACCGAAAACGACCTGAAGACCATGTTGGCTCACAGTTCCATCGAGAACGCCGGGATCATCGTGGCGGGGATTGGAGCGTTTCTGGTATTCCGCAATTCCGGGAACGCGGTCCCGGCTGCTCTTGCGCTGACTGCCGCGCTGTATCACATGCTCAATCATTCCACATACAAGGCGCTGCTCTACCAGGGCGCTGGCCACATTGAAGCCGCGACTGGCACACGAGACATGGATCGACTGGGAGGCCTGATCCGCTCTTTGCCAGCCCTGTCAATCGTATTCCTGGCCGGGTGCCTCGCCATCTCGGCGGTTCCCCCCTTCGACGGTTTTGTGAGTGAATGGTTAACCTTGCAGACCTTCCTGCGCAGCGCTCTGCTTCCATCGGCTGCAGTCAAGATTGTCTTCGCCCTTTCCGGTGCCATCCTGGCGCTGACGGCCGCATTGGCCGTCACTTGTTTCGTGAAGACGTACGCCATGAGCTTTCTGGGAATACCGAGAAGCGATTGGAAATCAAATGGCGCCGAATTCGCGCGCAGGCCACGTTTTTCGCTGACGCTTCTCGCGATGGCTTGCGTTCTTCTTGGGGTTCTGCCGACTTATGTCATTCCGGCCTTGAACCGCGCCGTGGAACCGCTGGCGGGAGCGAGTGCAACCGCTTCGCTCGTTCCACCGTTCTTTACAGCGACGCAAGCGAACCAACAGCTTTCACCTGCCTTCCTCGCGGACTTTCATAACCTGGGAGCACAAACCGGAGCCCGATGGGTGCCCGGTCGCGGTCTCGTGATCCTACTGCGAGGGTCAGAGCAGAATCCGGTAGTCTTTGCCATGTCTCCTTCATATAGCGTCGTGGCGCTGACGATTCTGCTGCTGCTCTCTTGGTTCATCACCACGCGCCTCACTCGTCGACGCTCGCTCATCAAGAACGAAGTCTGGGCTGGCGGCATTCCGACTCTGTTGCCTGAAATGACCTATACGGCAACGGGATTTTCCAATCCAGTGCGCGTGGTCTTCCAGGCGATTTTCCGCCCAAATATCGTCGAGGACACCCGCGAAACTGTAGCCGTGCATTTCCGGACGGCAATCCGGCGACGCCGGGATGAGACGCACCTGGTGGACCGCCTCTTCTTTCATCCCGTAGGAACGATCGTGAACTCTGTCGCGAGACTGCTGGCAGGAATGCACCATGGACGTCTGAATGCTTACGTGGCGTACGTCTTAGGTTTTCTGATCCTGATTCTCGTTCTTTATCGAATTGGGTAAGGAGGGGCGCAGGAAGGATAAGAACATGTCGCATCCGTGGCATGACATTACAGCGGGAGAACACCTGCCGAAGGAATTCAACTCAGTTGTAGAGATTCCGCTCGGTTCGAGTGTCAAATACGAGTTAGACAAGAAGACCGGTTTGATACGAATGGACCGCCTTCTTTACTCGGCCGTTTACTACCCAGCCAATTATGGATTCATCCCCCAAACATTAGCCGAAGATGACGATCCGTTGGATGTTCTTGTATTGGCACAAGAAGCGGTTGCACCGCTGACCATCATACCCGCGCGGGCGATCGGATTGATAACCATGATGGACACGGGAAAGAAGGATCACAAGATCATCGCCGTGGCCACGAGCGATCCGGAATTCAACGCTTATCACGAAGCCAGCCAACTCCCACCGCATCGTCTGCGGTTGCTTCGACGATTCTTCCAGGACTATAAGCAGCTTGAAAAGAAGGTCGTCGAAGTGGAAGAAATTGCTCATGTGGAAATGGCATATCCAGTAATCGAGGACGCGTTACACCGATACAGCAATCAGAGGCAACGCGGTTTCGGAGCATAGACGGTGCTCGCAGAAGCGTTGCCCAGCATCTCTCTTGTTCTCGTCTGGGCCTAGGGGTAAGGCGTCGCGATGCAGATGTGTCTTGCGCTAAGGGTCTCGTAGGACCTTGCAAATCAGCCCAGTCTCCGTGATGTTGCGGTGATTCTCGGCGGTATTGGGAGGCTGATGAGAAAGAGGATCGAAAGGGGAGTCGGTTAGAATGCGGCTTCACCGCACTTTTTGTAAGTCATTGAAACTAAGCTTGATATCTAAGAATAAGCATGGCAGGGCAGCGTTCTAACAGACTGAACTACGTCGCCACTTTGTTTTTTACGTTTAATCGGTGAATGCCGACGCCTCGAACGAGCAACTGATTCTGAAGCAGGAGAGTTCAAGCTTAGTGGACCTCTGTTTGACTGTGCAAAATGGCATGTCGCTTATTCTAAAGATGAAAACCAGTGGCGAAAGTGGAGGACGAGTTGGTCATAAAATCCCCATAACTTATTGATAATAAATAAGTTGGCGGAGAGAGTGGGATTCGAAAACGCTCCCTAACGTAGTTCCATACNNTAGACCGCGGCAGATGGCATCTAACGCGGCTAGTTCGGTGCAATTTCGTGTTAACGGCACGGAAACGGCACGGGACGGACATGCAAAACTGAACGCACGCGGAGCGCGGACCCTCGCTTTGGGGGTTGGACGCTGGAGAGCTACCTAACTTCATATTGTGTTAACGACCGAACCGCCGGGACGTCTGATGACGACTGCCCCCGATGCGGAATATCAAATTCCCGGCAACTTGTGCGTGGTCGGGCTCGACGATGTCGGCGGCTTCGGCACGGGTGCGAATCTCTCTACCGCCCCGTTCTCTCGAATTTTCGACGCCCGATACAATCCCAGCCTCGAACGCGTTGCCTTCCTCCATCAACTCATCAACACTTTCCGAATCGACACTTTCGACTTGGGATAAGCCCTCCAGATCGCCCGATTGCAGTCACGCGGACTTCCTGCGAAATGCCAAAGATCCTAGCTTTTGGGTTGCATTCGGATTCTTCTTGTTGATCTCGCTCGTTGACCTTAGGTTATCGCCGTGAAAGTACGAGGGCCGATGGTAAGTTGCTGAAACACGCGGCACGGATGGCTTCCGAAAGCAGTTTCAGTAAGGTATAGGAACGTTTCATGGATCATGGATGGTCAAGATTCAGCCTGATCTGGAGTTCATCTGCCGTTGGCCGTGACACGGAACTTCCCCCGAGCGTCGTCTTCAGCGCCGAGGTCGATCGGGCCATCCCGGCATCAGCGATTTGCCTTCCGTTCAGAAAACTTAAGCCGCCTAGCCGTCTTGAAAAGGATTGCTTTCACAAATGCTGCTGGAAAACCTCTCGCCATTGAAGGACACCTCGGCATCGGACTTGGCTTGAGGTCTTCTGAAGTCGAGACTGTCCGATGGGCAAACGAACTGTCGGGTGACGACACTTTGGCTCTTTGAATCAGCCAACACGTATAACAGGGTATGCATTTGTCCGTTAATCACCGACCGGGGCGGAGCGTTGGAGGAAAATCAGAGAGCCGACTAAGATCACGATCATGACCGAAAGTACACTAAGCTCCAGCATCGCTCGTTGGAAGATCGCCTGGCTTGACTCTGGAAGCTTAGTCATTTCCGCTGTGATGATGAGAATTCGCCGAATCGCAGACACTAGCCCTACCACGAGGAATGGCTCAAAAACTAATTTGTGTTCCCGGAGGGAAACCTGCACGGTGTACAGCAACTCAATGATCAGCAGCACGAGCAGCAGCTGATCCAGAACGCTCACGATCTGACTGATAAGATTCCTGTGCCACAAGCAAGAAACAACATGTTTGAAAGCCCCAGCGAGAAGAGCAAGGGCACAAATGGTGAGCACAAGACCGAGGCCTACGTAGACAATTTGCTCAGCCAATGACAAAGCGACGCCGATTCGTCGAGGTACTGAGGTGACATCATTTTTGTTTGGTTCTGGCATTCGATCAATATAGGAACTTGACTGGTTTGACCTTTACGAAAGGCCGATCCAAACACCGGTCACAAAGGCCCCACACCATCTAGGCCGACCTGAAAGGAAGCCGAAGGTGTAGGTGTAGCGATGGCGCATCCGTACGACCGTATCAACATCCTGTCCGCCAAAAGGCAAATATCGGTCTAAGGGTCATTGTGCCCGGCGCCACAGCGACTCGATTGGCGGCGATATAAGAACCTAAGGACCAGGCGCGCGGCTCGCTTCTCGACCGGGATCCGGCTCGAAACGTCTCCGGCTAACACCCCTTCTTGCCATCTCTGAACTCGTACAATCGCCTTCACCTGGCTGCGGTCAAGCATCAGGCAGCCTTGACTGCCTCCCCTTTGATGAATGCGAGGATGTCCGCATTGATCGCGTCGGCTTTCGTGGTAATCATGCCGTGTGGAAACCCCGGGTAAATCTTGAGCGTGCCATGCTTGAGCAGCTTGGCCTGCAGAACTGAGGCGTCTTTGTACGGCACAATTTGGTCATCGTCTCCCTGCATCACGAAAGTCGGCACCGTGATCGCTTTCAGATCGGCCGTTTGGTCTGTCTCGGAGAAAGCCTTGATGCCTGCTTAATGAGCGAGTGCGCCGCCCATCATCCCCTGGCGCCACCAATTCTGGATGATTCCCTGGGACGCCTTCGCCCTTGGTCGGTTGAAGCCGTAAAACGGACCTGAAGCCACATCAAGAAAGAATTGAGCCCTATTCTCAGCCAGCGCCTTGCGGAAGCCATCCAACACTTCGATCGGAGTTCCGTCTGAATTCTTCTCAGTCTTGACCATGAGCGGGGGAACAGCGGCAATCAGCACGGCCTTGGCTACGCGGCCATGAGGCTCGCCGTACTTCGCAACATAGCGTGCTACCTCGCCACCACCCGTCGAATGGCCAACATGAATCGCATTTCTTAGGTCTAGATGCTCGACGACCGCCGAGGCGTCGGACGCATAGTGGTCCATGTCGTGGCCGGTGGCCACCTGCGAGGAGCGACCATGACCGCGCCGGTCGTGCACAATGACGCGATAGCCGTTGGCAACGAAGAACAGCATCTGAGCGTCCCAATCGTCCGACGACAGGGGCCAGCCGTGGTGAAACACAATGGGCTGGGCATTCTTCGGGCCCCAGTCTTTGTGGAAGATCGTTGCGCCATCTTTTGTCGTGATCGTTGCCATGGAATCGTCTCCTTTTGTGTTATTCAGCGATAGTGAATCCGTTATTGATCTCGAGATTGCTACGACTGGCAATGTGGTGGCTGCTAACGCCGCAACTCCGCCGATCAGCATGTCGCGTCGAGTGAATTTGTTTATGCATCTGTCTCCATGCTGCTTAACAAAGGTCTGGATTTTTGTGCGTCCCTTCGCCGGCGATCATTGTGTTTGCACGAAGAGGGCCAAAATGGAATTATCGCTCTCAACACGCAACCCTCACGAGAGTCGTAGGTGTGAAGCCACAGTGCTCAAGCTACCTTGCATTTGCGCTCTACTCTCTCCCATGCAGCTTCCGAGCGCTCACGTCCTCGACCCCCGTCCTTTTGTCTGAATCCGGCAGCAGACAACCCTCGCAAGCTGTTTCTTTCGATCACAGTGGATAGTGTGGGATTATTTTGAGTTCGCCCTAATTTTCTTAGCAGACCCCGATTAGAGCCAGCTCGGCTGCCACGAACCCAACGGAGTCAATGGATACTTGTATTCTCCCGGCGTCTTCGACATCTCGATCATTTCCTTGACGCCGGTATAGCGACCCATTGGCGTATCGACAACGAACCCATCGGGATCCGGATAAAGGTGCTCATCATTTGAGCCGGCTGTTCTTGTCGCGTAGTCGCGATCGAAGATACCCAACTCAGCAAGCCAGAGAGCGGTGCGTGACAAGGAAACCACGACGCGGTAGCTTCCGCCCTCCTTGGCGCGCCGTAGGAGTGCCGATAGGATGCCGCAGGTTGCTAGCCAACCCGCTACGTAGTCGCAGGCCACGAAGATCGACGGATGTGCCGGCTTCTCGTCGCTACCCTCAATGTTGTCGAGGCCCCACGCGAGAGTGGCGGTGATGTCGAAGCCGACACGACTCGACCACGGTCCGGTTTCGCCGGCCCAGGTGATCTGTGTATCGATTAGACCCGGTCGCTGCTTAATCGTTTCCTCCGGCGTGATATTAAATCGCTCCCTCCATCCCTTACGGCGATTCGAGACGAATACGTCGGCCTTGGAAAGGAGCTCCCGGAACTTCGCTTGGCCTTCTTTGTTACCCAACTCAAGCATGGTGGAACGCATTCCGACATGCGAGGTGTAGTGCCAGAGCGTGTGCTCGACATCGGATGGCCGCCACACGTTGAGCGCGTCGGCACCATGCAAGGCCATTGCGCGACCGATTGATGGGCCTGCAATGACATGAGTTGTAGCCAGCTGACGGATGCCGTCAAGCGGTGTCTTCGGATTGGGCGTAAATGGTATAGGATTACTTTCGCCTACTTTCTCAACACTCACGAGGGGCATTAGCCCCACAGACTTGGTGAAGGCATCCATCTTCAGCACGTCTTTGATATTGCGGGCGAGTGGCATTGGGATGCCCGCTTTCTCACCGGCGTCTTCAAGTTCCTCACCGTTCCACTCTTTCACCGCGTCGCGTACCGCTTCATAAAAGCCACCCTTGGGTTTGAGGACATCGAGTGCGTGCTGGCGTAACGCGGGAAACACATCGGCAAGCATGACCCACTTGCCATCCTTGGTAGGAACAATATCCGGACCGCCGATAAATGGGCTATGCGCATCCGTGCGTCCGGGGAATCCGTTGACCAGTTCCCACTTCCCGTCGAGGAACGGCGTGAGGCGCCGCAAAGCCTTACGCACGTCGATATGAACCTCCTGCCCCTCGCCCGTACGTTTCTTCCATATCTTTGCGATTAGGATCGCCTTGGCCGCGAGCGAGATTGCGCTGATAGATCCATATGGCAATCGATCGGGTGTGATGGGATCGGAGCCGTAATAGGTGACCTTACCTCCGCAATCAGAAGTTGTTGCCCCTAGTCTTTGCAGTAGGGACTCAACGTGTGCGGGTAGATCAATCGCGCTCTGTAACTGATTGTTGTAGTTGGCGAGTATGCCCTCGGCTAGCTTTTCTGCTGCATTCACAATCCGTCTCCTTGTCGTGATCGGTTGTCCAGCATCTCCGATCACACCCAGATATTCGCAGCATTCAGCGAACCTGAAAACGTGATCAACAGCTAGCTCACAGTGATCGGCTCTCGTGCTTGGAGTCGGCTCTCGAAAGCCTACGTGTCCCCCCGGACGACCTCAACCCAAATCACTGTGAGCTATCAGTTGCTCACATCCCCGGACTTGGAACGACGTGCGAATTTTGGACGTGCGGGTTTTTGAGCGGTAATCATGGCCGCCGGAAACGATTCAGGTTCAAGAAAAGGAAAAGGAGTAAGTGGAAATCATGGGGCGAGTTCAGAATGCAGTCATTCCGGAGGCGGGTCGGGGATTCAAGAACACCATAGAAGATCTCCACAAGAACAAAAAGAGAGCACTCCTTTCGGCGAATCGATTTGTATGGCCCGGATTCCGGGCAAGGTTGTGGATCGTGTCAGTCGCAATGAGTCTGATGTGTCTAGGAGCTTTACCAACCTGGGCACAGGATTCGTCGGAGCAAAAGACATCTGAGATAGCCAAGCAAGCCCAGAATCCTATTGCTAACGTAATCTCAGTGCCGCTAGAAAACGATTTCTACCCTAACACCGGCATCGATAAGGAAGACAGTTACGTCCTAGAGATGAAACCTGTCGTCCCTTTCAAATTGTCGAACGATTGGAATTTGATTACGCGGACCGTCATTCCCGTGGCCCAAGTGCCGGACCTGGCTCCCGGCGTGAACGGAGCGAGCGGACTAGGAGATGTGCAGACTTCATTGTTCTTTTCACCTGTAATAGTGGGCAAGGTCATTTGGGGTGCAGGGCCAGTCATTTCCTTGCCTACCGCAACAGAAGGCATCCTCGGAACAAAGAAAGTCAGCATCGGGCCTACTGCCGTTGCGCTGAGTATCCAAGGTCATTGGCTATTTGGAACACTGGTGCAAAACCTATTCTCTGTGGCAGGACCCTCCGCGCGACCAGATGTAAATCAAATGCTGATGCAGCCCTTCGTGAACTACAACATGCGNNGTGGGTGGCGGAGTCGGAAGGATTGTTCATTTCGGAACGATTCCTGTGAGCACCTACGCGCAGTTTTTTCGAAACGTGGAGCGTCCGGAAGGCACATCAAGCTGGTCCGCAAGATTCGAGATGACGTTTCTATTCCCAACACAAAGGTGAAGGGAGAACAGATTTGTTGAGGCAGAGGTGCACCCAACGATGCCATGGACAAGGTCTCTACGGCGGTCTGAAAGGTCACGCGATCAGATTTTGCCTTCCTAGCCCTACTGAATGATCAGGCGGGGCCGGCTTTCGTTTTTGCCGGTGACCAGGCGTTTGGGCCACTCAACCCGAAGGCGATTGCCGCATTCACTCAGCACTTGGGAGAGCGCGTCATGTCATTGAAGACGCCCTGAATAGCAGGGCTAGAGGTCCTGCACGGCCCGCGCTTCAGTTCTCTGGCAGTTCCTTCGCCCTGATTCCGATGTCTCCTCGTCAGGCAACTCCCGGCGATGGGCAGTTAATCACTGTGAGCTAGCCGTTCCTCACATTCTCAGACTCGCCGAGACCTGCAAATATTTGGGTGCGATTGGAGATGAACGTCGTGACGACCCAACGCGGGCAACACCAGATATGGCACAAGGAGATGTGTAGATGAGTAGCCAAGCCGAAGTTCAGACACGCGAGGTGAAACACAACCTCGAAACCAGAGTTCAGACCGTTCACGAGGTGACATACAACCTCTTGCGCCGTCTCGGACTGACGACCGTTTTTGGAAACCCGGGATCCACCGAACAACCGTTTCTGAAGAATTTTCCGAAAGATTTTCAATATGTACTTGGTCTTCAGGAGTCGTCGGCTGTTGCAATGGCAGATGGGTTCTCTCAAGCAAGCAAGAGACCCGTACTTGTGAACCTACACACCTCCGCAGGAACTGGCAACGGGATGGGCAACATTATGACTGCCTTTCAAAACAAAACCCCGCTCATCATCACGGCCGGTCAGCAGACTCGCGAAATGATTCTTTGTGATCCGTACCTTACGAATCGTGACGAGACCACGCTGCCGCGACCGTGGGTGAAGTGGGCCTATCAGCCGGTGCGAGCGCAAGACGTTCCTGGAGCAATTATGAGGGCCTATGCGGTCGCTCTACAGCCTCCGGCGGGTCCGGTATACGTATCGATCCCATTGGACGATTGGGATCAGCCGGCACTGGGAGAGGCAGTGATTCGAACTGTCAGCACCCGTTACTCGCCCGATCCTGATCGCATCGCGGCGTTCGCTGGGCGCGTTCAGAAGAGCAAGAACCCGGTGCTGCTTTACGGACCGGAGATTGAACGAGCAGGCGGTTGGGACGCTGGCATCAAGTTCGCGGAGCGCCTGAAGGCTCCGGTTTATATGTCGCCGTTGTCTGACCGAGCGTCATTCCCTCAAACTCACCCCCAGTTTCGCGGGATGGTACCGTTCGCAATCGGCCCCCTCAGCAATAAGCTTCGCGGCCATGACCTCATCATCGTGATCGGTGCACAGGTCTTTCGCTATTACCCCTACGTTGCAGGAGAGTACCTGCCTGAAGGCGCTGAGTTGTTGCAGGTCACGAACGATCCCTACGATTCCGGCGCCGCCATTGTCGGTGACAGCTTGTTGTCAGACGCAAAACTTGCTCTGGAAGCCCTAATCGAGGCCGTTCCGGCCGCGAAGTCACGTCCAACTCCCGCCCCATTGCACATCGAGCAAAAACTTCCCTCAAGGCCGAACAACCCATTGACGGCATTTGAGGCGTTTGCTGCGCTGAGCGAACTCCGGCCCGCGGACGCGATCGTGGTGAATGAAACGGCTTCAAACTTTGGCGATTTTCTACAGAACTGGCCGATCGTGAAACCCGAGTCTTACTACACGTTTGCCAGCGGCGGACTCGGTTGGGGCTCACCTGCCTCGGTAGGCATTGCGTTGGCACAGAAGAAAAACGGCAGCGGGCGGCCGGTTGTGGCTCTTATTGGAGACGGGGCTCTTCAATATTCGGTGCAAGACTTGTACACCGCAGCGCGAGAAAAGCTGAAGCTCATCTTCGTGGTGCCTTGCAATGACGAATACGCGATTCTCAAGGAGTTTGCCGTCCTGGAGAAAACGCCAAACGTCCCCGCTTTGGATCTACCTGGACTCGACATTGTAGCTACCGCCAAGGCCTATGGCTGCACCGGCGTCGCTGCGAACACTGTGGATGAGATCAAAAAGGCATTCGCCGAGGCACTTCAGGCTGAGGGTCCAACGGTGATCGGAATTCGCGTTGCTCACCAACTCCGCCCTTTGATCGCACCCGTTGATTAACGCCCCTCCCCGCTGGGCCGGCAAAAGTTAGCCGCCGGCCCAGTGAATTTGAACTAGGAGATAGAAGTGAAGATCGATCGAATAAACCCAAAGCACATTTCAGTCTCCGCGCTTGTTTTCGCGACCCTTCTCTTTTCGCAGCGGATTCACGCGCAGGCCCTGAACATGGACGGCCAGTCCGGAATTTTCCTTCAACCCTGGGCGGAGGTAGTTCCATCCCCTGAACACAAGTTCGGTGGAACCACGGCCAGCTTCCACATCGTGGATGCAGGTCCTGTTGCTGGAGACTATATCAACGCCGGTTTAGAAGAGGGATTTGGCAACTGGCTGGAGTTCGGCTTCAGCCGCAACAACCACACCGACGGAGGCGATCCTACGATCAGTCCTCTTTTTAACTTTTCGGGAATGAACATCTTCAACGTCAAGGCAAAACTGTTGGTAGCGAATTATCACAACCACAAATATTTGCCGGCAATCGCTGTGGGAGGAGTACTCCGCACAAATGATCCGTTCGTGTCGCAAGCGGCCGTACACAAAAATGCAACCAACGGTGATGTCTACTTGGTTGCCACGAAACTTATCGTTCTGAGGAACAAGTTTGCCTTCCTGGCAACAGGCGGAGTTCGCGGAACGAATGCGCAGAAGTACGGTTATGGCGGAAACACCATCGATTGGGAAGAGCGCGCGTTCGGAGGAATCGGGTTCCCAATTCCCATCAAGAAAATTGTAGTAGTCGCACCGACTATCGAGATCAATCAAGAACCTCGAAGGATCAAGTATGTTCCTACGGCCACACTGCCCACCGACCTCATCTACGCTGTGAGGATTTCTCGCCCGGATACGCGATGGAGCTTCGACGTCGGGACGGGTCATCTTGGCGCAAATTTGGCACCCGGAATCAATATCAAAGTCAACAATGCTGTCGCCTTTGCGGCCGACTTCAGGTTCTAAGAAAGTAGCTTGCCTCGTGCCACGTCGAACGACGACCTTAACGTCGTGTCGTAGAGAAATAAAGAGGATCAGATGCCGGAAAACACACAACTTTTTTCGTCAATTAAGACGCCTTCCTCCTACCCGGCGTCACGCAAGAGCTATCTGCAAGGCAGCCGTTCGGACGTTCGCGTACCGTATCGAGAGATCACTCTTTCAGACACGCGACGTGGCGATCACGCCGAAGCTAACCCTCCCCTACCCGTCTACGACACCTCTGGCCCCTACACAGACCCCGATGTCGGCATTCGCTTGACTCGGGGTCTGCCTGCCGTGCGGAGTGATTGGATCAAAGGGCGCGAGGATACAGACACTGTCACTCGGCGTAGCTCCGAGTATGCTCGTGGACTCGAGACCAATCTTCTAAAGTTCCACATACGACTCCCTTCACCGCCGATTCCTCGGCGAGCGCGAAGAGGTAAAAACCTCAGCCAGATGCACTATGCGCGCGAGGGGATTGTCACGCCGGAAATGGAATTCGTTGCTCTGCGTGAATCGATGCTGCTGGAGGAATTGTCAAAGGATCCCGTCTATGCATCACGCGTGCGTCAACATCCGGGCCAACCTTTTGGTGCGCAACTCCCCAAACTAGTCACCCCTGAGTTTGTGCGCTCTGAAGTGGCTGAGGGCCGCGCGATTATTCCGGCAAACGTAAACCATCCTGAACTGGAACCGATGATTATCGGGCGCAATTTCAAAGTGAAGATCAATGCCAACATCGGCAACTCCGCTGTGACGTCTTCCCCCGCGGAGGAAGTGGACAAGATGATCTGGGCAACGTATTGGGGCGCGGATACGATCATGGATCTCTCAACCGGAGAACACATTCACGAGCTCCGCGAGTGGATTCTTCGTAACTCACCGGTGCCGATCGGCACCGTTCCCATCTATCAGGCTCTTGAAAAAGTAGGCGGACGCGCGGAAGAACTCAGCTGGGAATTGCTGCGCGATACGCTCGTTGAGCAAGCCGAGCAAGGCGTTGATTATTTCACGCTGCACGCAGGTGTGCGGTTGCCTTGGATTCCACTTACGGTGAATCGACTAACGGGAATCGTCTCGCGCGGCGGTTCGATTATGGCCAAGTGGTGTCTTGCTCACCATGAGGAGAATTTCCTGTACACGAATTTCGACGAAATCTGCGAAATCATGAAGGCTTATGACGTTTCGTTTAGCTTAGGCGATGGTCTTCGCCCCGGTTCGATTTATGACGCTAATGATGAAGCCCAGTTCGCCGAACTGCGAACCCTCGGCGAGCTGACGGAACGCGCCTGGAAACACGATGTACAGGTGATGATCGAGGGGCCGGGCCACGTGCCCATGCAGCGCATCCGAGAAAATATGGATGAGGAGTTGCGGCACTGCTTTGAAGCGCCGTTTTATACTCTGGGTCCGCTTGTGACCGATATTGCCCCTGGCTACGATCACATCACCAGCGCGATCGGAGCTGCCCAGATTGGCTGGTACGGTACGGCGATGCTCTGCTATGTCACTCCTAAGGAGCACCTCGGTCTGCCAAATAAAGAGGATGTTCGTACCGGCATCATCAGTTACAAAATTGCCGCGCACGCGGCCGATCTGGCGAAGGGCTGGCCAGGAGCACAACTTCGAGACAATGCGTTGTCGAAAGCACGTTTCGAGTTCCGGTGGGAGGACCAGTTCAATCTGAGCCTCGATCCACAGCGCGCCCGCGAATATCACGATGAAACCTTACCAGCTGAAGGCGCCAAAACCGCGCATTTCTGCTCTATGTGTGGACCAAAGTTCTGTTCGATGAAAATCACGGAAGAAATTCGCGCGACTTACGGGTCAGAAGAGCAGAAAGGTATGGCGGAAAAGGCTCGCGAATTTGTCGCCAGTGGCGGTGAGGTTTATCGGTGACGCATCCCGATGTTGCTATCGTTGGCGGGGGCTTGCTTGGCCGTTGTTTGGCATGGCGCGCCTCGAAGGCAGGTGCGCGGGTTGCCCTCTACGATGCATCAAGCAGTCGAGGAGAAGGTTCCGCAGCATGGGTCGCAGCAGGAATGATTACTCCTTCTGCGGAGGCCGCTGATGCCGATCCGGAAATCGTAGCGATGGGGCGGCGCAGCCTCAGCCTGTGGCCCCAATGGCTCGCCGAATTGCCAGTGCCGGTTTTCTATCGTGATCATGGAACGCTACTGCTTTGGCATCGCGAGGATGCAGGCGAGGCACATCGCTTCGAGAGACTGCTCGCCACGCGCGACGCGCAGGCGCATCTGGCTCATGTCGATGCGGCTCGGCTTAGTGAACTGGAACCGGCAATCGATCAAAGGTTTCAGCAGTCGCTGTACCTTCCCGGCGAGGCGCAGATTGACAATCGGGCCTTGCTGAAGATACTCGCCCTCGCGCTCGAAGAAACAGGTGTTCAGTGTCACTGGCAAACGTTCGTAGCGGGAGATGCGCTACCGGCCGCGAGCACCGTCGTAGACTGCCGCGGCATGGGCGCACGCCGAGATTTACCGCAGCTGCGCGGGGTTCGCGGTGAAATTGTGCGCCTCGATGCACCGGACGTTGAGTTGCGCCACATGCTGCGCCTGCTGCACCCGCGCTTTTCCGTCTATGTGGTACCTCGTGCTGAGGGTAAATTGGTTGTCGGCGCCACGAGCATCGAGAGTGACGATCGCTCTCCAATGTCAGTGCGCGGCGCATTGGAGTTACTGACGTCTGCATATTCGATACTGCCGGCCCTAGCCGAAGCGCGCATCCTTGAGTTCGGCACGCAGGTGAGACCAGCCCTCCCCGACAACCGGCCTGCGTTTTTCTATCATGTCGGACGGCGCGTGCTGAGAATCAACGGACTATATCGTCACGGTTTTCTGCTGTCGCCCGCAATCGTTGAGGAGGCATTGCCCTTGCTATCCGGGCAATGGGAAGAACAGTACACCGGGCGATGGTCCTGCCTGCGTATGTGTGCCCACGAGGTCGAGGAGGAACAAGTATGTCCGTCACTGTGAATGGCCGAATGCACGGCCTGCCAGAGCCGCCAACGGTAGGCGAATTGCTGGTCGCTCTCGCTCCCCAACCTCCATTCGCCGTAGCCCGCAATGGCGAATTTATTCCGCGCGCAAACTATGCCGAATGCGAAATCCAGCCGGGCGACCGTATCGACATCGTGCATCCTGCGGCGGGAGGATAGCGTGACAGATCGTAAAATAGAAGACATACTCATTTTGTACGGACAGAGTTTCGCGAGTCGCTTCCTACTCGGCACATCGCGCTACGAATCACCTGTGCAATTGGCGGCTGCTATAAGCGCAGCGGATCCCGCTCTGCTTACCGTATCCGTTCGGCGTCAGCTTCCAGGCGGACGTTCAAGTTCGCAGGATAGCGGAAAGTCCTTCTGGGATTTGTTACGCAATACGGGTCGCAACATCCTACCCAACACAGCAGGCTGTTATACCGCACGCGAGGCAGTGAATACCGCCCACATGGCACGAGAATTATTCGAGACCAATCTCATAAAGCTCGAAGTCATAGGAGATGAAGTGAATCTCCAACCAGACCCCTTTGGTCTCGTTGATGCCGCCAGGGAACTCATAAAACTCGGCTTTCATGTCTTGCCGTACTGCACGGAAGACTGGGTTCTTTGTAGGCGTCTGATGGATGCCGGCTGTGAGGTGCTCATGCCCTGGGCGGCTCCCATCGGGACCGGTCAGGGACCACGTAATCCTCGCGGATTATGCGAACTCCGGGAACGAGCTCCGCAGATTCCGTTGATCGTGGATGCGGGTATCGGCCTACCGTCACAGGCCTGTCAGGTGATGGAGTGGGGCTTCGACGGCGTACTGCTAAACACAGCCGTATCGCGTTCGCTTGAGCCAGTCCGAATGGCGAGCGCATTTGCCGACGCCATCAAAGGAGGTCGCAATGCATTCTTGGCCGGGCCAATGGTCGTACAAGAGAACGCTGTCGCGAGCACTCCGCAAATCGGTCGCCCATTTACTTCAGAGTCATTGCAGTCGACACTTCGACAGGATCAGGCGACTTTCTCCATCGAATGAAGGATGGTTTTATGAAGTGGTTCTTAAGCTATGCGTCCGGTTCTCATGCGAATGCGTGGATCGCGTTAGGAGTGATGATTGTATTTGCATTCGCATTATGCATTGCCTCGTTAAAGCTTGTCTTCTGGCTGCTGATACGCAAACGCGATAAAGACACACCGGAAAGCGAATACTGGCGAACGCATGGAGGAGAATAAAAGGACAAGCTATCGAATGGCAGCTTGTCTCGCCCTTCAACCGGTCCAAGCCGCCGGCACCGTCCGTTTTGAATAACGAAGGATTTGATGTGAAATTGACAACGACCATCGAAGGCCTTAATTTCGACTCCTGTTTTTCGCGAATCGAGATTGTTCAGGCCCGACACAGCGGCCCCACTGAACTTGCGGTAGTCACTTGGAGCCCTTCAGTGCGAATAATTCGTGAATCAATTTACCGGTGACAAATTGCGCACACTTGCCCGACAAGTTGCCTGCCGGAAGCGTCCACAAAAGGCAAAACCGCTACACGAATTCCCTGTCTCTCACTGAAAAGCTCACGAAAGCTAAAGATAGGTACATAGCTGCCAGGCCGATAGTAGATAAGGACTGGGTCGTCCTTACCATCGGACTCGTAGTATTCCTTGAGTTTGCGGCGTAGCCTGCGAGCCTCGCTGCGAACAATCGAGTCTTCGCCGGGGTGATAGGGAGGCTTGCGTTCGTATACCTCTGTGCCGATGAGGTACTCCTTCACGGAGCCCGCCTCGCCGGCTAGCGTTGTTTCGACGGTGAAACGAAGAAATCGGCCAAGTCTGTCCGATTGGATAAACAACGGACTCTCCATAACTCGACAGAGTTGATCGCGAATCGCCTGTTCGGGAATCGCATCTTTGCTCGTAGTGTAGGCCGCAATCTGAGATTCGTCGCGTGTTGCCACGCTGAACACCTCTGTTTCTTCTTGAGAGTTCAGTCGCGAGATACCCAGTCTTTTCATCTT
>PMHI01000331.1:2088-11936 GCA_003156615.1 Acidobacteriaceae bacterium | reverse complement strand
CGCGCGAATCCAGCACCTCGTGTCCGATGATGGCTGCGATGTTCGTCATACAGCGCTACCGTCCTTGTCTCTATGCCGCTCGTATGGGTTTCTTTCATGGGGTGGTTCCGAAACCCACGATTATATACGGAGGAGGATCACGGCAATGGAGCGGCACCACAGCCTGCGCATTTCCCGTCCCTAAATGCAACATGCCACCCCTTATCTTCGCTGATTCCCCGGCCCCGCCGCATATTGCCCCAGCCCTCTGCCTGGTCTAGAGTCATAAACAACAATGGAGAGATTTAGGGGTTTGTAAGACCTGAGTTGGTAAGACCTGAGGAGGAGGAGGAGCGATGAAGAAATGGACGGTTCTATCTTGCATCTTGCTGGCATGTTCTTACATGAGTACCATGGCCGTGGCACAAATCAGTTCGCCAGTACCGGCCGGCACGGCCCTAATGGTCAAGCTCGAGACTACTCTCGCGACCTTCAGCAACAAAGCGGGTGACCCTTTCCAGGCACGCCTGACAGAGCCCGTGGTCCTCAACGGTAACACGGTTATTCCTGCCGGAGCGGTGGTCGAAGGCCGCGTCACCAAGGTGGCCGAACCACGCCGCATTGCGGGCAAGCCGACCATCGCAATCATGCCCGAAGCCCTGGTCCTCCCCACCGGCGAACGATTCTTTCTCGATGCGACTCTGGTGGACACCGATGCCGGACACGACACCGACGTTAACCAGGAAGGCGAGTTCAAAGGATCCGGTCACGACCGTCGCGACCAGATAGAAACCGGCGGCGGTACAGCCGGTGGTATGTTGATTGGCGGCCTCATCGGCGGTCCGGCCGGAGTCCTCATCGGCGGTGTGGTTGGCGCAGGCTCAACCGGAGCTCACTGGCTGAGCAAACACCGCTCCGCCACCCTGCACTCCGGCACCGAACTCACACTCGAACTCAACCGCCCGCTGGCCATGACCCCTGCAGTAGCTAGCGCGGGACAGTGAACAGTTTCAGCTCTTCCCTAGGCCGGAGGCAGGCGCCTCCGGCTTTTGTTTTACGGAGAGCAACTCCATTCCGTTCTTACATCCCCGATGCCAGTTCTCCCTCGCTCTGCAACTGCAGTTCGATCCAACCTTCGACCGGCAAGGCGTCCACGGGCAGACGATTGTGCCAGAGGCTGAAGCGTAGCCGCAGCCAGCTGGTCGGAGCGATCGCCGCAACGCTCGTCTGAGGCTGGCCTGCAGGCTTCCCGGTGGTACCTGGGATTGCCATCGCGCTCGGCGACGCCAGCAACCAACTCAGCGGCAAGCGGAATTCAAAGTTGCGCACCAGGGCTGCCTTGGCGTTTTCCTCACTCTGGGATGAAGCGGCTGACACTGATTCTTCCAGGCCCTCGACCTTCCATCCCGTCAGCTTGCGGTCCGCCACCTTGGCATCGAACCGCAGCGTCCGCCGTGGGCGTGCTTCTGCGCTCGCCCACGATTCCAGGTTCACCACCAGGTCGAACTCCATATCCGGCACGGGCCCGGCAAAATCCAATCGTCCGTAGACGAACGCGCTGTCGATCCCGGCATACACGGAATCCAGCAGAAATTGTTTTCCGTGCATGGCGCCGGCACGCTGATCGGCCGTGAAAACGGCCGCGCCCATCCATTCGAAGTAACGAATCTTGTCACCTGACACGCGGGGATGAATGTAGGCCGTCTGCGGCGTGAAGGCCGGACGGACTTCGCCCGCCGTGATCGGGTGCGACAAATAATCCGGAGGCGCCGCTCCCAAGGCCTGATAAATATTTGAAAGATGCTTGCGGTAGAGTTCGTCAAAATCGTGGTCGTTGGCCGAATGGTGCTCCGGTCCGTACCACCAGTTCCAGTCGCTGCCCTCGGCAATCAGGATTTCCTCAAAGGCTAGCCTTTGTTGAGCTTTGCTGGCGCGGGCCGCATTCTGGGCGTAGAACTCGCGCGCGTGGTACAGATAGTCCCAAGCACGGTTATCTTCGGGAGCGCCAATCCAGACGTTGAAGTTGGCATGGATCCACGAGCCCGGCACCAGGGACTTCAAGGGCGAGAAGTTGCGATGACGCGCAGTCGCCTCCGCAACCGTAACTGCTTCGAGACCTGCCTCGCGCTCCAGCGCGTCGTAGAATCGCCGCAGAAATTCCCGCCCCGACTTTGGGTAATATTCCCAGGCATTCTCCCCATCGAGGATCACCGACACCACGGCGTCTTGCCCTCGCGCCAGCACCGGCTGAGCCGCTTCCTTGATGTTGTGCAGCAGATGTCCGGCAGCATCGCGCGGATCCATCCCCGAGTAGACAAAGCCGATCAGATCGGAAATCGTGTGGTCGCGAAATACCATGTGCATGGCAGTCGAGCCGTTCTCATAGCGGTAAATGTTATACAGCCGCTCGGCCAGGTGCGCGGGCAACCGGCCGTTGCCATCGCGGTCAAAGGAGACTCCAATGCTGCGCCCGAGCACACCTTCATCGGTGGCCATCCACTTGATCCCGAGGCTGTGCGCAATGGCCAGCGTCTCTTCCGAGACGCTGCCCTCCGACGGCCAGACGCCCTGCGGCCGCACTCCAAACACTTGCTGATGGAGATCGAGCGCGCGCACCAGTTGTTCGCGCGCGTCCTCAGGATGACGAAACCGGTTCTGGGGCAGGGGCAGGCCTGGTGTAGAAGCCGCGCCCGCATTGGTGTCGCAGACCAGCGGAAGAATCGGATGATAGAAAGGCGTGGCCGAAATCTCGATTGAGCCTTTCTTCGCGGCGTCGGCATATGCCGGCAGAACCTTGCCCAGCAGTTCGCGCTCGCGCGCGATCACAAATTCCTGATCTTCGAGCGTGTAGTAGCGCTCCTTTTTGATCAGTGCCACAATGTCCTTGTCTTCCAAAAAGAATTCGTCGAACCATGCCATCTGCGAGAGCACCTGCAAGTCGGTGAAGTGCTGCGGCTCAAAATATTTTTCCGCCTTCTCAGCGGAATATCCATGCTCCCGGAATCGTTCCCGGAGTTCCCAGTAGCGCGGATACCGCCCAATCAGATTTCCCGGGTTGGCCTGAAAAAGATACTGCAGGGCGAACTTTCGCTGCTGCAGCGTCAAATCGCTTGCCGGCTTAGCCGCCACCTCAAAAAACGGATCCTGGGCCGTGCCTGCGACGTAATCCTGAATCTGTGTGATCAGTGAAGGCACCAGATTGAAATTCTGGTGGACATTGGGAAACTCGTCCAGAAGCTTGACCATACCGTAATAGTCCTTGAGCGCGTGCAGGCGCACCCACGGCAGACGGTATTCGCCCGTCACCAGATCTTTGTAGAAAGGCTGGTGTTGGTGCCAGAGAAGGATTAGACGCAGGGCGGGCATGAGCGGAAGAGTCAGTCTAGCATGGAGATTCAGGGTGCCCGGTGGCACGAATAGACAGGCCAGCAAGTGCTTGGGAAATCACCACTTATCGAATCGTCCCTGAAGCGAGGGATTGGGGCGTCGCTTCTTTTCCTGGTCAATGCAGGTGCGACCGGGATCGCGCCGCGTTTTCGTCGGTTTGCTCATATATCATTAGTCCCAAGAAAGGAGCTCAAGGATCGGCCACTGCAGTTCGCCGGTCACGAATTCTGCGGGCGCTTTTTCCTGCAGCCTGGTCGGCCGCCAGACGGCTCCCACAGATTACGCCACCACCGGTGCCCTCACGCACATCTTCCGGTACACTAAGAGCGCACAAAATGCCCGACTCCTCCATCCCCGCATCTTCTGACCGGATCACGCTGCTCTCCGAGCAGGATCTTTACCTGTTCAACGAAGGCAGCAACTATCGCATGCCCGAGACGATGGGTGCCCATCTCGTCTCGCGCGACGGACAAACCGGCGCAGTCTTTAGCGTGTGGGCGCCGAACGCACGCCTGGTTTCGGTGATCGGCAGCTTCAACGCGTGGGGTGCGCGCACCAACCTGCTCGCCCCCCGTGGAAACTCCGGGATCTGGGAAGGCTTCGTCCCCGGTGTGACCAAGGGTGCGCTCTACAAATTCCACATCGAGTCGCGAAGTCACAGCTATCAGATTGACAAGGCCGATCCCCTCGGCCTTCTGCATGAGAAGCCGCCCCGCACCGCATCCGTGGTGTGGGACCTCGACTACCAGTGGAACGACCGCGACTGGATGGAGAAGCGCGCGGCGCGCAACTCGCTGCGTGCGCCACAGGCCATATATGAAGTTCACCTCGGCTCGTGGATGCGCGTCCCCGAGGAAAATAACCGTCCGCTAACCTATCGCGAGACCGCACCGCGGCTCGCGGAGTACGCCGGACGCATGGGATTCACGCACGTGGAATTCCTGCCCGTGATGGAGCATCCCTTCTACGGTTCCTGGGGATATCAGACCACCGGCTATTTCGCCCCCACCTCGCGCTACGGCACGCCGCAGGATTTCATGTATTTGGTGGACTACCTGCACCAGCACGGCATCGCCGTAATCCTCGACTGGGTGCCTTCGCACTTCCCTTCCGACGCCCACGGCCTGGCCTACTTCGACGGCACTCATCTCTATGAGCATGCGGATTCGCGGCAGGGTTTTCATCCCGACTGGAAAACGCACATCTTCAACTACGGACGCACCGAGGTCCGCAGCTTTCTGATGTCGAGCGCGATGTTCTGGCTCGACAAGTATCATATCGACGGCCTGCGCGTGGATGCGGTCGCTTCCATGCTTTACCTCGATTATTCCCGCCAGCAGGGTGAGTGGATTCCCAACAAATACGGCGGACGGGAAAACATCGAGGCTATCGAGTTCCTCCGCCGCTTCAATCAGGAAGCGTACAAGGAGCACCCAGACATCCAGACTACAGCGGAAGAATCCACTTCCTGGCCCATGGTTTCAAGGCCGGTATATCTCGGCGGCCTGGGCTTCGGCATGAAATGGGACATGGGATGGATGCACGACACGCTCGAGTACTTCAAACAGGATCCCATTCACCGCAAGTATCATCACAGCCAGCTCACCTTCCGCATGTTGTACTCGTTCCAGGAAAACTTTGTGCTGCCGCTTTCGCATGATGAGGTCGTTCACGGCAAGGGATCGCTGATCGGCAAGATGCCCGGCAACGAGCACGATCGCTTTGCCAACCTGCGGCTGTTGTTCGGTTATATGTACGCCCAGCCCGGCAAGAAGTTGATGTTCATGGGTTGCGAGTTCGGGCAGGTCCGCGAGTGGGGCCATGACACCAGCCTGGAGTGGCATGTGCTGCAGTATCCTGTTCACAGCGGGTTGCAGAATTGGGTTGGGCAGTTGAACAGGACCTATCGCAGTGAGCCTGCCCTGCATGTGCTCGATACCAACCCTGCCGGCTTCGAGTGGGTGGATTGCAACGACAATCTGACCAGCACGATTTCATTACTGCGCAAGAGCGAATCTCCGAAAGACACGGTTCTCATCGTTTGCAACTTCACGCCGATCCCGCGCATTGGCTATCGCGTGGGAGTGCCCGAGGGCGGCTACTGGCGCGAACTGCTCAACAGCGACGCATTGGAATACGGCGGCACCGGCGTGGGCAACCTCGGCGGGGTTCATGCCGAAGAAGAACCAGTCCACGGCCGCCCCTTTTCGCTGAAGCTGACGCTGCCGCCGCTGGCTGCGCTATTTCTGAAAGCGGGATAACAGGGAATTCTCACGGTGCCATCGGGCTCTAGGCGCCAGCGTTCTCACGATCGACACAGATCCTTGCTGAAGACATACTTCTCCGACCATCAGACCGAGAGCAGAGGGCGTCGGGAAATCGAGTACCAAAGAAGTCAAAAGCGGCTCACGTCGAACTAGTCCACCCCGCGAAAGCGGGGGACCACCGCCTCCCGATTTTGAGCGCCGTAAAGTACCCGGCGCGGGTGTCGAGTCTAGTTTCGCAGGCATTTGACTCCTCGAAAGTGGAGATTTATCTTCCAGCCTCTAACCCCTTGAATCTATTGATCCGACCAAAAGCCTCCTCGAGGACCACTTACGCCAAGGAATTTCGCCATTCTGAAATGTTCCAATCCGAACCTTAGAGCGGCGTTCTCCTCCCCAAGTCGTCAGCGGCAAGAACTGGCAACCGGCGACGGGCAACTGCTTTTTAGTGCTATCCTGCCCTCAGCCGGCGCGCTACCATGCGGATTCTCACCCGCTACATTCTGCGCGAAGTAACCTCGCACGCCCTCATCGGCGCGGCGATCTTCACTTTTGTGCTGTTCACGCGCGATCTGGGACATATTCTGGAACTCGTGGTGCGCGCCAGCGCGCCCCTTCCGAGCGTCGCCCAGATTTTCTTCTACACCGTGCCATTCGCCCTCACCTACACCATCCCGATGAGCGTATTGGTGGGCATACTCATTGGGCTGAGCCGGCTCGCCGCCGACAGCGAAATCACCGCCATGCGCGCCAGCGGCATGGGAGTTTGGGACTTCGGCCGGGTGCTGGCGATTTTTGTTGCCGCCGCGTGGGCGATGGCTCTGCTCAACGGGCTTTTTCTGGCGCCCTGGTCACTGGCCTCGTTGGGGCACCTGGAGGATCAACTCAAAGGTTCGCAAGTTTCCTACGAAGTGCAACCTCGCGTGTTCTATGAAGGGTTTCCCAAGCTCGTGCTCTACGTGCAAGACGTGCATAGCGCGCAAGGGGGTGCGGTCTGGAACGACGTGTTTCTCGCCGACATCTCGGATCCCGCCAATCCAAGCATCACGTTGGCCCGCGAGGGAATCCTCGTTCCCGAGGGTCGGGACCGTCTGCATCTGCATTTAACCGATGGTTATACCCACGAGACCGATCCCGCGAAAGTGGACCATTATCAGATTTCGACTTTCGAGCAGACCGATATCCCCATCGAACTGGCTTCCTCGGAGAACAAATCTGACGAACAAATCCCGTACAGAGCCATCGGTACCTGGGCACTGCGTGAGCGCGCTGCCAGCGCCGATCCGGTGTCGGCGCGGTTGTACCTCATCGAGTTTCACAACCGTTTCGCCTTGCCAAGTGCTTGTCTGGTGCTGGCCATGGTCGGCATCCCTTTGGGACTTTCGTCGAAAAAGAGCGGCAAGTCCGGCGGGTTCGTGCTCACGATTGCGCTGGTCTTCGTCTACTACTTCATTTCTCTGATCGGAGTTTCGCTGGCCAAGCAGGGTAGGATCAACCCCATATTCGGAGCCTGGCTGGCCAACCTCGTATTCTTTGCCGCAGCTTTATTCCTGCTATGGCAGGCCGAGCGCCGGCCCTTTGCTTTCTCGACGATCCGGTTAGCTGGGAAGCGCGACGAACTCCGGGCGAACGGCATGGCATACGATCGCAGGCGTAAGCGCAGAGACACCACCAACGCTTTCGAGCGCGCCTCCACGCGGCGGAGAGTTTTCAGTGCAAGCTTCCCTACGCTGCTCGATGACTACATTCTCCGCGATTTTTTCCTCTACCTGGGGATGATTGTCGCTGCATTCCTTGTCCTGATGCAGGTGTTCACACTGTTCGAGTTGCTGGGCGACATCCTGCGCAATCAGACGCCTGCGATTGTGGTTGTGGAGTATCTGCTCAACGCTTCTCCTTACCTGCTGTACAGCGTTGCCCCGCTGATCATGCTGCTGTCGGTGCTGATCACTTTCGGGCTCATGAACCGGTCGAACGAGATCACTGCGATCAAGGCCACCGGAACCAGTATCTACCGTATCGTCACGCCTGTGATGGTTGCAGCTGGGGTGCTGGCAGCGGGTCTGTTCTTTGCCGACCAGTTCTATCTGCCCCACGCCAACAAGCGACAGGATGCGCTGCACAACCAGATTAAGGGCAAACCTCCGCAAACCTATCTGCGTCCCGACCGCCGCTGGATTTTCGGCCAGAACAACGACATTTACTATTACCAGTTCTTCGATGCGGACCGCGATCAGTTCGCCAACCTCACCATCTTTCAACTCGACCCCGCCAGCTTCGCGATCACCCAGCGCATCCACGCCGAACGCGCACACTGGGCCGGCAGCATGGGCCGTTGGATCTACGAACAAGGCTGGCAGCGTACTCTGCGTGGTGCCGCCATCGCCGCAAACGGCTACCGCACCTTCGACGTCTCCACCTTCCCCCAGATCAGCGAAGCGCCGTCATATTTCAAGAAGGAGGTGAAGCAGTATTCTGAGATGAACTATGAGGAACTGCGCCGCTACATTCGCGATCTACAGCAAAGCGGCTTCGACGTAGTGCGGCTCCGGGTGCAGTTGAACAGGAAGCTCTCCTACCCGCTGATCACGCTGATCATGGCTGCCCTCGCCGTTCCGTTTTCCCTGTCAGCGGGCAAGAAGGGAGCCATCACGGGAGTTGCGGTCGCGGTGGGCATCGCCGTGGTCTACACCGTTGTATCGCGGTTGTTCGAGGCCATGGGGGACATCAGCCAGTTGCCCCCGGCGCTGGCTGCCTGGTCGCCGGACCTGATCTTCGCTCTGGTGGGCGCTTATCTGATTCTGAAGATTCCTACCTGATCCCCTCGCCAANNGTTACTTTTTCCCTGGCCCACTCATCATAAACGCCTTCACCACGATCCCATTCGGCTGCACGCCCACTGGAATCATGGTCAGAAGCGAATATTCCGTTGGCTCCAACTTCCGCGCCGTGCGCCTCTGGATCACCGTGACATCGCCCGCTTGCGTGTCCAGCACCAAAAGATACTTCTGGTCCTGCGACAGCGCCAGGCCATCCGGTCGGCTGCCCACCGCCACGGTGTCGATTCTTCGCCCCATGTCAATGTCATAGACGGCAACGCTATTGGAGCCGAAGTTGCTGGCATACAACCGCGAGTTATCGAGCGTGACCACCGCGTGCGCCGGATGTTGCCCCATCAGCGCGCTGCTGCCGACCTCATCGTGGCCCGTCTCAATGATCGAAATGCTGTCGGAATCGAAGTCGCACACGATCAGCTCGCCGCCATCCGGTTTGAGCGCAAGGCTCACCGGCGTCCTCCCCACATCGAGCAGCGCCAGGACCCGGTCGCTCGTCGGGCCGCTGCCCCCTTGGCTGCTGGCTAAAGCGATGGATGCCACCTGAGACGAACCCGAACACGCCACAAACGCTTTGCTCGAATCCGGCAGGATGGCGATGTCTTCCGGTTGCCGGCACACCGGCAAAGTTGCCCGCACCCGCAGCAGCTTCGCATCCATCAGAGAAACCGTGTTGTCGCCACGATTGGATATCACCACGGTGGCGCCATCCGGCGAAACCCGTGCCAGTCCGGGCGCAGAGCCCACGCGCACATTGCCGAGAACCGCGCGCTTCTCCAGATCGATCACCGAAACATTGGCCGAGGCCGAGTTCGCCACATAAGCGCGCTTCCCGTCTTCGGAAACATCGATAAAGTACGGTCTTCCATGAACTCCGATTGTGGCCACCACGGCGTTCTTTCCGGCATCGATCACGCTGACGTTGTTCGACGCCGTGTTGACCACATAGATTTCATTCTTTTTACTGTTGGCCGCTACTCCCGTCGGCTCCGCGCCCACAGCAATGGTCTTTGCCGGCTCGAAGGTTCGCAGATCGATTACGCTGACCGTGTTGCTCTTGCCGTTGGTGACGTAGGCATATTCGCGATAAGCCGGCCCATAATCCGGCAAAGCCTGCTCCCGGAAATACCACCATCCCAGCCCGCCCGCGAGCGGAACCAGAACCATGATGAGGAGGAGGAATTTTCGCAAGATGATGGCCGCTTCCCTCGGAAGAAACAAGACTACCAGAGAGAAGTTCTTCCCGCGGCAGCTAGCGTGGCACGGTTTCCTGCACTGTTTCCGGCGTGGACGATCGTCCCTTCAATTCGCTGGTCAAGGATGTTACCTGGTCGTTCGAAACCAGGATCACTCCATCCAACACCACCAGCAGCTTACCCGAGCC
>PMHI01000331.1:1732-2002 GCA_003156615.1 Acidobacteriaceae bacterium | reverse complement strand
ACCGTCTTCTGCAACCGACGGTGTCAGCTTCACCTCGATCGTGCCGTTGCCTTCCGCCATTTCGTTCGCTTCCCTACCGAAGCAGGCCCAGCGCTCATAGTGCAATTGCACAACCACCAAGCTCTTGGGCTCCAAGGGCGTGAGTGTCGCGCTCTGAATGGCAATCCGCTCTCCGCAACGCTCAGCTTTGTCGAGTTGCGTATGCAGGACCTCCGTAATGTTCTGCTGCAGGTCCGACAAGTCCGCGATCAGCTCAAGTTTGAAGGTGTT
>PMHI01000331.1:0-1723 GCA_003156615.1 Acidobacteriaceae bacterium | reverse complement strand
TTCTTGGCGGCCCCGATGCTCATTTCCGCTCCCAGATCGAGTTGTTCGCTCTGGAAACTCGTGAGCGCGTGGTCCAGGCTCTGCGCCGAAGTCGCGATCTGAGGGGCAGGTGCCTTCGCCTCTCGAACCTGTTGATCAAGGGCATTCGCCTGTTGGGCGAGGTCGGAATCCGCCTTTATCAGCCTCTTGCTGATTTCTTTCAGCCCGGATTTCTGTGGTTCGGAAAATCCGTCTAGGAACGCCCTGTTTTGAGTCCGCGCTTTTTCGAGCGCCTGGTTGAGAGTGAGCCCCCGACTGGCGAGTTCGGATCCCTGGCTCTCCTTGCCAAGTTGTTCTCGAAAAGCCTGCAATTGTGTGCTGGCGGCCGCCGTGCTCTTCAGCATCAAGTCGTAGGCGATGACCTGTTGGCTGGTGGCTTGCACAGCCATGACTTCGTGGAAGTCCCGCAAGTCATCCTTCGCGTCCACGCCGGTAGGTTTGCCAACTCCACTCAATCCCTCTCCGCCGGCGACGCCGCCCCCAGTGTGCCCGCCGCCGGCACCGCGTTGGGCGAGCATCGCGCACGGATACACCAACACCGCGGCTCCCAAAACAACCACGCTCAAACCGGAAATACACCTACGAAACATATTGCGAAACTTCTTGCAACCCATGGCCAGATCTCCAACCAAGCTCAGCAGCCCGCGAAAAGCAGCCCGAGGTAACACTCACCATGCGTACGGCATTCGCGTCAGGGGTTGGCTTCAGACCCTGAGCGCAGTCGACCGTCATCCCGCGGCGAGTGCAGTATGACTCATCGCGCCTGCAAGCGCCAGCGGCCCGAAAAGTCTAGCTTGGCTCAGGTCCGACCAAAAGGCTACAAACTTTACAGTTCTTTGCACAACGTGGAGCGGCGAGAAGAAGCGCAATGACACTCGCATGGACAAGATGCCGGACATTTTTCCTATGATCTCTGAATGCCGGGACTCTAGCTTAGTTGCTAACCGACACCGTCTGCCTAATCCCAATGCCCGGCACCGTCCTTCCTACCACCGCCGCGATCTGCCGCACCTGCACCATCAACTCATCAAACTGCTCGGGAAACAGCGACTGCGGACCATCCGACATTGCCTCATCGGGCTTGTTATGCACTTCCACCATCAATCCATCCGCGCCCACAGCCACGGCCGCACGCGACAGCGGCGTGACTTTATTGCGCTTGCCCGTCCCGTGGCTGGGATCGACAAAAATTGGCAGATGGCTTAGCCGCTGCACTGCGGGCACCAAGCTTAGGTCGAGCGTGTTGCGGGTGTGGTCGGCAAACGTCCGCACGCCGCGCTCGCANNGCCGACATGCCACGCTTCAGCAGCACCGGCTTCTTCGCCCGGCCGGCACGCTTCAGCAACGAAAAATTCTGCATGTTGCGCGCCCCGATCTGGATCATGTCCGCGTACTCTTCTACCAGATCGAGCGATTCGTTATCGATCGCTTCCGTAATAATCATCATTCCATACTGCTGCCGGATCTCTGCCATGATGCGCAGCCCCTCTTCGCCTAATCCCTGAAAAGAATAGGGAGACGTCCGCGGCTTGTAGGCTCCGCCCCGAAAAAACTGCGCCCCCGCGCGATGCACACGCTCGGCGACGGCGAACGCCTGCTCCCGGCTCTCGATGGCGCACGGCCCCGCGACAATCGCCAGCCCCTTGCCGCCGATAGTAGCCGCAGTCCCCGCAAAACGAATCAC
>PMHI01000296.1:5623-10328 GCA_003156615.1 Acidobacteriaceae bacterium | reverse complement strand
AAATCCCCGAATGCTCGCCCGCGTTCTCAGACCGAACACACCATCGACTTCGCCTCGGTAGTGACCTTTGTCCCGCAGAGTTTGCTGCATCTTGCTTACATCGTTTGGATACGCCCACCCTTGAAGTTCTTTGCTGAGGCTGGGTCCCGAAGGAAGCGTCGTCGGGCGTGTTCCCGACGTCCCGATCGTCAGCAATATGAAGGTAATCCCAGCGCCAACGGCTTTACCGGCTAAAAGCATTTTTTGTCCTACCAGCAATAGGTTCGCTGATTCTCTCTAGCAATACTGTGCAGAATGGCACATGTTGTGCGCCCTCGGTGTGTATTCCCGGGCGATGTGAATAAAGACTCCGGGAGGATGTGAATGAGGAATCAGGCATGTGAAATAGAGATTCCGGGGATGTGAATGATCCCGGCGGCGCGAACGCCCGGAAAACGCTTGAACATGGGATGGAGCCACGCCCCCGGAATTGAATTCCTCCGGGCTCGAGTCGATGTAAATCCACGACCCGTCGAACAAATCGGGATGCGGGAAAGCCCGCTCCCTATGCGCCGGGTCGTAATCCTTGGCAAACGCGCCCGATGCTACAGCTTGTGCGTAATTGTCGGGCAACGATTCGATCTCCTTCGGACTCAGCGCCAACCGCCGCAGCGCCTCAGCCAGTCGCGACTGCAGTTCCCGTCTCTCATTGTCGTAATGTGGCCTTTGCTGAGCTGACTCGTGTTGCACGGACCAGTCAAACACCGCCCACGGATCGCGCTGCAACATGGCACGCTTCAGGGAATCGCGAATCAGATTCTCGGCATGCGTTTGCAAGAATTCATCGAGAACGCGCAACGCACGCGCATGGGACGGCCCGGCGAGCAGATATTCCGATTGAAGCCAGAGTGGTGGGTCGAGTGAATCTGCATCGTACTGACCTCCATGACTGTCTTCGCGGACCAACAAAGCTGCATAGAGCCGGTTCCAGATGTGTGCGGGANNTCCGGAAGCGTCATCGGCGCGCCAATGAGAAATATCACTGCGATAAGCAGACGCATAGGTCTCCCTCTTGATGCCGCCTGTTACCGGCGGATCTGCCACTGCCGCCTGACCTCTCACCACTTCCGACCACCTTCGACGATATTCCACACAACCCGAAGCTGATAACGGAGTTCCGGCTCCGAGCAGATGTCAAGGGTGAGGTCGAGATTCTCGATATGACTACCACTGGTTCACGGAATCTTGACGCAGCAAAACCGGTATGAACAGCACATCGCGTCAAATCTTCCGACTGCGTAAGCCGCTCAGTCCGCTTGACTCAAGTGGCCGAAACCGCGAACTCATTGGGGTTTCCATGCTTTATACGAAGTTTTTCGTTGACACTACGAATACTTTCGTAGTAATAATCGTTTCCATGAAGCGGATGCCGCAAAAACCGACCCCGTCGGAGCTGGAAATTCTTCACGTTCTCTGGGACCGGGGGCCTTCCACGGTACGCGAAGTTCACGATGCGCTGGGCGACGAAAAGCACGTGGGATACACCGGCGTGCTGAAATTCTTGCAAATTATGACGGCAAAAGGGTTGGTGCGGCGAAACGAAAGCCAGAGGGCGCACGTCTATGAAGCATGTTTGCCCGCTGAGCAGACCAAGCGCCAGCTTGCAGGAGACATACTGCAACGCGTTTTTGCAGGCTCGGCCAGCCAACTCATGATGCACGCGCTAGCGGGACGAAAAGCTTCGCGGGAAGAGATTGAAGAACTACGCCGCTTGCTGCATGAATACGAAAGGAGCCGGCGATGACAAGCATGACGAATTGGATTTCTCCGAGCACAATGCGATCGCTTGGGTGGGCACTGCTGCATTTTCTGTGGCAAGGAGCGGCTCTGGCGGCTCTTGCAGCAGTTCTGATGTCGCTGTGTCGCGGAGCCGCGAGACGCTATGCGGTGGGTGTGGGAACGCTGGTTCTGATGCTGGCGGCGCCGGTAGTTACATTTTTAGTTCTTATGCCTTCGGGAGCGGCAAGGGCGAGTGATTTTTCCTCTATTGCGCAGGACGAGGCGAGAGCTGCCGGTAATTTGCTCGCCAAAATGCCGTCAAGAATGTCGCTGTCATCTCCCTCGATCGACCACTTCCCTTGGCTGGTGGAAGCGTGGCTACTCGGGGTAGCGTTCTTCAGTCTGCGGTCTGCCGGCGCGTTTCTGGTTCTGGAGCGAGAGCGTCGAAAGCAATCCAGCCGCGCCAGCGATCGAGTATTGATGTTGTGCCAGGTGCTGCAACGAAGGCTCGGCCTTGATCGCACCATCCGCTATTACCAGTGTAAATGGCTGCAAGCACCCGCCGTGATTGGATGGTTCCGTCCCATTGTGCTCCTGCCCGTGACCGCCATCACCGGGCTTTCGGAGGAGCAACTGCAATCGATCATTGCTCACGAGCTAGCGCACATTCGCAACTACGACGCTTTCGTGAACGTTGTTCAGATCGGCATTGAGACTCTGCTGTTCTACCATCCCGCCGTATGGTGGATAAATAAGCGAATCCGCGCCGAACGTGAACACTACTGCGATGACATAGCGGTCACGCTTTGCGGAAATGCCGTTGAATACGCGCGGGCGCTGCTGCTAATGGAAGAATGGCGAACAGCGCCTGCGCTGGCGATGGCGGCAAACCGCGGGCCGCTCACACAACGCATCGGGCGTTTGATCGACTTCAAATCGAGCGGCGCTCGCGCTCGCCGCATCGGACTCGCTGGCGGAATCCTGTGCTTGACCGCTGCCCTGGTTTCCGGTAACGCGCTGCTTCGCATCTCATATCCCAGTGTGCATGCAGGCGCTGCATCTTTCGCACAGATCTCTCCGGCGCCCTTTGCGCTTGCCGCTCCGACGCAATCGTCGTCTGCACCCCCCCACGATGCGACTCCGGCGCCTAAACCATCTCCTGCGCGTCCCCAGGCTGCTTCGGAATCCGCGCCGAGCGGTTCTTACATCGACCGGCTAAAATCGGCCGGCTTGAATGATTTCACAGTCGATCAGCTCATCGCGATGAAGATTCAGGGTGTTACACCTGACTATGTTCGCGATTTGCATGGCTTAAATTTCACGCCCACTGCGGACCAGCTTGTCGCCATGAGAATTCAAGGCATCACCCCGAACTATGTGCATGAGCTCAAGGATGCGGGCGTTCAACCGACCATCGATCAATTGATTGCGATGAAGATTCAGGATGTCACTCCGGAATACGTGCGCGCCATGCATGAGCAAGGCTTGGCGCCTGACGCAGACCAGCTCGTCGCTATGCGCATTCAGGATCTGACTCCCGATTATGTTCGCGATGTTCACGCTCTCGGCATGCAGCCCACGGACGAGCAGTTCATTTCCATGAGGATTCAAAGCGTCACGACGAATTACATCAAAGGCCTACGAGCTGCGGGCTTCCACTTCAGTGTAGATGACGTCATCACCGCCAAAATCCAGCAGATTGACGAGCAATTTATTCAACGGGTGGTCCAACATGGTTTCCAAAATCTCACTGTGGAGAAGCTGATCCAACTCAAGAACTCGGGAGTGCTAGAACCGAAAGCAGACATCTAAAGGTGAAATTATGAGACTTCGACGAACTTCCGTGTTCTTAGTATTTGCTCTCTTCATACTTCTTGCCGTGTTCCAAGGTCGCGCGGCTCAGGCAGGCGGGGCCGCTCACGCTGACGTTAGCACTGGGGAATGGGCGATTCATCACACCGACCAGCCGGGCAAAGTCGACTTCTCGCTAAGGGAGCATCATCATGGAGGAGATTCGAGCAACGAATCCGAGTGGCCCATGCGCGCATTCTCCGGCGTGGACTTTTCGAAGTCGGAGCGTCAGGACGTTCGGTTCACGATCAAGCGCGACGCCGGCACCATCGAGTGCGACGGCTTTCTCGAGAATGGTGAGGGCACCGGCCTCTTTCATTTCCAGCTCGATCCTAATTATGCGGGCGAGATGAGTAAGTCTGGTTTTTCGATCGATGAAGAGAGGCAATACAGCATGGCCGTGCACGACGTGAGTCTGGAATTCGCGCGGCAGATGAAGAGTGAGCATCTCAGCGGCCTGGATGCGGACAAGCTCATTTCATTCCGCATATTTCGTGTGGATTCCGCGTTCATTGAAGAGTTGCGCGGAGCCGGGCTGAACATCTCAGACAGTGACAAACTCGTGGCCTTCCGCATTCACGGCGTCACGCCGCAGATGGTTCGCTTTCTGCATCAAGCGGGGTATAGCCCCAACGAAGACACTCTGGTAGCCATGAGAATCCATGGCGCTACACCGGAGTGGATGGAAGAACTGAAAAAGCAGGGATATGATCATATCGATCTCGAAGAGCTGATAGCGTTTCGCATCCACGGCGTCTCGCCGGAATTTATTGAGAAGCTGCAAGCATTGGGGTATGCCCATCCCGGTCCGGAGCAACTCGTTGCCATGAGAATTCACAATGTCACACCCGAATATATCGCCGGCTTGCGGATGCGTGGGTTGCGCGATTTAAGTATCGACCAGTTGGTTAACCTGCGCATTCAAGGGATCGATTAAACGTCCTTGGTGAGAATTGCCAAGTGGCTGGCCAGGCTTATAGTGCTACACCGTAATCTCACTGCTTGTGAAGACGAGGAATCTCCGGCTGAATTGCCCCTCTGTTTTCCGAATCAAAGGCCGAATATCCGGCGCTGATCGCGGAATTGAAGAAGTGAC
>PMHI01000296.1:1342-5516 GCA_003156615.1 Acidobacteriaceae bacterium | reverse complement strand
GACTGCTTCCGCTCCGCATCCCGCGCGAAGATTTCCGGCCAGGGCGGCGCGATAAACACTCGGCGATGATAGCGAAATGTCTGCGCAGCCCGCTCTACATGGGAAGGGATAGGCAGGTCGCTTAAGCGCAAGTAGCCGAGCACATCGGGCACGGCACGGTCGAAAATCACCGGAGCGCTGAGGCTCAACGCCGCGCGATAGGATCGTATTTCCCAGCTTAACATCAGTTCGGCGAAAGCGCGCCGATCCGACCAAGGTAGGGCTTCGCCGCCAATGGCCACCTGATCACGAATGATCGCCCTGCCGGCTTCGGGCATGGTGCAAATACCATGCTCCGCCAGCGCGTTGATCAGCGTGCTCTTTCCTGAACCCGGTCCTCCCGTGAATACAAACAGACGGTCCGAATCTATAGCCTCCATTCCACCTCCTCACGCCAATGAGCGGGTCGTTGCCGTGCTCGCCCAATATTGTCCGTTGATGGCAAGTCGAAATTCAAACTGGAGTCGGCGCTTGACATTAGTTGCATTCCTCTTCTCGGCGGCTTTGCTGAGGTCGTGTACCGGGATGTCGATACCGGACCACTTGATCGCTTTCCATGTCGTCGATTTCGCATTGCACCGGAGCGCTTGCTGTATTAACGTCATCGCGGCGTTCTCCCCAACGCAATTCCTCAAGAGACCGGACAGCAATGGTTCTGGTGAAACTGTCAGTACGTTCCACAGCAAGTCAGCCGATGTCGATTGGACGTGATCGGCACACAGCGTTGCAAAAAGAACATAGTTGAGCAATTTTGAACAGTCTTCCGGAGCCCGAGTATTAAGAATGTGTTGCAAGGTGAACCATGTCCGTACAGGCTTATCCGGCACTTCAAAATGCAGTCGTCCTCTGCATCGACGATAACGAGGACGAGCTCGAAAGCGAGAAATCGCTTCTGGAAATCTTCGGGTATACCGTTCTAACGGCTCCAAGCGGCAGCGTGGGATTAGAACTGGCCTCGATGCACTCGGTTGACGTTGTCATTGTCGACTACTCCATGCCCGAAATGAACGGGCAAGAGCTTGCCGTCGAAATGAAGAGACTTCGGCCTCTAGCCCCAATCATCCTGCTCACCGGAGCAGTGAATGTTCCGAAGCAGGCGTTGAACCTGGTCGATGCCCTCGTGATCAAGGATCGTTTGGATAGCCAGTTGTTGCCCACGATCGCACAATTGCGCGGACGCGGATCGATCTCTCGACTGAAAATTTTGCTAGTCGCGGGCTTGCTCCTGTTTGTGCTCGGCATCTCCCTGGTCGTACCGATTCCCCATAGCCAGATGCAGGGTATTCAAGCCGGGGACATGAATAGCGTCGAAACCAGTCACAGTGAACGCGTCTGGCCAATCATGAGCGCGGTGTTCATCGCAGGCGGGATCGCGCTGGCTATTGCCGGCGCGCGCACCGGGCGGTCGAAAAACTGAGCCGACCTCACAAACACACTGGCTCGACATAGTGCGGCCGATTAGAGTTGCGCACCGTACCACGCGAGACCTTCATCCATGTGAAGTTCAGGTCGGACAGGCCTATAGAATGATGGCCCGTTGCAAAAAAACGACCATGACACTCCTGTCAAAGGACGGTTTTACTTCTTAGATGGCTCCCGGCTCGCTGGCTGCTGTCTCTGCTGCAACTGCTGTTGTTGTTGTTGGTGTTGTTGCTGCAATTGCTGCGTCTGTTGCTGGTGCTTCTGCTCCACCTGCTGTTTTTGCGCGTCATTCGCCTTCTGCTTATCCAGGTTCAGGTGCTCCTGGTCCTGCTGTTGCTGGAGTTTGTCTCGCTCCCCTTGCTGCTTCGCGATCTGCTTGTTCTGCTGCTGCTGGTACTTCTTGTCCAGCTTCGCGTTGCCCGTATTTGGAGTGCTCCGTGCCAAGGGGGGAAGGTCGTGAGGGTGGACTGCCGAACTGGTTCGTGCTGTGTTGTTCTCTGAGCTTTCCTGATTTCCTCCCCGATTGCCTGGAGTATAAGGCGCTCCTGCCTCTTTGGTCGACACAGCGCCACGGTCATTAAAATCTCCGGGTCGGGGTGTGGCTGCCACACCTGGCTTGCCCATGTTCACCGACGCGCGTTGCTGCGGGTTGGCTCGGGCCGCCTGCGCGTGTTGAGTTTGAGCCGCTACCGGCGGGACATGTCTCTGATGTGCTGCAGCCTCTTCTTCCGCTGTCGGACGCGCGCTGATTCCACCGTTGCCGCCGTTGTAACTGACGTGGCTCACGTTGTTGTTGATAACGGTTGTGTTGTAAACGTTGTGAATTACGGTGATGTCCACGTTGGCCACGGAACGGTTGTAGAAAAAGTGTCCGCCGTCCCAGCGCCCGCCTCCAAAACCCAAACCGAAGTAGCCGAAGCCATAATTGATCCCGCCATAGAAACCTACCGACGGTCCCCAATAGCCGTCATAGAAAACAAATCCGTCGCCGCCCCAACCCCAATAGGCTGGAGTCCACAGAAAACCGATTTCCGGCCCCATCACCCACGTGCCCGGCACCCAGTAGTAGTCGGTGACGTCATAGTCGTAGGCCCAGTAGCCAGGTGTCCACAGATAACCGTCGCCCGGACAGAGCGGCTGCTCATAGACAGGCAGCGCGGGCGGGCCGATGCTAATGGCCACGCCAACTTGCGCAAACGATGCTGCCGACATGGACAGCACGACGAGCCCAAACAACAGGGTGCGAATGAAACGGACGTGCATTCTGATTCCTCTGGCCCATCATCCCTCGCTTGCTCGGTGATGCTCTGCTGAGACGAGCTGCGTGGATTGGGGGCCGATTTTCGAACGAAACAGACATCACGTCTCGCTCGCAAATGGTTCTGGCAGAACCTTCTCANNCCGGTAGAAGCCTGAACTGGCTGGTCGGAATTCGCTTTGGAGGAGACAGCCGCCTCCGATTGCTTGTTCGGTGGAATTTCGGTCCCGGCTGGATAGATGAGAATCTGCACCGTACCCCAGCCGGCATCCTTATTCGCGTTCGTCTGCTTGCCCATTCCCAGAGTCTTGAGCTGACTATCGTCGAATCCGAATTTCTCGACCAGATACTCACGCACAACCATGGCCCGAGCCTCACTTAGCACCAAGTCCTTCTGGGTATCGCCTTCCATGCCAGTGGACACCACGATCACCGCAAAGCCGAACTGGTTGTTAGCCAGGAATTCGCCGCTATCGTTTAGAGATTTCTGATTCTTCAGTTTGGCCGAATCCGGCTTATCGAAGAGCTGTTTCGCCGAGTAATTGAACTCCTTTGTCGCTGTGCCTTGCGGCAGCCGTACAACTTCATTTTTTGCCAGCTCGGCGGAGTCTTCGTAGCCGCGGCTTTTGAAGTACCCGCGCAGGAAGAAATTGTGCTTCATGGCTTCCATATTTTCCTGGAAATCGGTGACGCCGGCTTCCGCATGGACCATCGTGTCCCGCATCCCGCTACTGGTTTGTTCGAGGTTGTTATAGAGCGCTTTGTCGTTCACCAGCGCTCCTGCGGTTCCTTGACCTCCGTCGATCTTGGCACTGATCGAGGCTAGATTCGCCGTCGCCCGAGTAGCGTTGTGGATGGCTTGCTTGCTGCTATCCAGAATGTCGCTGGTCTTCTGGAACAGGTCCGACATTTCCAGTGGCGGCAGGCTGGCGATCATATCGCCATCGCGCACGTCGCCTTTTCCAGCCGATCCAAACGAGATTGCCAGAAACTGGTTGCCCAACAACCCCTCGGTTTCGATTGTGGCCACCGAGTCTTGCTTGATGATCTCGTGCGTCGATTTAGCGAGATCCATGGTTACCGTTACCTTTTCCCCCGGGTTGTGAGGTAGCACGATGCTGTGAACGGTTCCACTGTGAACTCCGCCTACTCGCACATCGCCGCCAGCATCCAAGCCCACCACATTGTCGAATTGCGCCTTCAATTGGTAGGTGGAACTGAAAAGATACTGCTTGCCTCCGATGACGAAAATCCCGAGCACCAGAATTGTCAGTGTCGCAATGATGAAAGCTCCTAATCGCGCCGCTCTCGACATATGTCCTCCTACGAATGCTTGAGAAATTCTCGAACGAACCCGTCGTCACTCTTCTGAAGGTCCTCAAAGTTGCCCTCGATCACTACATTTCCCTCATTGAGCAGGGCCAGACGGTCCGCAACCGTCTTCGCGCTGTGCAG
>PMHI01000296.1:869-1271 GCA_003156615.1 Acidobacteriaceae bacterium | reverse complement strand
CCCTCCATGCCCACTTCCGCCAGTAGTTCCTTGGCCCGGTCGTTCCGCTCCGACTTCGACATCTCCTTCTTATGGTGCAGCAGCGGAAAAGCTACGTTCTGCTGGACGGTCAACGAATCGTAAAGCGCCGAGTGCTGAAACAGAAAACCCATCTTCATTCTTATTTCGCCGAGTTGGTCGAGATCGAGGCCGGCGATGTCTTGACCGTGGATGAGAACTGATCCCGAGTCGGGCTTCTCCAGGCCAATGATGAGCCGCAGCAATACGCTCTTACCGGTACCACTGCGCCCCAGCACCGCCAGGGTTTCGCCGCGGCTCACGGCCAGGCTAACCCCGTTCAAAACGGTTTGACTTCCAAAGGATTTATGTAAGCCCTCTACGGCGAGAACTGGCGCGCTGCCG
>PMHI01000296.1:0-855 GCA_003156615.1 Acidobacteriaceae bacterium | reverse complement strand
TCACGGGAAAAATATGAGAATGAGTTTCACCAGCACGACATCGGCCAGGATCACGAACAGCGAAGACAAGACTACCGAGCTGGTGGCTGCGCGGCCCACTCCCGCGGCGCCTCCCTGGGTCCGCATTCCTTGAAAACACGCGATCAGCCCAATGATCAGGCCAAACACCATGGTCTTAAACGTGGGGGGCAGAAAATCACTGAAATCGGCGCCCTTAAAGCCACTATTGATGAACTGGTGGAATGAGATCGGCTCCACCAGCGCCTGCGCAACCCAACCCATGACCAAGCCGCTTAAGTCGGCAGCGAGGGTCAGCAAAGGTAACATCAGGATGCATGCCAAAATGCGAGTCGCCGCCAATAATCGATAAGGGTTTACCGCAGATGCCTCGATGGCNNTCGATCTGCTCGGTCACCTTCATCGACGCCAACTCTGCGCCAATGCCAGCGCCCACCCGGCCACTCACCACCAGACCAGTGATGATCGGGCCAGTCTCGTGGATAATGGAGAACACGATGGCGGCGGGAAGCAGTGACTTAGCCCCAAATCGAGTCAGACTAAAACGAGCTTCCATGGAGAGCACAACGCCGGTTGCGGCGCCGGCCAAAGCTACCAGAGGCAGGGACTTTGATCCGATCTCNNGAAGAGCTCACCCCAGGGGACAAAGGTACGAGCGGTTGCCCTGGAAGTAGAGGATTGATGACTGCAACCGCATTTAGCTTCCGGTCGCTCACGGATTTGATCCCGGATCTGGCGCGCCGTGCGTGTTGTTCAGGTGCACGCGATGAAACAAAGAGTGGGGTCCGCTATACAGGAATTCCAGGGCGAGATTACCGCCCACATATCCCAGCATGG
>PMHI01000383.1:16434-32352 GCA_003156615.1 Acidobacteriaceae bacterium | reverse complement strand
GCCCTGACTTGAGTTATCTGCCAGGAAAGTGAGATCGAGGCGCTGGCCCGTCGCCAAAAACGGGCCTTCAATCCATCCAAGCGGCTGTTCCCTGACTCCCTGGACTTCTCTTTTTATGTCGAATACGACCCCATAATCCTTATGCGACGCAAGGACAATCGAGATCGCCAGAAAGCATCCCGGCGTTTCTCGTGATGTCGCTCGTGCCAATACCAAAATAGACGTCAGGGACGATCTCCAAGCACGGATTAGAAGTCGCAATCGCTTGGTGGGGCAGATCTTCTGACACGGGGTGGGAAGCAGACAGATTCGCTGCTCTCGAAGTTAACAAAAAAACATTCCGGCCCAGAGCTAAGCCCTGATCTTGCTCTACCGGCCGCGCCGCGACTTGCCGCCCACGGCGGCGGTTGGCTCCTCTGACTTGGCGGCGGTGGCCGCGGGCTTTTTCTTGCCTTCCATCTGCGCCAGGCTCTGCTTGAGAGCAGCCATCAAGTCTATGACGGGAGCCAGCTTCTTAGGCTTCTCGACCGCCGCGACCTCCCCGCCCTCAAGCTTGGTCTCAATCAGCTTCTTCAGATTCTCCTGGAAACTGTCTTTGTACTTCTCCGGATCCCATTCATCCGCCAGCGCTTCGATGAGCTGGTGCGCCACTTTCACTTCAGCTTCTTTCAACTCCACGTCGGGCGCGCCAAAGCCTTCGACCTTCTTCACTTCTTCGGCGTAGTACATCGTGTGCAGCATCAGGCCGCCTTCGTGCGGACGCAGAAACACCGTGTACTCGCGATTGTGCATCGTGATCTTGGCGATGGCCACGTACTCGCTTTCCTCCAGAGCCTTGGTCAGGAGCGCGTAAGGCCGCCGCCCGGCTTCTTCCGGCATCATGTAATACGAAGACTCAAAATACACGGGATCGACGTCACCGGCCTTGACGAACTCCAAAATCTCCATGGTCTTGGCCGTCTGCGGCTCGATCTTTTTGATCTCGTCCGGCTCGATGATGATGTATTCGTCCTTGCGAAACTCGTAGCCTTTGACGATGTCGCTGCGATCGACGACCACATTTTCGAGCGGACAAATATATTGCTGCTTCACCCGCACTTTGTCCGTGCGATGCAGCATGTTGAAAGAGATGCCGCTGCTGCGGGCCCCCGAAAACAAGCGCACCGGCATGGAGATGAGGCCGAAAGTTAAGTGTCCAGACCAGACGGAAGAAGCCATAGTTTCCTCTCTAGCTCACGCACGTCTCCACATATCTGTCGCGATTTGTCGTTCCGACCAAGCCCATCGATTGGCGTAAGCCAATCCATCGGCACGTGGAGGAACCTGCTCTCTCTCTGGGCAACCCCGTAACCATGGGCCACGCAAGCCGCCTAACCTGCCCAGAATTGCGAGTTTAGCCTACAATCGAAGCTTTGGATGCACAAATCTTAAGGCAGGCAGAACCGAAATGCGAAGCCGGAGGGGATGGGGTCTGGCCGGCGGAAGCCCTAGGGGTTGTAGTTAACCCCGCCGGTTCCCGTGCTACCGGTCGAGGTGTTCAACGTCCCGCACGCATGGGCAACACTTTTTCCTCAGCCTGGATCCGCAGGGACATCCGGCTGGTGTCTTTCACCGCTATTCTCGGTTGGGAGGAAACGGCGGCGTTTGAGCGGCCACCGCCTTCTTGAACCCTCCGCGCGCCGCCGATCATCTGTGAGGAAACGCTCTCGACGCGGAGGACACAATGGCCGACCTGCGCTATCCCATCGGCGAGTTCGCTTACGAAGGCACAACTGCGCCGGAACAGAGACAGGAACTCCTCCACCACATCGAGCAAGCACCTGGCCGCCTGCGCGCAGCCGTGAAAGGGCTCTCGGAGCAGCAACTGGACACACCCTACCGTCCCCAGGGATGGACCGTGCGCCAGGTCGCGCATCACGTTCCGGACAGCCACCTCAACGCCTACATCCGCTTCAAGTTGGCCCTTACCGAAGAGGAACCGACGATCAAGGCCTACGCCGAAGACCGCTGGGCGCGGCTGGCGGATACCCAAGCCACTCCCGTGGAAGTCTCACTGGCGATGCTCGATTCACTGCACGATCGCTGGGTTCGTCTGATGCGATCGTTCGAGCCCGACGACTGGAAGAGAGCTTTTCGCCATCCAGAACGCGGAGTGGTAAGTCTAGAGATGAATTTGGCCATCTACGCTTGGCACGGACGCCATCACGTCGCTCACATCACTTCGCTGAGGGAGCGCAACGGCTGGTAGCGGCGAGTTTCTAGTTCCGGGTTTCTGATTTCCGGCTTTGAGGGAAATGCATCAACGATGGGAGGCTGGAACTAGAAACCGGAAACTGGAAACCCGAAACTAGAAAACTGTTTTTCTCGGTCATTCGTCCAGATCACTTTGGTCATCTTTTCCCGCCAAAGCCGGCGGATACGATTTTCGCTTCCGCCCGACTCTTGGGCAAGCATGTGCTTGACCGCGAGCTGTGTAAAGTACATGTAACCTTCAAGGTTCGTCGAGACGAGGGCGCGGAAATCGTCAGCGGCGAAATCTGTGAAGGGCTTCGCGGAGAAGATGCCAGCGTGGTTGGCCACGGCATCGATCGAGCCTAACCGCTGAATAGCGGCCTCGGCCACCTTTTGAGCGGTAGCAGCCTGCCCGATGTCTCCGCCCACCAAAACGAGCTTCTCGCTCGCCTTCAGTTCAGTCGACTTCGTCGCGTTGCGCGTAGAAACACTTTTCGAGAAGTGGTACACCCCTCAATTATTTCGTCAATGAATCACGTCAAAGTCGAACATTCGGGTGAGACCGCTGTTGTCGGCTGGCTGACGAGAGCATAGCCCAGCTTTTTCATCAGCTGGCCAAATTGTGCTTCAATTTGCTGCACGGATTGCGTCGGCAGAGCCGACCTCCAGCCGCCAGCGATGGCCTGCCTCACCCCTAGATACGGCCTCTTCTCCCGGGAAGTGTGGCTTCTGGTCCAGGCGGGGCCCTGCGTCTTTTCCAGTGCCCGCATGCGATCGGCAGAGCTCATGTCGACGGCGCGTTGAAGATCGCTCTCACGGCGATCGATTACAGCAAAGCCGGAAGTCTCGAGAAAGCCAGCGATGCGGGACAGCGCCGCTACGGGGTCTTGTGTGAGATCTTCGTATCGCAAAAGGGCAAAGCCATGACGGTTCTCACGTGTGGCCAGCCAACTGGCAACGTGATCGGCCCAGGTTCCGCACTTGTGGTCGAACTTGGCGGCAAGGAACATGGGGACGAAATTCTCCAGTTTGCAGTGCGGGGGTATGTTCCCGGCCTTCAGATTGTGATGATAGTTCGAAACTGCGACGTCCCGGGGATCACGCACGATGTACAGAACGTGCGGGTAGTGTGGCTGAAAGACTTCATGGCTCTTGAAGATGCGCGGTCGCGGCAGGGCGCGCAAACGACGGTCCGGGGCAAAATAAATTTCAGGCACGCGCCGCTCCAGATTGGCAAAGGTGACGGGATCTTCGGGATGAATCAGATTCCCGATGAGAAAGCGCGTCCAGTTGTTCCCCGACCTGGGATAGGAGACGAGGAAAACGTCGTCGGGAAACACAGTCAGATTTCGGCCGGCGTCCTGTCGTCCTGTGAGCACGCGTGCAACCCAGACCGCTTTTTGAAAGGCACGAATCATTCAGCCGGCTTTCCTGTCAACTTCCGTGTCGACCCAAAGAGTCTAACTACCTCGTATGAACCCAAAACAAAACGCGGAGAAGCCAGAGGCTTGGGCACCGGGTGCGCCAGCTCCGGAGTTTCATCCACACGGAGGTTCCATCCCTCGCCATCCTTCTCCACCCAAACCAGGGCTCCCGTCTTGGGACCGCCACAAACCGGTATGTGGCGTTTGTCCCCGCCGTGAAGAAGAGCTGGGGCCGCAAGAAGATTGCGCACGTGAGTTACGGCTACGATGCACGCCTTGGAGCGGTCTGCGATGTCGAGTAGTTCTTCGAGCTTCCGCGAATATCGGTCACAGAATTGAAGGAAGGACTCGCCTTCGGGTGCGGGCAGTGACGGATCAAGTTCGAGCTGTTGGAGAATTGGCAGAATGTCCTTAACGCGCTGCCCCGCCAACGTTCCCACGTTCCACGGGCGCAGACCGGAAGTATGCACGATCGAAGCTAGGGTCGCTTTCGCTACAGCGTCGGCTGTCTGCCGCGCCCGATGAAGGTCGGAGGAGTAGATACGCGCCACCGGATATTGAGCCAGCCTTTGAGCCGTCTCCCCGGCTTCGCGCAAACCCTGTTCGTCGAGAGGTACATCCATCCAACCGCGCAGCCTCTCGGCGCTATCCAGCGAGTTAAGCACGGTTTTCCCGTGACGCACCAAAATCAGCTTTCCCATTTTGCTGACTGTCAACTGGAGGAATCAAGGAGTTGAAAATCAAGAGTAAGGGTTAATGACTATTTAGATGATAGACATACTAGTAATGTAACACAGGGTTCACGTTAGCACCGGGGTTTCGGGGCTGTCAAGCAGATTTTCCGGGTCAGATTTTCCGGGTCATCGATCTGACGGACGGGACGTTCCTTCGCCGGGATGGCGGAAGCGCCGTTCTCGAAGAACTCTTTCTGCTTGCCATCTATCGCACGCATGAAGGGAGAACAGTCATGGGAAAGCTCGCAGGAAAAGTAGCTGTCATCACAGCAGCGACGTCCGGCATGGCACTCGCCACCGCCAAGCTCTTCGTCAAAGAGGGCGCGTAGGTCTTCATCACCGGACGTCGCAAGGATAAGCTCGGTGAGGCCGTCAAGCTCATCGGCAAGAACGTCACCGGTGTGCAGGGCGATGCCGGTAACCTAGAGATGAATTTGGCATCTACGCTTGGCACGGCCGCCATCACGTCGCTCACATCACTTCGCTGAGGGAGCGCAACGGCTGGTAGCGGCGAGTTTCTAGTTCCGGGTTTCTGGTTTCCGGTTTTGAGGGAAATGCACCCACGATGGGAGGCTGGAACTGAGAAACCGGAAACTGTAAACCCGAAACTAGAAAACGGTTTTCCTTGGTCATTCGTCCAGGTCACTTTGGTCATCTTTTTCCCGCCAAAGCCGGCGGATACGATTTTAATGTGACCACTTTCCGGTTCGCACCTTTCGGTCTGCGGCGCAGCTGGCTTCGAGCGTCGGCTTTCGCGCTCTTCGTCTCGGCCTCCTTTGCCCAGCAGCCGCCGCCGGTGGCTCCTGCGGCCCCGGAACCGACATCCACTGGAGCGGAACAGCCTCTCGGGACCGTGGCTCGGAACTCCAAGCAGCAAACCTCCGTGCGGGCCAAGAAAGTGATTACCGAAGACGACATGGACGCCCTCGCGAATGCGCTCCCCCGGCTACGCATGGAGGGAGCGGAAAACGCCGACGAAATCATAGCCGCGATCGGCCAGTACAAAGCGAGCCACACCCCGGAGGAAACCGAAGCGGTAGTGCAGGCTTGGTACGAGAGGTACGACCAAGACTTAGCCGCCGCGATTCAGCAAAATCAGGTGGTCAACACCCTGCGGGAAGAAAACTTCAGCAATGGGTCTGAACTTTGCCGGGAGAGCGGCGACTACCAGAGCTGTGAGCAGAAGCGCCGGGCCGAGTATGTTGGGGTGCGGCATGATCAGTACACCATCCGCCGTAATATCGCGCTNNAACCTCCGTTACGACTGGTTCAAGGTTCGCACGACCAACGGTATCGACACATTCTAAAGCTTCAAGAACGGTTTCCGGTTTCTAGTTTCCGGCTTCTGAGGGGCGCGGCCGCTACAGTTCGTCGAAACTGGAAACCGGAAACTTACTCCTGGGTCATACCCAGCTTCCACAGCAAATAGCTGCTCGCTTCCCGCAATACTGCATAGGCGCGTTGCCCAACGCTGTGCGGCTTCGAATCCGGTCGTGGCGCCACATACACCGGACCGACACCTTCGTGCTCCAGCAATTTCTTGATGCGGAATTCGTGATAGGCGTCGCTGACCGCCACGCAACTGTGCAGCCCGTTGGCCCGCATGATCACAGCCACGCGCACCGCCGATTGAGCGGTGTCGGAACCCTGAGTCTCGGCAATCAGGTTTCGCTCGGGAATTCCGTGGTGTTCCAGATAGTCGCGGCCCACGCCGCCTTCGCTGAAGCTGGGGTCGGACGCAGCACCTCCGGTGGTAATGACGATGGGCGCGATACCCCGGCGAAAAAGATCGAATGCATGATCGAGCCGCGCGCGCAACACCGGCGAAGGACGGCCGGCATACTCCGCTGCACCGAAGACGACGATGGCGTCTGCCGGGTGCAACTCCTCGAGCGATCCCTCATGCACAATGCGAACCGCGCTCAGTGTGAGGAACGCAGCCAACCCAGCCAACGCCAGCACGCCGCACCGCAGCAGCCAGCGGCGTCGCGGATGACGGTGAACAGAATCGTCGCTCATCCTTTGGCAAAGAAGGTGGAGATATCTTCGGCAGGGATTGCGCCTTCGCGGATGACGCGCCAGCGCACCCCTTCGTCGGTCAGGTCAATAATGGTGGAAGCGATNNTCCGTCGCTCCGCTCAGATTGGCCGACGTGGCCGTGATCGGAATGGCCGCGGCCGCCACCACCGCCAGCGGTATCTTTGCGTTCGGCACGCGCAGGGCCACGTTGCCGGTATTGGCGGTCACCTTCAGAGGCAGACGTGATCCGGCTTTCACGATGATGGTCAGCGGTCCCGGCCAGTATTTCCGTGCCAACGCATAAAACTCCTCGGGCAGCGCCTTGGCCAGCTCTTCGGCTTGATCCACGCTTTCGATGAGCAACGACAAGGGTTTGTGACGCGAGCGGGTCTTGATGTCATACACGCGGTCCACGGCGCGCAGGTTGAACGGATCGGCCGCCAGCCCGTAGAACGTGTCTGTCGGCATGCCCAGCACTTCGCCCGCGCGAATCTGGTCGGCGGCGTACTTTACCAGTGAAGTCTCCGGCATCTCGCTAGTGATTTTTAGGATTTCGGCGCGCACGGCGCTCCCTTCCTCGATGCTTCCGCTTGGAATATTTTGTCCGAGGAACCTACCATAATACGGCAAAGAGCTTCAAGGCGGGTGGGCGGCGTATCATTCAATCACGATCCGGCATGAAACAGGCCTCACAGACCGCTCCGAACCTGCAGCCTAGGCTCCGCCGCATTGAGGGACGCCACAACCCGCTGGTCAAGCAACTGCGCCAGGCATTTTCGCGGACGGAACTTACCGAAGGCGGAGACTGCGCCATCGAGGGCTTGCGCATCCTGGAAGAAGCCATCCGCAGCGGCCTGCGCTTGAGCGCGGTATTCTTTCGCGAGTCGGCGCAAGACCGGGCCGAGCGTCTCCTGCCGCAGATTGGAGCCCATGTCGAAACTTTGCTGCTCCCCGACCGGTTATTCGACAGCCTGGTACCGAGCGAATCCCCTCAGGGCGTGGCCGCGCTGGTGCGCCTCAGGGAGTTTGCGCTCGATGATCTTATAGAACGGCTACAGGTAGGCCCGATGGTTGTGCTCGCCGGACTGCAGGACCCCGGCAACCTGGGCACCATTCTGCGTTCGTCCGAGGCCTTTGGCAGCGCGGGCGTGGTTCTGGGCGAAGGCACGGTCAGCCCCTTTAACTCGAAAGTTATTCGCGCCTCGGCAGGCTCCGTGTTCCGCCTGCCCCTGGTTCATGCGCACGGGAAATCAGCGGAAGGCAAGCTGGAGGAAGTGGCAGAGAAGCTGAGAACACAAGGCGTACGCCTGATCGCGACCTCCTCCCACAAGGGAACAGCGTTGGATCAAGCCGAATTGAAGGGCTCAACGGCGCTCTTCTTCGGCAATGAGGGCGCAGGCCTGCCGCGCGAACTGATGGCCAGGATGGATGAATTCATCTCCATTCCGCACACTCCGCTGGTGGAATCTCTGAACGCCGGCGTTGCTGCGAGCATCGTATTGTACGAAGCCGCAAGGCAGAGGAAATAAGAACATGTTCACCCCACAGGCACAGGCACAGAAACACAGAGAAAACCAGGAGGAGAAAGATCCCCGGACCGGTCCCATCATGGCTGCGGACATTGCGGTTCACCGCCACATGGGTCGAGGACTACTGGAATCGGCTGAGGAGCGATCCTTGCCCGAACTTGATCTGCGCGGCATCGACTTCCGCAAGTTCGACGTACCGTTGCTGACCAGGGGCATCACTGGTTGTGTTCTTTAGGGTTTTTTCTGTTCGCGGTTTTCGCCGTGTCTCTCTGACTCTGTGGGGAACAGGTTTTCCATGGGACTTTTTAAACCCGCCCCGACCGCCGATAGCGCCACCGACCGCACGCGGCCGCTGGCGGACCGCATGCGCCCGCGCACGTTCGAGGAGTTCGCCGGCCAGGAACACCTGATCGGTCCCGGCAAGCCTCTGCGCACGCAGATCGACCGCGACGACACCGGTTCACTCATCTTCTGGGGACCGCCGGGCACGGGCAAGACTACGCTGGCGAAGATTATCGCCCGCATGACCAAGGCGGTGTTCATCGAATTCTCCGCCGTGCTTGCCGGGATTAAAGAGATCAAGCAGGTCATGGCCGAGGCCGAGAGCGCTCGTCAATACGGCACGCGGACCATCGTCTTCATCGATGAGATTCACCGTTTCAACAAAGCTCAACAGGACGCATTTCTGCCTCACGTGGAAAAAGGCAACATCCGCCTGATCGGCGCCACCACCGAGAATCCTTCATTCGAAATCAACTCCGCGTTGCTCTCGCGCTGCCGCGTCTATGTATTGCAGCCGCTGACCGAGGACCAGATCGTGCAACTGCTAAAGCGAGCGATTACGGATGAGGAGCGCGGCCTGGGCACAATCAAGTTGCGCGCATCCGACGACGTCCTCAAGAGAATCGCCAGCTACACCAGCGGCGACGCCCGGAGCGCCTATAACGTTTTGGAAGTGGCGGCCGGTCTGGCGCAGCAAGCCGCAACCCAAACCGCGGAAATCACCGACGCCATCGTTCGGGACGCGCTGCAGAAGCGCACCCTCTTCTATGACAAGGCCGGAGAAGAACATTACAACCTGATTTCCGCCCTGCACAAGTCCGTGCGCAACAGCGATCCCGACGCCGCGCTCTACTGGCTCGGCCGCATGATCGAAGCAGGCGAAGACCCGCTCTACATTGCTCGTCGCGTCGTGCGAATGGCGGTGGAAGACATTGGGCTGGCCGATCCGAATGCACTTTCACTCTGCATGGCTGCGCGCGATGCCGTGGATTTCATCGGCATGCCGGAGGGCAATCTCGCTCTGGCGCAAGCCGTCGTCCATCTCTCGGTCGCGCCCAAGTCGAATGCGCTTTACACCGCATACTCCGCCGTACAGCAGGACATCGAACAAACCGCCGCCGAGCCCGTCCCGCTCCATCTGCGCAACGCTCCCACGGGCCTCATGAAAGGTCTCGGATACGGCAAGGACTATCAATATGCGCACGATGTCGAAGGCAAAGTCGCCAACATGCAATGCCTGCCGGAAAACCTGCGGGATCGGGTCTACTACCGGCCGACAAACGAAGGCATCGAGAAACGCATCCGCGAACGCATGGAAGAGATCAAGAAACTGCGCTCCCCTGCAGCCGGGAACAAACCACCCTCACACCCCAAGAAAGAATCCTAGGGATACCGCGTGGCATCTTAATAAGCAACTTGCGCGTTTCTGGTTGCGCGCGCCTGCAAGTTAAGGGGCTGAATCCCATGGCCACGTTTCCCGGAGCCGTCGCTGCTGATGACGTTCTCCTTCACCCACCGCTCATCGATCAGGTAGCGGATCTGCAAAAACTGCAGAAAGCGGCGCAAAAGATCACTTCGATCCTCGATCTCGATCAACTCACCGACAACATAGTGAATGACGTGGCTCGTTCCTTCGGCTGCGTGGAGGCCGGCGTCTACCTCCATGACGAGGAACGCGGCGAGATGGTGCTGGCCGGCGTGCATGGATGCAGCGTCAACCACAAAGGGCATCGTTTGAAGATTGGCAAGGAAGGCATGGTCGGCTACGTCGCTTCGACCGGCCAGATGCGCTATGCGCCCGACGTGCGCGAGGACCATTACTACATTGCCTGCGAGAAATCCGCGCTTTCCGAGGTAGTGATCCCACTTCATGTCGGCCAACGCCTCGTCGGTGTCTTCACCGCATCCCATCCCGAACTGGACGGGTTTCCTCGTCAGCAACTGAGAATTCTCCAAGCGCTGTGCGATCACGTGGCGGTGGCGGTCGACAACGCCCGCCGCTTCCAATCGGAACGCGCGGAGCGGGCAACGATGAGCCGCGAAGCCGAGGAAGCCCGGCTCATGCAACGGGCGTTGTTGCCCAAGAGTTCGCCGTACGTACCGGGATTTGTGATTTCCGGTCTAAGCGTCCCGGTCAGCGCCGTTGGCGGTGATTGGTACGACTTCATCCCGTTTCCCAATGGCCGCTGGGGTCTGGTGCTGGCGGATGTCTCTGGAAAAGGCACGGCCGCCGCGCTGCTGATGTCGGCTACTCGCGGAATGCTGCGGTCTCTGGCGGAAGCGTGCAGCGGTCCGGGCGAAGTTTTGACCNNCGGTAACTCGCACTGTGACCTTTGCCAACGCTGGACATTTGCATCCGCTCTTCATCGATGACAACGGGGCGCAGTTCCTGGATACCGAGCGAGGGATGCCCCTCGGCATAGGCTGCGGGGATTATTCCGAAACCTGCATAACGCTGTCCAAGGGTTCGCGGCTTGTTTTCTACAGTGACGGGATCACCGAGGCTGTAAACGCCGATGAACAAGAGTACGGCCTGGAACGGCTCGCCGAGCACGCAGCTAGCGCTGGGGCATCTGCCGTCAGCATCGTTGACAATGTTCGCGCCTTCGCCAACGGCTCGGGCGTGCGCGATGATGCTACTGTGGTCTTCGTCGGTGTTGGGCGCTAGGGCTGCGACTCAGCGGAATCGCGCGCGGTGCTCCTAGAAAATGCGGCGGTTCATCCCGAGGAACATGCCGGCCCGGCGTGGCTTCCCGGCGACCTTTCCGTGAGTCAGGTCCTCCTGCATCCAGATCGCCGGAACGACGGCAACGGTTCTCTCAGGAATTGGGCAACGGGGATCGGTCTGCGGGCGAAACCACGTTTTCCTTTTCCATTTCTATTTCTTTGCCGAGTCCAGCTTCTGCTTATACATCTTCAAAGCCAGCTTGCGTACGGTCTCAGAAATTTCCTTGTTGCCGGAGACATTTTTCAAGTCCAGCGGTTGCAAGTGCTTCATCAACCCCAATCCAAGATCGAGCGGCGTGCGCGGGTTCGACACCAGATTCCGCACCACGATGTAATTCTTCATGAAGCGGCGCTTCAGTGGAATCTGCCGCAACACTGCTTCCAACACATTCTTCTGAAGGGCATACTTTTCGACTTCCCCGTCGGTAAGTTTGGGCGCATCGAGCACCGACAGTGCGACCACCTTGGTGCCGTCGCGAATCAGAAGGGACCGCTCTTCCTTGTTGCCTTTCAACGCCAGTTGGATGCGGCCCTTCACATCCAGGCGGTTGATCCTCTGCACGGCGTTGTCACGCCGGGCGGGTTGAGGCTTCGCCACGGCGACTGGCTTCGAACGCGCCGCTGCGGCGCCCCCCCCGCTGGCAGACTCAGCCGCAGCTTTCTCCGCACCGCCGGCGACCTCCGTCACCTCTTTGATTTCCAACGCCGGGAAATAGTCGCCTCCCGGCAATTCCACAATGCCGCCAACCGGCTGAAACGGCTTCTCGGGCTCCGCGGCAATGTCCGTCGCGTGCTCGGCCAGGTAAGAAGATACAGCTTCCTCGGGAACTTCTGTCGTTTCGTCGCTGGCAGCGGGCACCGCCTGGTCGACAGGTTCGGCTGAGGTGGCGACGACTGCTTCCTCCACTTGCGGAGCGTCGCCTGTAACCGGAGATGGCGGCTCGGCCTTGTCCAAACCTAGTAGTTCGGCAAGCGCGGACATTTCGTTGGCCTTCAGGTATGGATTCGATCTCAGAGCGTCCAGAACTCCCGCTGCAGCCCGCACTCGCGGGCTCCGCAGCATGGCCTCGATCGATTCCTGCGATGCGGAGATGGCAAACTTGGCTAACTCGCCATTCGAGACCGAGGGATTCTCCAGCAACGCCGGCAGCAACTTGGGGCGAAGATTCTCAGGCGAAATGAAGTAGTCGAGCACTTCGCGTGAAGTCTTCGGATCGGCGGCCGCAGCCAGCGAAGCCTTTTCATCCCAGCCTGCCAAAGTCAAGCGGGCGACATCGCCAAAAAGTCTATTGTGCTNNCATCATGTTCGACGGCAACTTGGAGGCGCGAATTAGATCGATCGAGCGCGGCATGAGTTCACTTCCTGAACTTGCGAGGAAGAGGACTGCGAAGACGGGCCTGACTAGCCGTGTCTTCCAGCTCCCCGACCGCAAGTTCCAATTCTCGCATCAACCGATTCGGTTTGCGTCGAAGAAACTCCTGTAACAAGGCCCGATAGTACCAAAGCGTTCCCTCGCGACCGCCATTGAACCGCGCCCAGATCGATTCTCCGACTTGCCGGTAGTCGGAAAGAATGGAGCGCACGTTGTTCAGTTTGTCCGCGGCAGAAACCAGCCTGGTATCCGCATCGGCCCTCTTCAGATGATGGATATAAGTTTCTTTGCGTTCCCGCCACGGCGGCTTGGGATAGGTATCGGAATCGGTGCAGCCATCCACAATCTTCGCCACCCGAGGGCCGAAACCCCGCCGGACTTCTTCGAGCATCGGCGCGCCGCCGCAGTCCTCGACCACATCGTGCAGCAGCGCGGCGATCGCCAGGTCTTCGTCGCCGCCGAACTCCAGCACCAGCGAGGCAACCCCCATCACGTGCGCAAGGTAAGGAATCGTCGAAGCCTTGCGCATCTGCCCAGCGTGCTTTTCGGCCGCAAAACTGAATGCGCGCAGGAAGCGCGGACCTAGCTTCCCCGATCTCTTTTTCCCCGCCCTTGCCTTTGCCGGCTTCGCGCTCACGATTGCTTCTCCCCACGCCGACCCAGCAAATACGCCCGGATGAAGGGCTGCAGATCGCCGTCGAGCACGCGGTCCACGTCGCCGACTTCGGTCTTGGTGCGGTGATCCTTGATCATGCGGTAGGGCTGCAGCACGTAGGAGCGGATCTGCGAACCGAAGTCGTTGTCGAGTTTTGAGTCTTCAATCTTCTTTGTGGCCGCGCGCTTTTTCTCCATCTCGAATTCATAGAGCTTGGAGCGCAACATGCTCATGGCACGCTCCCGGTTCTTGTGCTGCGAGCGTTCATTCTGGCAGCTGGCCACCAGGCCGGTTGCCATGTGCGTGATGCGCACCGCCGAATCCGTCGTGTTGACGTGCTGCCCACCCTTGCCGCTCGAACGGTAGGTGTCTACTCGAATATCCTCGGGCTTGATGACCACTTCAATGCTGTCGTCAATCTCGGGAGAAACAAAGACGCTGGCAAACGAAGTATGTCTCCGCTTGGCCTGATCGAACGGCGAAATCCGCACCAGGCGGTGCACGCCGATTTCGCTGCTCAACAATCCGAATGCATACTCGCCGTTCACGGCAAAGGTCGCCGATTTCAGTCCCGCTTCTTCGCCGGGCTGGTAATCGTAAAGCACAGTCTCGAATCCTTGCCGCTCCGCCCACCGCAAATACATGCGCAGCAGCATGTCAGCCCAGTCCTGCGATTCCGTCCCGCCGGCTCCGGGATGAATCGTCACGATTGCATTGAGGGCATCGTTAGGGCCGGAGAGCAGTGTCTCGGTCTCTAGCTTGTCGACCAGTTCGCGCAGCGAGTCGATCTCGCGGCGCAATTCGGCGTCGACCTTTTCACCTTCATTCGCCAGCTCGAAATAGGCGGCAATATCTTCGCCGCGGCGGCCCAGATCGGCGTCGGTGGCCAGCAGGTGCTCCAGGCGCTTCTTCTCGCGCATTACCTGTTGCGATCGCTCGGGATTGGACCACAGATTCGGCTCGGCGGACTGCTTTTCGATCTCGGTTAGTTGCGGACGGAGCTTACCGGCGTCAAAGATACTCCCGGAGTTCGCGTACCTTCTTGCCTAAGGACCCGTATTCCTGTTCCAGTTCTTGGTTCATGAGGATGGTTCTTTCTTGCCAGGTTTCCCGTGAAGCCCGAAGCGCGTGACCAGCGCCCCTGCAGAAATTATCGCACACAGCCAGGCGAACCAGTCACCGTGGCGGGTGTAGAAAGTGGTTACGGAGGTGAGGGCATAAGGCGCAACCAGCGCCCCACGTTCTTTGCGAGCAAGCCTCGCCACGGTCCTGCCGTAGGGATCGATCGAGGCCGTCACTCCCGTATTGGTCGCGCTTAACAGCCAGCGGTCGTTCTCGATGGCGCGCATGCGAGTCTGATTCAGGTGCTGCGCGTAGGCGCCGCTGTCGCCATACCAGCCGTCGTTCGATAGATTCACCAAGACCTGCGCACCCTGCTCGGCAAACTGCCGTACTTCGCCGGGAAACACCGACTCGTAGCAGATGAAAATACCCATCGGTGTGCTTTCCGCCTCGAGCGGCGCTCTCGACGTTCCCTCCTGAAACTCTCCCACCTCCTTGGTCAGGCCTCCAGCAAAAGAAAATAGCCGAGGGAACGGCAGATATTCCCCAAATGGCACCAGATGCACTTTGTCGTAACGCGCGGTCCATTCGCCAGAAGGGCTGATGAGCGCGGCCGAGTTGAACAACTGCGAAGCTGACCTGCCGCTCTGCCCGGCGGGTGCGCTCCCGATGGCGCCCGTCACCACCCAGGTGTGCGCTTCGCGAGCCATCTGGCTCACCGGATCGCGAAACAGCGGATCACTCGCGAAAAAAGGCGCAGGCGACTCCGGCCATACGATCAAATCAACCTTGCCCGGCTTCGAGCCCGGCGCCCCGGATGTAGTCGCGGCCTCGGCCTTCAGGCTGAGATCAGACAGCTCGCGCAGCGTGCGTTCAAAAGCATCGCGCGTCCAGCCCGCCTCCACCGGAATGTTCTCCTGCACCAGCAGCGCGGTATGATCCGCCGGCAGCGCCGGAGCATCGACCAGCCTGCCCGCCTGCAGGACCGCGGCCGCAGTGAACGAGGCCAATAACAACGGGTTGCGCTTTTTTCTGGGCACCAGGAATGCCGCTGCGACCGCAACATTCACCAGCATGATTTCAAACGAGACTCCGTAAACTCCAGTCCAGGTAGTGATGCGGCCGAGCGAGATATTGTCCACCTGGGCTGTGCCCAGCAGGTTCCAGGGGAAGCCCGTGACGCGCGTCCGAGCTAATTCCACCGCGACCCAAAGAAACGGGGCGGCCAGCAGCGCACGGCGGTTGTCACGGCCCGGTCCCACCGACAAGCTCAACAGCAAACCAAACAGTCCGTGATAGAGCCCCAGATAGAGACAAAAGAGAAACAGAGCCAGCAGAGCCAGTGGCGGGCTCAGGGCGCCGTATTCGTGCATGGTGTTATAAATCCAGTAGCAGGTGCCCGCATACCAGACGATTCCGGAAATGTAGGCCAGCAGAAATGCCTGTCCCGGCCTTGCCGCCTGAAGATTGAGGGAGCCGTCCATCTCCAGCACTCCCACCGGCCGGGCCCGCAAGAGGGCCACGATCAACGGAGCGAATGCCACCCAGGATAAAACGTAAAGCCCAGGAAGTGGGAAGATAAGAACCTGCAGTAGCGATGAGAGCCCGATCAACAACCAGGCGCTGGAATGAATTTGCCGCACGGGGAAGGATAACAAACTGGTTCTCAGTTCTCCGCCACAAGGTCGCGGATCCGACTCCGCACGAACGCAACGATTTCCGGCGTCACATAAGGCGGGGGCGCAATCCGGAATACCGGCCGCTCCGCCACCGGCTTCAACGAAACGCCTTGCCAGGCCGATCCCCCAGTGGTTGAGTCATGGTGAAGGATCACCGCACCCGCGCGATCCAGAAATTCCCGCGCCGAATTCTTGAAATCTT
>PMHI01000383.1:9877-16360 GCA_003156615.1 Acidobacteriaceae bacterium | reverse complement strand
CGATCCTTCTCCTCTGAAATCGCCCAGGTGTGATCGGGGGTTGCGCAGTCGCACGGCGCTCCATCGGCAGAGCAAACTCCGTGCCCATATTGCGTAATCTTCACCGCGGTCCAATCGTACTCGGGCAATGCGGAAATCAGCTCCGCAACCACGCTCGTCTTCCCTACGCTTCGCGAATGCCCGCCAATCACCACGATTGCCACATTTACCTCTTCTTGCCCAACCGCGCCAGCGCCGCTAACTGTTTCAGATACTGCCGCACGGGCTGCGCCGGAGTTCCCCAGAATGCCACTCCCTTGCCCCGCAAAACCTTATTGGGCAGCACACCGCCCTGCCCGCCCAGCATCACACCTTCTTCGATGCGGGCATGTTCGCCAACCCCAACCTGTCCTCCGAGCACGACGTCGTTCTCAAGGACAATGCTGCCGGAAAGCCCGGTCTGCGCCGCGATCACCACATTCTGCCCCAGCCAGCAGTTGTGCCCGATGTGGACCAGGTTGTCGATCTTCGTGCCCCGCCCAATGCGAGTTTCGTCGAGCGCTCCACGGTCGATGGTTGTGTTCGCGCCAATCTCAACATCGTCTTCGATCACGAGTCTGCCGACCTGGGGAAATTTCTCGTAGCGTCCGCTTTTCGGGTCGCGCACATACCCGAAGCCATCGCTTCCCAGAACCGCGCCCGCATGCACAATGACCCGATCACCCACCGTTGTCCCGGGATAGATCGTGACATGCGGGTAAATTTCGCACTCCCGCCCAATCTTGACTCGTCGCCCGATGACGCAACCGGCGCCGATCCGTGTGTTCTCCCCAACTTCCGCACCCTCGGCAATCACGGCGCGTTCCTCGACGACCACGTCCGCACCCAGGCGAACGGAAGAATCGACAACGGCACTCCCGCGCACCCCAGCCCGGGACCCTTCGCGATTCCCCTCCCCCAGAAATCTCGCTGCCTGAGCGAAGGCCAGCTTGGGATGACGACTGATGAGCAGCGGCTTCCCGGATGAGGTTGCCGCGAACTCTCCCGCGATCACCGCACCCGTAGCGGACTCGAGCGCCCGCAGAAGATATTTCTCTTCTTCCACAAACACCAGGTCGTGCTCGGAAGCTGATCCGATACTGGCCACGCCACCGACCTCGACACTTCCATCCCCTTGCAGCCGGGCATCAACTGCCTCCGCAATCTGTTGCAGTGAGCGCTTCATGGCTCCCACTCTATAGCAGAGCCCAGACATGACGAAAGTGCTTGGCCGACAGCACTGCTGCCTCCGCCGCATCAACAGCCTACAATGATTCGATGGAGAAGAAAATCTTCTGGGTCAGCTTCACGGTGCTCGGCTTGCTGGCGGATTTTCTGCTGCCGATCTGGTGGGGCCTGGCCGCGACCGTTCCGATTCTTTACGCCTCCTGGTGGGTCGCCTACCGCAGCGATTGGTTCTGAGACCCGCCAACTTCAGGACTGGGTCATGGTAAAACTGCCGGTCGTGTCGACACATCCCGCGACGGGCGAACCGCTGCCCATAAACTTCCAAGTGCCGGTGACCGACCCGCCGGTGAGCACGTCGTTACCAGATGGCCCGCCGGTTCCGGTCAGCGGTCCAGTCAGGTTCAGGGTGTTACTCCCTGATTGCACGGTAAACGTCAGGGTGCCGGTGACCGCGTAAGTGTTCTGGTTCACTTCCAAATCCGTGATTGACCCGGTCACCGCTTCTCCGTCCACGGGGAAACAAGGTCCAGCGTTATAAAACTGGAAGGTCGACAAGCTCAGGGTCCCGTCGCTCTGCAACGTGAAGTCCGTGGAAAAGCTGAACCCGGACGCCGGGCCGTTTCCTCCGAGCACTTTAGCCGACCAGATGTCGGCAGCTGTCGTTGGCGTCGTCGAGTTGCTGCCACAGCCGTTCAGCAGAAGCGCGGCCACCAGCAGAATTGCAACTTCCTTCATGGATGTTCCTTCAGCCTGGAGTCGGAATTCTAACGCGAGATTTCTGTTCCAAGGTTACAGAGATGCGGGCTGGCCGGTCAATGGATGTAAGTCGGCCGAGGATTCGCGCGGAGGCTTGAGCTGCCCGTCCCGCAGCGAGGCTGAAGAGCCCACGGCTCCCCCCAGTTTGTGGCGCAGCCAGATGTTTCTCACGAAGTACCGGGTCCCAGTCAGTGCAAGAGCCGCTTCCACAGCACGGCCAGCACCAGAACGGCGATACCAATAAGCATCCCAAGGGCCCGCGCCCGATTCGCCTTTTCCATCACGCCCCCCGCCTCGTTTTCAACTCCGCCAGCAACTGCTCAATGCGATCCTCTTTCTCAAGCGCCGCCAGCCGATCCTCCATATTGTCGCCGGCGATTTCCGCCTTCGCCTGGCCCATCGCCTCCGAATGCGCCACTTTGCGTTTCATGCGGTCGAACGCCGCGGCTTTCGAGCCGTCGCCCATGGCCAGACGCGCGTCGCTGGCCTTGCCCACGGCGCGGGCGCGGCGATGTTGCGCGATCAGCAGATCGGACTTGGCCTGCGCCTCGGTTAACTTTTGCTCCAGNNTCTCGCTCATCTCGCGATAGCTTTCCACCCGCCCGAGCGATGCCCGCGCCAAATCGTCCTGTTTCTTGTCGACCGAAAGCTCCGCCTTGCGCATCCATTCCCCCACTTTGTCGTGGTTTTCCTTCTGCTTCTTCTCGAGCAGGTGCTGATCGGCAATCGCGATCGCGACCTGCGTCTTCACCTGCAGCAACTGGTTCTGCATGTCGAGAATCACCTGCTTGATCATCTTTTCCGGCTCCTCGGCCTTGTCGATCAGGTCGTTGAGGTTGGCCCGGACTAATGTGGAAACACGCTCTAGTAATGCCATGGTGGACTCCTTTTTGAGCTTCTAGCTCTGTAACTGCTTCTCGTTCACTTGCTGTAGCCGATCTGCATGCGACGAATGCAGAGCGGCGCACTCAGGGCATGGCTTTTGCGCATACCGGAACGACGAGCCGAGCGCCATTCCAATCGCAATTCCTATGCCCAGCCAGATCGCAACGTGGCCGGCCAGAACTCCAGCCACAGCACCCAACGCCGCCCCCAGCGCGATACCCAACCCTGTAGGTTTCGATTTGCTCGCCATCTCCTCACTCCTGAAAGTTTCTCCCCAAAAGAAAGAAGAACAGGGACGGGCGGAAACCCGTCCCTGCAACTATGTTTTCGTCGGGTCCGCCGCCGACGGCTTCACCGTCTTGTCACCGAGCTGCCGCACCTTGCCGAGCAACTCCGACAGCGGCATGCCGGAGAGAGTTTCGAACAACGCCGGCACCTGCGCCGCCATCTTGGTGAGATCGCCGGTGATTTTGTTCATCCCGGCAGCATCGCCGTTTCCGGTCGAGACGATGGTGATCTTGTCGACGTTCGCCAGCGGACTGGCCAGCGCCCTCACCACATCCGGCATCGCGGTAAACAACCGGTCGATCACCGCCGCCTGGTTGTATTCCTGATAGGCTTCGGCCTTGACGTTCATGGCCTTGGCTTCGGATTCACCTTTCTTGAAAATGATTTCGGCTTCGGCCTCGCCCTGCGCCCGTATCGACGACGCATGTCCTTCCGCTTCCGCAATCAGTCGTTGCCTTTCCGCCGCGGCCAGCGTCTCAATTCGCTGACGCTCAATCTCGGCCGGCTTGAGCACGGTCGCAATCAGTTCCTTCTCCCGGCGGTTGATTTCCGCCTCCTGCACCTTGACCTGCTGCTCTTTCTCGATCTGCTGCACCTTNNACCTGCTCGGCGATGACCTGCTGCTGCATGATGTTGGTCTGGATGTCATAAGCCTTGTCGGCCTGCGCCTGCTGGCGTTTTGTAACCTCCAGGAATTGTGCTCGCTTCACTTCGAGATCCCGCTGCGATTCGGCTTGCTTGGCCAACGACAGCGTTTCTGCCAGCACGCGTTCCTGGTCGGCCTGGGCCTTGGCTACGGCCGATTCCCGCTGCGCCAGCGCGCGCCTGATCGCTGTATCGCGGTCGGCTTCCGCCGTGGCGACGTCCGCGTCACGCTTGATGCGGGCCACATCCGGCTTGCCCATGTTCGTGATGTATTCGTTCTTGTCGCGGACTTCCTTGATGGTGAAAGAAATCACCTCCAGCCCCATCTTGTTCATGTCCTCGGCGCAAGTACCGCGCATACGGTCGGAAACCATCTCCGGCTGCTTCACGATTTCCTCCACCGTGAGCTGCCCGATGATGCCGCGCAGATGGCCTTCCATCACCAGCCGGATCAGCGCTTCGCGCTCCTGATCGCTCTTGGTAAGAAACTGTTCGGCCGCCGTCAGCACAGACTCCCGGTCGGACTTCACCTTGATCTGCGCCACCGCTTCCACCGTCACCGCCACGCCTTGTTTTGTGTACAGATCCTGCTGCGGGGCCACGTCGAACGACATCAGCTCCAGCGACAGATCCTTGCAGACCTGCACCATGGGTAGCACCAGCGTGCCGTGTCCCTGCACGACACGCGTCCCGCCCAAGCCATACACGATGAGTGCCTCGTGCGGCCCCGCTTTGCGATATAGCCTGGCCATTCCGCTCATCAGGAACAGAAGGACCATCACTCCCAGCCCGGCGAAAATCCAAATCTCTACCATCCGTGACATCTCTGGCATAACGCCTCCTTCTACGAATGCAGTTCGAACCGGCCACCGAAGCAGAAACTACGGTTCACTCGCCCGACATCTCGCTCCACAACCGCACGTAAGCAATTCCCTTTTCGTAGCGCGTGACCACAACTTCGATTCCTTTGGCGATGGCGCCTCCGTCGTCGCCGCGCGCGCCACACACCCGGCGCGTTCCCATTTGCGTATAGATGATTTCGCCCGTTCCCCCTTCGCGGATGGAACTGGAAACTCGGCCCAGCACGCCCACCATTTCGTAGTCCGCTGCGTCCATGTTCTCGTTCTCCGAGATCAGCACTTTGCTCAAGAACAGGAACACGATGCCAGCGGCCACCAGCCCGCTTGTGATCGAAGCCAGCAATCCAAAACCTACCCAGAGGCCGGAGTATCGCGTGAGCAAATATCCCGTACCTCCAAACCAGGCCAGGAATGCCGTCAGTGTGGCGAAGTTGAACGGAGAAACACTGCCAGACTGCTGGGCATGTCCGCCATCTGTCGCCGCACGCGCGCCCCCTGCCGCCCGCCCGTGACCAGTCGCGACCGGCGCGGGCGCGGTCGGAACGCCAGGCGAAGGCAGATGTGCGCCCCCGACGTGCCCATGAAAGTGCGGCAGATGCAGCCGGCCGGCGCGTGCGCCGCCCCCCAACACGAACGAAAAGAAACTGAAGCAAAAACCGACCGCGAAACAGACCAAGTAGAAGTCCGCCCAAGTCAGGGAATAAGTCATCGGATTCGCCTCCCCTCTGCACTTGCGGGCTGACCGTGATCCCCCGCATGCGTTCCGCGGCGACGATTGCCGCTGGCCACGAATTCCGGCCGCAAGGCCTCTAGCAGTCGCTCGGCCAACCCCGGTGTGTCTAGAATCGCGCCCAACAGCAACAGGCAGCGCCTCGTATCTTTCTCGCGTGCCGCTTTGATCAGGACCCGGCTCACTTCCGCATCGCCGACAAAGCGTTCCGAACCCTGCAGCAGCCAGACGTCAAGCTGGCCTTCGGTCCTGCGCAGGTCCGAGGTCAACTCCGTGTGATAGCCCTCGGGGTCATCGACCAGAAAGCCGGGATGCACCTTGAAGAACTTCGCCAGCAGCGCGCGCGAGGACTGCGTCATATGCGGGCGGGCGCCACTCTCGATCTGCGACAGGTACGACTGGCTGATGCTCTTGCGCAGTTCCTGGCGCACGGCACGAACGATNNAGCTTCATATTCCAGATCGAGATATTTATATTGCAATATGCGATTCGTGTCAAGAGGCGAATCGGGCGTGTTTTGAAGGGCTTATGGCCAGGGCTACAGCCCAGCCTCGATGCGGGAGCGGGGGTCGAGGTAATCGCGCAGGGCATCGCCGATGAAGTTGAACGACAGCACGGCCACCATCACCGCCAGCGCGGGAAAGAGCACGAGGTGCGGCGCGTCGAACAGATGGGCGCGTCCGTCATTGAGCATCGTCCCCCAACTGGCCGTCGGGGGCGGCACGCCGAGTCCCAAAAAACTCATGGTGGCTTCGGCGAGAATGGCCCCAGCCATGCCGATCGCGGCCTGCACGATCACCGGTTGAATGATGTTCGGCAGAATGTGGCGCACGATGATGCGTAGGTCGCTGGCGCCCAACGCGCGTGCAGCCTCCACGAATTCGCGTTCGCGCGCGGCGAGGACTTGTCCGCGGACGAGGCGGGCATACCCGACCCATCCCCCGAGCGAGAGCGCAAGAACTAGATTAAAGATGCCCGGACCGCGAAAGGCTACGAACGCAATGGCGAGGAGGATTCCGGGGAACGAGAGGAACGCATTCATCAAGACGACATTGACGAAACGGTCGATACCTCCACCGTAGTAGCCGGCGATGGAGCCGATGACGAGGCCCA
>PMHI01000383.1:6713-9834 GCA_003156615.1 Acidobacteriaceae bacterium | reverse complement strand
ATCCAGGGAGCGAACAGAGCGAAGATCACCAAGAGGATGACCAGAACAACACCCGTTACCGCCAGCGGGTTATGGCGGACGGTACGGCGGAAGGCGAGGGCAGCGGTGGACATGGTTAATCGGTACGGGCCATGTTAGATGCTGTGGCCTGTCCGGCGCAAAGGCGGGCTTCGAAAATGCTCGAAAGTTCCCACCGGGAACATTGCGAAAAGCACAAAATGGATGGGCGTAAGTATTGATTTTGCGTATGAACCGGGAGGGACTCGAAGTTCCCTCCCCCTGCTTTGGTGCAATCTCCCTGGAGGGCTTTGCGGCGGCCTCCTGGGCCGAGATTCCGTCTACTACGGGGCTAGGATTGGCCTACGCCGCGAAACAGGGCAGCGACATTTTCCGGAAGAGTCTCATCGAGCTTGCGGGCCAGCCATTCCTGCAGCTCCGACTTTTCGGGCGAAGCCAAGGAATGAAACTCCAGTCCGACAAGACCGTCCCGGGTACGCCAGCACACCTTGGTTTCGGCGAATATCTGGCTTTGGCGGCCGGGGAGGCTAAAGCGCACGAGAGCGGGAGAATCGGAATCCAGAGTGGCAGGGGCGATGATCGCAATCCCGCCCTCGCTGACGTTCACGGTTTGGCACAGGAGATCTTCGGGCTGCTGCGATCGAACCAAGGCGGGAACCTCGATGGGGCACCGGAAATAGCGCCGCCGCTCACGCACCACCAGCCCGAATGCGGCCCGCAGAGTTTGATTCATCAAGGCGGCAGAAAGGGGCCTTTCGAGCACAAAGGTGGAGTCCGGCCGGGGCGAAGTCTGCGCTTCACTNNTACGGCCTCGAATTTCTGCTGATCTAAAAGGCTGGCCGCGACAAACCCCTCCTCGCAGAACTCCGCGCGTATGGCAAGCGGCTGCAGGGATTCGAGGATTAGCTGGCGAGTCCGTGCATCTTTGCACACCACCAACGCGGTTCCGGCGGCGGCTGCTGACTCTGGCGGGTTCTTGGTCTCTGTCATTGGCGACTCCCTGGTTCAGGGCTCCACTCGGTCTCCGGATGGGACGGAGTTCGGGATGGCTCGCTTCGTGACCCGTGCAGCAGGCACACGAGCAGCACTCCACTCCTCGAGCAAGATACGGCAAGTCCTGAAGCCAGCGAATGGTTCACATTCAGCACTCCCGGTCCGGGCCCGCGAAGAGGATGGGGATTGCGGCCCTGTAGAGGTCAGACTGAGCGCCAGCGGGCTTGGTGTCAATCGAATTGGCGACTAGGAATAACAAGAGTTACTAAGTGCTTTGCGCTAGTTACTAAGTTTTTTAGTTAGTAAGTGAATAAGTTTTGAGTCGCGCCTGGCCGTAAGGATTTACAGCGTTCGGAGGGCTGGGGTCGGGGGCCGGAACCTAGGGATAGTAATTACTCTTGCGCTGGGAGAACATTAGCGACTAACCTTGAACCACAAAATGCTGTATGCTCAGGTGCATGCGGTTCCCCTAAAGGGAGGTCCATGGCTGATCTAGATGCGGTTCTAGAGCAGTTGAAAAAAGAACGTGAACGTGCGGTGGGCGAGCTTAGACAACTGGAGAAAGTGATTGCGGGGCTGAGCAGGGTGACGGCGAGAAATCTAGGGGGCTCATCCGGTTCCGGCAAACGCATGAAGCGCCGATTGTCTGCGGCAGCCCGAGAGCGCATCGCGGCGGCGCAAAGAGCGCGCTGGGCGAAGGTGCGCGCGCGGTCCGGGAAGGTGTCGTGACCTTCAAATAAACCGGCGCAGTAAGCGGGGAGGAGGATGATGTTCCCTGCCGCCTGCGCCGGCTGTACGNNTGAGCCGACCGTCGAGGTCGCTCTCCAACCAGCAACGTCATTGCCCGAACAACACAGGAGAACTCGAGGGCTGAGGCAATCGATCAGTCGGCGGCAACGGTGTGGGTTGCGGGATCTTCGGATTCGGCGCGGCGAGGGGCGCGGTTAGAAGGCAGGCCGGCGTCGCGGATCTTGTAGAGCAGGGCACGGTAGCTGATGTTCATCGCGCGGGCGGCGCTCTTGCGGTTCCAGTGATGATGCTGGAGAACTTTGAGGATGATCTTGCGTTCCAGTTCACGGACCGCCTGGCGGGTGATTTTTTTCAGCGAGATTGGACCGTCGACCGAAATGTCGGCCGAGAAGAAGTCTTGCTCGTGCGGGCGCAGATCGCCGGCGATGGCTTCTTCGGCGCCGAGAATCACGTAGCGCTTCATCAGATTTTCCAACTCGCGGACGTTGCCTGGCCAGTGATATTTCTTAAGCGCGTTCATCAAATCGGCAGAGGGCGGGTTGGCGCGCGCGTTGAATTTCCGGTTGTAGTACTCGAGGAAGTAGCTGATCAGCTGAGGAACGTCGGAGGCGCGCTCGCGCAGCGGCGGCATGTAAAGGTTCACGACATTGATGCGGTAAAACAGGTCGGCACGGAAGTTGCCCGCGGCAATTTCCTCTTCCAGTTTTCGATTGGTGGCGCAGACTACACGGACCTCCACTTTCTTGTCTTCCTGAGCGCCAATGCGGCAGAACTGCCCGTCCTGCAGAAGTTGCAAGAGCTTCGACTGCAGGGCCATGTCGAGTTCGGATATTTCATCGAGGAACAGGGTGCCGCGATGCGCCATCTCGACGCGGCCAGGCTTGGTGCCGTAGGCGCCGGTGAAGGCTCCTTTTTCGTAGCCGAAGAGTTCGCTCTCGAGCAGGGTCCCGGGAATCGCAGGACAATTGACCTTGACCCAGGGCCCGGTCCGCCACGGCGAAGAGCTGTGGATCATGCGCGCGATAATGTCTTTGCCCGTGCCGCTCTCTCCCTGGATCAGCACAGGGACGTTGGCGCCGGCTATTTTGGCCAGCCGTTCGCGGAGAGCCCGCATGGCCTCGGTGCCCCCGAAAACGACAGATTCTGGAGGCGTCTCGCCGAGAGGCTGGATCAGCGCACTGACTGGGTTTGGAGTGCTCATAAGTTTTCCTGGCTTCCGCAGCACAGGCTTATGGTCGGATGTGCACCTGGAGAGCCAAACACAAGGGGAGCGGACACCTATGTTGGTAGGCTAGTCTATCTGATTGATGAAAAGCAACTTACTAAAGGTTATGAGGGATCAGAGGCGATAATCGCTATC
>PMHI01000383.1:0-6693 GCA_003156615.1 Acidobacteriaceae bacterium | reverse complement strand
GAGTTGAGAAGCGGCCGTGCGAACTTCAGACCGACCAAATTGAAACCCTCGCCATGGTGCGTGCGCAACACTTTGGCGCGCAGGTTCCGAATCACGGTGGGCAGGGCAGCAGCCAATGCGGCTAACGGAGCACTGGGAATCTCAAGCGAAATCTGCGCTGCGGAGGGGATNNGGGATGGCTAAAGGCAACCGCGGCCACCGCCGACGCTCTGCCACCGGAGTCTTAGCCTTCACCCGTGGGCCCCTTCCTGTGTGCTTTAACCGAACAATTCCAGCATCTTAGGGGCCAAAGCCTCGATAAGGGGGTAAATCCAGCAAGGAACCGGCAAGAGTCCCGAAGAACCCGGTCAACTCGGGTGTCGGGCGCCTTAAGGCCGTTGAAGAGCGGACTTTTCATCGCTTTGGGATTCGTCCGGTTTCCCCCTTGGCGGGTGGGGCGAAGCCAGCCTGAGCCGGTCGAAGAGTGCAAGGTTTTGCCACACTTGGGTAATCAGGTTGCATTTTTCGTTGACAGAGAAAAGCGGCCTAGCATACCATTTTGATACAGCATTCTTCTCTAGATCAGTCGAGTGCATCCCCCCTTGTGTTAGACCCAAGCGCCCCTTATGGCCACCGTGCAAAAAAACGTGTGTGTTTCCGAGGCTGTTGAAGGAAAGACCGGCCCCCCGCAGTCTCCGCTTCCGCTAGAAGCTATAGCAAATCCGGCGGATTTGCAGCAGGCTTACTCCGAGTTGCAGGAGCGATTCCAGCGCACCACGAACGCGCTGGGCTCGGCGGCGCACGACCTGAAGACGCCACTGGCGATTCTGAACGGGTACGTCGAACTGCTGCAGAGCGAAAAACTGGGACCGTTGAATGCGCGCCAGCGGGAAGTGCTGGGCGACATGCAGTCCAGCGGCAAACGGCTGCAGCAGTTCATCCAGGATTTCCTGACCTACAGCGCTCTGGAAACCGGCGGCCTGAAGATGCAGTTCGGGGCGGGCAACATCAACGAGTGCCTGTCGGACGTGTGCCGCCTGTGGTCGACGCGCTTTCAGGAAAAGGGATTAGCACTGTACTTCCTCGAGAATGACAAACTGCCGGTGTTCCCCTTCGATTCTCCCAAGCTGGAGCGGGTGATTTCGAACCTGCTGGAGAACTCCTTCAAGTTTATTCCGCAGGGCGGGACGGTTTGGTTGCACGCGGAACCCTACATGTGGGAGCGCCGTGCGGCGGCCCAGCCGGCATCGGCGGGCGAGAGGCGCCGGCAGGATACTTCGCAGCCGAATTCGGTGAAGGTCAGCGTNNTGGGTTTAGCGATTGTGCGCCGCCTGGTGCAAGGCATGGGCGGAAAAATCTGGGTAGAAAGCGATCCCGGCGCGGGCTGCAAATTCTCGTTCCTCATTCCCTTCAAACCTGCCCCAAACCCTGCTGGCAAAGGAAAGAATCGATGAGCGAAAACGCCAAGATTCTTCTGGTGGATGACGAACCGGCCATGCTGCGCTATATCCGGACGCTGCTGGAGGTTGACGACTACAAAGTGGAGACGGCGTCAACCGGCGAAGAAGCTCTGCAACGCGTGGACAAAGGCATGGAGCCGGACCTGGTGCTGCTCGATGTGCTGATGCCGGGCATCGATGGATTGGAGACGCTCGAGCAACTCCGCCAGAAGCGGCCCGGGATAAAGGTTGTGATGCTTTCCTGCGTCAACGACACGAAGAAAGTAGTGCAGGCGATGCGCCTGGGGGCACATGACTACCTGACCAAACCCTTTCAGAAAGCGGAACTGGATGCGGTGATCCATCAGTGCCTGGGTCAGGGCGAAGCGGTGGTCGGCGGAGAAGCCGAAGATGTCGGCGATGACGTGTTCTTTATCGCGGCGAGTCCGGCCATGCGGAAGATCCGTTCGCAAGCCGCGCTGGTCGCAAAGGTGGATATTCCGGTATTGCTGCTGGGCGAGAGCGGCACCGGCAAAGAAGTGCTGGGGCGATTGATTCACAAGCTATCGACGCGCGCTCACCGCACGTTCTTGAAGGTAAATTGCGCGGCCGTGCCCGCCGATCTTCTGGAAAGCGAGCTGTTCGGCTACGAACCCGGCGCATTTACCGGAGCGACGCACGCCAAGCCGGGCAAGTTCGAACTGTGCAACAAGGGCACCATCCTGCTCGACGAAATTGGCGAGATGCCGCCGGCGCTGCAGGCCAAGCTGCTGCACGTACTGCAGGACCAGCAATTCTCGCGGCTGGGAAGCCGCAGTGTCATCCGGGTGGATGTACGCATCCTGGCGGCCACGAACATTGACATTCCCCAGGCTTTGGCGGCCAAGCGGCTGCGCGAAGATCTTTACTATCGTCTCAACGCGTTCACCCTGCAACTGCCGCCGCTGCGCGAACGAAAGGAAGAAATTCCCATTCTGCTGAAGCATTTCATGACGCGCATGGCCGAACGCTACGCGCGGCCTCAGCTCCCGCTTTCCCCCCATCTCCTCGCAGCCTGCCAGGCNNGCGGCGGCCGAATTGCAGCCCCGCCCCGACGGCAACGGCGGCGGCGCTGGATGGGGAGATTCCGCAACGAGAAGCGGGGAAACGGGCGGGGGATTGAAATCGCTGGCCCGCAGCGCCAAAGACGAAGCCGAAGGTGAAGCGATCCGGCAGGCCCTCGAGCAGACCAACTGGAACCGCAAACGCGCGGCCACCCTTCTACAAATCAGCTATAAAGCTCTGCTTTACAAGATTCGGCAATATGGAATCGCTGAGGGCAAGAGCCACCACAAGCTTTCCGCCGGAGCCTAGGCGGGAAAGCTAGTTTCCCGTTTCTAGTTTCCCGCTTCCAGCGTCGAGTTCTAGAAAACCGAAAACTGAAAACTGGGACTACGGCGTCACTGTCAACTGGAACGGCACACTCTTGCTGAACGAGCCAGAAGTTGCCGTAACCGTGAGAAAGTAGCTGCCCGAGGGCGTTCCGCTCACTGGTACCGGCGTCTTGGCGCTGCTGCAGGATGGTTGCAGCAGGACCAGCGCGAAGAACAGTGAAAGCATGAGCAGGCCCAGCCGGCGGATCTTCTTCCCGTTCCCGCCGCCCACCCGCCATCCCAAAAGAGTCATTCCTGGAACCATCAGCCAGATGGCATACAGCGGGCGGCGCCACCCTGCTGCACTCGCCGTGGATACGGGTTGAGCGGTGGTGTTGAGGTTCAAGGTGGTCGCCTGAGGGCCGTTCGCCAAATTCACCGTGCTGTTAGTAAAGTTGCAACTCGCCCCTGAGGGAAGAGCACTGCAGCTGAGCGAAACATTGGCTCCAAAAGACCCAATCGGATTCACCTGAATGCCGTATTGGGCGATCTGACCTGCGAGCACGGTCACAGCGGCGGGAGAAACGAAAACGGAATAATCGGACGCCGCGAACGAGGCGGTAGCCGTGTTGTTTGTGCTGGTATTGTTGGCGCTGGATACCGTGCCCTGCACCGAATACTGGCCGCTGTTATTCGGCGTCACTACGAAAACGATTGTCGATGTGGAACCGGATTGCAGCGTTTGGATCAGGCAAGACACCGCATTATTGGTGGGCGCGCTGCAAGTGCCCGAACCTGCGGTTCCGCTGACGAACGTGGCTCCGCTGGTGACCGAGCCGGTCACGACGACGTTGGTCGCTGGGTCGGGACCCTCGTTGGTAAGGGTAAAGGTGGCCGTGACCTGGTTGCCGGCGCCCACCGTTCCGAGCGGGGATAGGACTGGCGCCACGCAGTTGATGCACAAATCGGTCGCCGTCCCGAACTTGACGAGGAACGCGTTGCGGGTTCCGTTGAGCGTTCCCTGCACGGGATTAAAGGTCACTAGAGTGGTGGAGGTGGTATCGCCGGCAAAATAGGAGTTCAGGTTGGGATCGACCGTGATGCTGGTACCGCGATCCACGCCATTGCCCCCGAAATAAGTGACGTAGGAGCCGACCCCGGTCTGGCCGGTAGCCGTCGTGGTATCGATTTGGGCAAAGAAAGCATTCTGGGTGCCGTTCAGCGTTTTCTGGATTGGGAAGCTTGTGACCGGGAAGTTTGTCGAACTGGTCGACCCGGTAACCACTGCATCGCCGAGCGTAGCGATCGACGCATCCAACACGGCGATCGCCAGCCCACTGTCGTTCCCCGATCCGCCCAGGTACGAAAAATAATTGAGCGGCACGTCATTTGGAATTCCCGTGGTGCTCAGCGTAGGGTTGCCCATGCGCGCCACATAGGCATCGGTGTCCGTCGTGTTTGCGGTCGTACAGGCAGCCGTCGACCCTGGGGGATTCGCGTTATTCAGGCAACTGTCGTAGGGCGCGGCACCGATGGGAAGGACAAAATCTGTGGAGGTGGTCGAGCCGGTGAGGTAAATGTTGGCGGCGCCGGAATCAATCGCAATCGCGGTGCCCGTATCCTGACCACTGCCCCCAAGGTAGGTCGAGAAAAGCAACTGAGTGCCACCGGTCTGAGCGGCGTTGGGATTCAACTTGGCCACGAAGGCATCGGTCGGGTAGGGCGTAGCGGTGGGGGCCGTACACGGGTTTGTAACGGGGAGGACGGTGGGAGGAAATGTGTCCAGGCACGGCTGATACGCGTTGATGATGGGAAAGTCTTCCGTCTGTCCGCTGTCGCCGTAAGAGCCTGCGCCGCTGTTGTAGAAATTCGTCGTACCGTCGAAATAAATGTTGCCGGTGGAGTCGACCGCGATGCCGCCGCCGGTGGCAACGGCTGGGGCCGGCGTACTCCCGCCGAAGTATGTCGAATACGCGATGCCGCCCACACTAGGGATGNNTTCGAAGTCGTGGTGCCGGTGATGAAAACATCCGCACTGAGATCGATTGCCATCCCGCTGGCCTGGTCGTTGCCGTTGCCGGAAAGATAAGAAGAATAGGTCAGGGCCGAACCCAGCGCGTTGAGCACGCTCACGAACACGGACGTGCAAGCGATGGAGGCGCATTGCGGGCCCTTGGCCTCCGGTGCAGTCTGGTACGGGAGGCCTAAAGTGGGGAAGTCGGTGGAAGTGGTATTGCCCACGAGGTAAGCATTGCCGGCGCTATCCACGCTGAGGCCGGCGCTGGTGTCGGATCCAGTGCCACCGATGAAGGTTTCATACAGCACCGTGGGCGGCTGCGAAGGATTGATCTCGGCGATGAAGATATGGGGCGGACTACTCGTCGTGAGCGACAGCGGACCGATTAAGGTCTGCGGAGGACTGCCTACGGTAGGACCATTAGGAAACGAGCTTGCCGGCGAGCCCTGTGTCGTGCCGGCGAGGTAGATGTTGCCGTTGCCGTTGACTGCGACGGAAGGCGAGGTTTCCGTGCCGCTGCCGCCGAAGTACGTGGAAAAATCGAGCACTGGGTCGATGATCAACTCGCAGCCCCGGTCGTAGGGGCCAATTTCGAAACCAACGCGGTTGGCGGCACGCAGAACAAAGCGTCCCGCTACCGGCTCTTGCCGGTCTCCGTCGCGCTGATAAACGTGCGGCGCTTCGAGGCGCAAGCCGCCGTCGTCTTTTCCGGTGAGAATCAGGTCGCCGCCGCTCAGTTCCAGTTTGGTTGCGCCGTCAAACTGCAGTTCGGCTTGTGATGGATCGGCACCGGGGGCGACCTGGAAGTCGTACTCCAGACGGCCCTGGTTTCCATAAAAGACCAGATCGATTCCGGGATAAACACTCCGGTAGCGAGCTCCGGCAAACTGCGGAATGCCAGTATGCCATTGCTGCGGATCATTGCCGAGTATGTAGTTGCTCTTGCCCGGAAGTGGATTGGTTCCCGTGGTGGCCGCCGCAGGGTTGGCGCCAACCAGCTTCATGCCTACAAATTGTTCGCCGTGCCCAGCCGACGAGTGAGCCGTCTGCATGGCGATCATGGCGCCACTTGCATCCAGGAAGAGCGTGTATCCTGCGCCCCGCGCGAGGAACTTCACCCCGGGATCGGTCTGTCCCTGGTTGGGCTCAAAGATCAGCGGCAACTGCCCCAGAATGGCGCGCGCGTCCGGGCTCGAATGCAGAGGCTTCGATTGCAGAGAAGGTCCAAAGGAGGTTCGAACCCCAGAGGCTGGTGGCTGAGGCATGGCCTGCCGGGAGTGGAGGCGGGAACCAGAGCCGAGCAGCACGGCACCCGTCAACAACAGCACAAGCATTGCCCCAAGGGCACGCGCCCACACCCAACTGCTTCTCGAGCTATTTCTCAAAATTCTTTTCTCCAGGCTTCTTTCCGAGCGCCTTCCCAACCAACGGCCATTCCCCATCACGCTTTTCCTCCCATTCGTACCGGTCATTTGGAGAGAGTAGAAACGGCGCGCGAGTCAGTACTCGCCCTGCGCCGGCGAAACCGCCCGCTGCTGACGTGTCACTTGGAACTGGCGGAAAACAATCTAGTTACTTAAACATCTGACGGATAGCCAAGTCAAGCGAGGCTCGACCCGCACGCACCCCGCTCCCGGTGTTGTCAGATGCGTTGGGAGAGCGGGAAAGATGCCGGAGGATGGCGCGAAAATGGGAGGAAGTGAATTGCCGACTGCGACGCGGGACCGCTTGAGCATTTACCGGTCGGGCCGTAAAGCCCCGGTCCTTCAGGGCGGGGATATAAGGCGGGTTAAAGCGGGGTCTTTTGTTGCTCAACGTATTGCTTGATGATGCCGCCAGCTGTGCCCCGCCACAACTGGCGGCAAACTAGGACGGCGACCACAAGACATTCTTCCAATAGCGTTTC
>PMHI01000100.1 GCA_003156615.1 Acidobacteriaceae bacterium | reverse complement strand
ATGGCCTAAAGGGCTCGCAACGCTGCTGCAAAGCGGCTTCGACAACCGATGTGCGAAGGAGACTCGGATGAATCAGTTCCAGGAAATCTTCGATAAGCAGAAAGCATATTTCGATTCGGATGCGACTAAGTCTTACGAGTGGCGCATCGACCAACTGACACGCCTTGAGAACTTGTGCAATGAGAACGCCGAGGTTCTTGAGGCTGCGATGAGCAGCGACTTCAAGACGGCCAGCCAAGAGAAAGTCTTCGAGATTATGGCGCCTGTAGGAACCGTCGCCTTCGCGAAGCAAGATTTGAAGGAGTGGATGAAGCCCGTAGATGTGGTTGTGCCCAAGGCCCTTCGGGAGAGCGGGCATACTGCTAAAGTCTATCGGGAACCTTACGGCGTCACCTTGGTTATCGGGCCATTCAATGGACCACTGACGCTGCTCTTCGACCCCGCTGTCCAGGTTATTGCGGCTGGCAATCCATGCATCCTCAAACTCTCCGAGGGTTTGCCCGCCACCAGTAAGGTCTTGCTCGATCTCNNGACGAGGTGACGGAGCTTCTCAAGCTGCCCTTCGACTTCATCTTCTTCACCGGCAGCGTCAAGGTTGGCAAGATCGTCATGGAGGCGGCCGCAAAGAATCTGACTCCCGTTCTTCTCGAACTAGGCGGGCAGAATCCGGCTTTCGTTGACGCGACCGCAAATATTCCGGATGCAGCCAAGAAGATCGTCTGGGGTGCGACGGCTTGGGGCGGCCAATGGTGCACCTCGCCCGGCTACGCCTACGTGCACGAATCAATTGCAGAGGAGTTCGTTGCAGAGTGCAAGAAAGCTATGGTTGAGCTGTACGGGACCGACCCTAAGAGCAGGCCCGACGACTATTCCCGCATTATCAGCCCAAAGGCCACCGAACGCTTGGCGGGCCTCATCGATCAAAAAAAAGTCGTCATAGGCGGGGCCTCCGACCCGGAGGCACGCTATCTCGATCCCACGGTCATCTATCCAGTGACTTGGGACGATCCGATCATGGAGGACGAGATCTTTGGGCCGCTTCTTCCAATCCTCACCTACAAGGACATGGGTGCGGCCATTCGCGAGGTGAAGAAGCATCCGAAGCCTCTTTCCGGCTTCCTCTTCAGCCGAGATCAGCAGGCGATCGATCACTTCCTCGCAAGCTTGTCCTTCGGCGGCGGCGCGATCAATCAGGTAAACATTCACCTGTTTATCGAAACCATGCCCTTTGGCGGGGTCGGATATTCCGGTATCGGTCACTACTACGGCAAGGCCGGGTTTGACGCTCTCACGCACGCGAAATCAGTTCTGATTTCGCCGCCCGACGTAGCCATTGAGCACTTGTTCCCGCCGTATACGGAGGAGAAGGTCAAAGCGCTCAGCCAGTGGTTTGAATACTAGGGCACAAGATCCCCGACAAAAGCGACCCCAAAGGAGCATAGAGATGAAAGGGAACGCGAAAGACTACGTATCGACCGCCCAACAGTTCTTCACTGCCTACGATCAGTCTGTCCGCCTCTACGATCAATTCGCATCTTTCAGCGATTCGGAAATTGGCGGACGAGTCCGCGGAAAGCGGCTGGCTGACGCCAGAACTGGCGATTGGAATCCGGCGGGTTCAAGGGGTAAAGCAACTGGGGCGGAAAATCGGCAACTGGCTCTCCCGGAGCCAGGCGCAAGAACTTGTGAATGCCGCGTCGAAGACAAACCTGCGCGGCTGGCGGGACGGAGCGATCGTTGGGTTACTTCTCGGGTGTGGGTTACGGCGTTCTGAAGTGGTCGGATTGACGCTGGAGCAATTGCAACTGCGGGAGGGGCGATGGGTCATCGTCGATTTGATCGGTAAGGGAAGACGGCTGCGAACTGTGCCGGTGCCGGCATGGTCGAAGCAATTGCTGGATGAAGGGCTCTCGCATTCGGGGGTCAGCGATGGACGAGTATTCAGGAGAGTTTCGAAAGTAGGAAAGCGACAAGAGGCTAGCGTGACTGCGAACGTTGTCTGGTATGCGGTCAAGCGATGTGCCCGGCAGGCCGGCATTCCCAACCTGGCGCCCCACGGCCTTCGTCGCACCTGCGCCCGTCTCTGCCATGATTGCAGCGGCGAACTCGAACAGATTCGATTTCTACTCGGCCACGCTTCCATCCAGACAACGGAGCGATACATCGGCAGCAAACAGAAGCTGCAGGACGCCGTTAATGATCGTTTCGAAATCTCAGTCGCAAGCGACACTGCCTGAAGAACGCAGTCGCCGCCTCACTTCTGCACGATTGGCGATAACGTCCTTTCTCATCCACTACTTGCGTTCGCTGCAAGAGGTTTGGGGTCATTTGTCCGAGATGCCGGTTTTACGGCAACTTGCCGAAGACGTAGAAGACGTAGATGTCAGATGTCTCGATGAATGCATTGGCCTGTTATCGACAGTTGACAGCCGAAACCGGTTGGATCGCTGGACACTGGCCGACATTTGAGGAGTAATCGACATCGACGAATGCCATGGCGACGACGAACTCGTTGAGAACCGGTCCCACGGCCCAACACGATGAACAAAGGAAAGCGCGTTTCAAGGGAGGGCCCCGGATTAGAAGCATGCTTAAGAGTGGTGATGCAGACATCTGATCGCTGGCTGCGGAGTTTTGGTATGGTTAACTGACTTGTGGGGAACAACAGAGTGATCGACTGCAGAGCAGCGACGAAGAGCTATGCCTCTCAACCAGTCCTCCGAGGCATAGACCTCGTTCTAGAATGTGGCATTTGTGCGTTGCTAGGGGCGAACGGTGCTGGCAAATCCACGCTGATACGTTTGCTCTCAGGATTAGAACAGCCAGACAGTGGTTCCGTGTTCATCGGNNGAGAACCTGATGGCAGTTGGACCTATTTATGGACTCACGAAGAGCGAAACAGCAGCTCGAGCAGCGGGCCTGCTAGGACTGCTCGATCTTACACAAGGACGCCACACCGTTGCACGCAATTGTTCGTTCGGCATGCGGAAGAAGACCGCCCTGGCCATGGCCCTCCTGCACAAGCCGAGGGTTCTGCTGCTGGATGAGCCGTTTGAAGGTATTGATCCCGCATCGTCNNAGATAGCCACCCGCGTAGTCATTCTTCACCAAGGTCGAGTTGAATCAGATTTCAACCCGTCCACGGCAGACGAAGGAGTTGAGGAGGTGTATTTCAGCATCGTTGGCGAACCACAGCCGGAGGTGCCGGATTGGCTCAGATCCTAGCCCTTCTGTTCTTGTTGAAGAAACTGATGTTGAAGGAACTGAGCAGCTTTTCCTCCGTGCGTTTCAACAACTTNNATTGTCCTCCTTGCGCCTCTGCTTGTTACTTTTTCCGTCGATACACAGCATAGGTTGCCCCCGGAGCGAGTCGCTACGTGGCCGCTGACACGTACACAAAGACTCTTGCTCAGTTCCGTAAGTTTTGCGTTGAATCCATTATTTATATTGTTGTTTTTTGGCTACCTGTTCTGGATGGGCCTAGCCGCGGGTCTCTTTTTTGTTCTACTGGCACTAATCGTCCATGGGACGGTATACGCCGTTGGCCGTCTCCCGTTCGAGCTAAGGACGCCTGCAGGTCTCAACATCTCAAGGACGCCCTTGAAGGTCGGCGGAATCGCGCAAGAAATGTGGCTGGAGCTGCAGGGAACCCTAGACTTTTGGACCGCGCTGCTGATAGCTGTTAGTGGAACCCTTTATCGACTGTTCGGGCGGGCACCAGAGCCCGAAGCTTTTCCGATGTTGTCGTTATTCGTGGGGATTGCAATGAGCACCATTGGCCAACGCATGCTCCGTCTGGATGAGGGGCGAGCATTGCTGCGCTATCGTCTCCTACCAATAGCGGGTTGGAAGCTGCTCGTCACGCAGGACATGACTTTCCTTATCTCGCTCGCCATCATGGTTTCACTCCTAAGTCTNNAGATGGCGTTTCGTCGGAGGAGATCCGCGTTTCGGAGTAGCACAGGTTCTCTTGGGTGGATTCGCTGGAATCGGAGCGGCAAGGACGGGACTCTGGGTCTTAGCGGTTGCCTTCGCCCTCTACGTGGTTTCCATATTCTGGGGCGAACTGCACTGGAAACGCTCCCTGACAGCTTAGTCGAAAAACACGTCCCTAGTAGAGCTGTCCAAGCAGCGACGTCGGACGGCAATAGGAATGGGGTAAGGGAAGCCGGCCTCTGTTCACTCGTCGCCGGCGCTGTGGACGCCCGGCTGTGCTTACACGGCATAAGCGATTCGAGAACTCAACCGCCAGGATAAGTCCCCGAGAACGCGCTCTGCTTGAGGTATCGCTGTCGCGAGCGGCCGATCTCGGTTTACGCCTCATCGCCAATGCACTCGCCGACAATGGAAAACAGTCCACTTGTCCGTAACCGGGGTTTTAGGTAACTTGCCCGGCTGGTCCGCCCGACTGGCGGAAGTTACCGAGAACCCGACTTTTCAGGCAGTACAAGAGGTAACTTCCAAGATTGCCGGTGATTCGCCCAAGACTGCTTGGTAATCTGCCGTCGCCTCGGCGACTGGCGTTGTAGTATAGAATTCCGCTTATTCGAGAGCATCGCTTCCCAGAGATTCTTCCGGATCAGGCACCCACCGCACCAGGCTTAACTGGCACAGCGTTCCGGAAGGACGACTCCCTCGCACGATGCTCCTTATTTGCTCCGGTCGAGGTGCTGGATGCGTAAGGCTGCAGTTGTGTCACTGCTTGCGTTCTTCGCCGCGCCCGTCCTTTGCGCTCAGGCGAAAGATTCCGGCACCGTTACCATTACGCCGCAACAATGCGTCTGGCGCGCCGGTGACAATCCGGCCTGGACGTCGGCCGATCTCGATGAAGCAGGCTGGCAGCCGTTTTCCAGCTGGAAAGTCAGCCCCTCCGAGCCGCGCATCTGGATCCGCTGTCATGTCGATTCCGCCGCCCTCAGCAAGTCAGACAATCCCGCGGTGCAAGTGCGCCTCCCGGCTGCCTACGAACTTTTCTTGAATGGGGCTCCCATTGGCCGGAACGGTGATCTGCACAGCGGTTTCTTCACCATGGATTCCATCCGAATCTTTCCCTTTTCGCAGCCGCTTGCCGGGAATCGTTCGAACCTTCTGTCGCTTCGCATCGTTTATCGCTTTGCCCCGCTGAGCGTAACCGCCGCCCTGCAGACTCCCGAGATTCGCCTCGGAGGAATGGAAGCCCTGCGCGATAACCGGGCCGGCGTTCTCGTATCGCTGCTTCCCTACAGCCTGATTTCATTCGTGCCAATGGTCGTACTCGGGGTCGTGGGTCTCGTCCTGCTCGGATTTTCCGTCCCGGACCGCAAACATCCCGAACCCATCCTGCTGGGGCTGTCCTGTGTCTTTCTCGGCGCCTTGTTCGTGAACATCCTGTGCGGGACCATGATGACAAATGAGCCCGTGTGGGCGAATGTCGGCCTCTGGGCTCTTACATCCGCAGCCAACTCGCTCGCGCAAGTATCCTTTTATTTTGCGCTGGCCCGGAAGCGCATTCCCGTCTCGTTCCGCTTGTTCATCGGCGCCGCGCTTGTCTTTGCGGCATGGCCGTTGGTCGAATTGCTGCTTCCTCCCCAACCAGCCTTGCACATGGATTTGATTCAGGATTCCATGGTCGAACCCGGTTATTACATTCTGCTGGCCATTCTTCTCGGATGTGGTCCGTTCGTTGCCTTTTGGCCGTATCCCCGCATCGCGGCACGGATGAGGGCGGTCGCCGCGCTTTCCGCGGCGTGGGGCGTTGTTCTCATCGTTTTCTTTCTCACCCTCGCCGCCTACTACCTTCCCGGAATGCCCAATTTCCTTCAGTCGTGGCAATCCACACTGTTCCCNNGATCAGCGTTCAGCTCTGGCGGGTGAAATGGAGGCGGCCCAGAAGATGCAGCGGGCTTTGAACCCCGCATCGATCGATAGCCTCCCCGGCCTCAAAATCGACGTTGCTTTCTCACCCGCGCGCGAGGTCGGAGGCGACTTTTATAGCTGCCGCACCCTGCCAGCCGGACATCAGCGCATTCTGCTGGGTGACGTAAGCGGAAAGGGAGCTGCGGCCGCCATGACTGCGGCTGTGCTGCTCGGTGCAGCCGAGCGCCGAGAGAAAGACTCGCCGGCTGAACTTCTGCACCACCTCAACCTTGTATTATTCGATATGCGCCTTGGCGGCTTCGCCACTTGCCTGTGCGCCGACATATCCGCAGATGGTTCCATCACCCTTGCCAGCGCCGGCCATCTCCCGCCCTATCGCAGCGGCGAAGAGCTGAAAATCGAATCGAGGCTCCCGCTGGGCGTCACAGCCCAGGCCGAATACTCCGAAACCGCTTTCCAGCTCGTTCCCGGTGACGCCCTCACATTCCTCACTGACGGCGTCGTCGAAGCCCGCAGTTCGTCGGGCGAACTCTTCGGTTTCGAACGCACTGCCGCGATCAGCACCCAATCCGCGGAATCGATCGCCCAGGCCGCTCAGGTCTTCGGCCAGGAAGACGACATCACCGTTCTCACCCTGACCTTCGTAACAGCTGCAGTGCCGGCGTGAAGCCATAACAGCAGGGACATCTATCGCCGGGTTCCGCGCGGATAGTCGCCAACCCGGACATTATCCTCACAGCAGCAATCTCAACTATAGAGCCGTCATGCCTGAAAAGCGGGGTTTTCGGTAAGTTCCCCTGCTCCTCCCACGGTGCCTGGAGGGCCGAGGAGGGAACTTACCTATTCGCCCAGTGCAATGAACATTAGCGCCACCATCTGCGAGCGTGTGACACTGTGCATTATGGACAGTTTTCCCGAGTTCTTTCCTGGTGGTAGAGGCAGTGGACGCAGAGGGTCGTTGGCAGCCGAATGCTGACCAGGAAGTACAGTTCTCGCTCAGCGGACCAGGCGTCATCGCAGCCGTGGGGAACGGCGACGGCCAGGACGGCGCTTCCTACCAGGGAGATCGGCGCAAGCTGTTTCAAGGGCGCGCACTCGTTGTAGTGCGTAGCTCGAGGCAGGCTGGACCTATCACCGTAAAAGCTGGAACCGCAGGCTTAAGCGACGGATCCGTGACAATCGATGCCAAGGCAGTCGCTCAGCGAGCGGAACTGCGCTGACACAAGAGAACGGCCGCTACTTTTTCGTCAGCACGGCCGCCAGAAACCGGAGGGGGCATAGGGGGACACGATACCTATCCCCGGAATTGCCGTAATAGGTGTGCTGTTCGCTTGTCTGCCAGGGTGACCGGAAATGGTGACCACACGGACAGTGTGTCGGAGAAATNNCTATCTCCGACACACTGCGGAAATGACCCTAACGAGACGCATGAAGCAAACGTGAAATGGCACTTTTCCATTAGGGTCATTTCCGTCTTTCCTGCTTTTCTCCTTATTCGGCGCTATGATCTCGTCAGGAACCTCGATCGCTGGGTGCTGGATTACATACGTCGCAACTGCCACAATAGCCGGTCCTCATGGCCATAGCTCCCGGAACAAAACTCGGTCCCTACGAAGTGCTGTCCTTGCTCGGTGCGGGCGGTATGGGCGAAGTGTACCGGGCGAGGGATACTCGACTTATGCGAGACGTGGCAGTAAAGGTCCTGCCCGATTTGGTCGCGAAGGACGAGGTTCGCCTTCGCCGTTTCGCCCAAGAGGCACGTGCGATCAGTGCCCTGAACCACCCGAATATTTTGTCCATTCACGACGTTGGCGCCAGTGCAGGAACCAACTACATTGTCACTGAACTGCTGGAGGGTAGTACGCTGCGGGAGAAGCTAGGCAGCGGAGGCATGTCGCCACATCGGGCGACGGAGTATGCCACACAAATTACAAAGGGGTTGGCAGCAGCGCACGAGAAAGGTGTCATCCACCGGGATCTCAAGCCGGAGAACCTCTTCATCACCAGGGAAGGGCGCGTCAAGATCCTCGATTTCGGTTTAGCCAAACTAAGTACACCGGTCAAACCAAGGTCCGGTGAAGACACAGTCACCCTCCAAACTTCGCCGGGAATGGTGATTGGGACGACCAGCTACATGGCTCCCGAGCAGGTGAGGAGCGAAGCGGTCGATCCTCGCGCGGACATCTTTGCCTTTGGCGCGGTGCTATACGAAATGTTGGTCGGCCGCAACGCCTTCCAGCGCAGCTCCTCGATTGAGACGATGCACGCAATTCTGAATGACGAGCCCCCCGAGATTTCGGCAACCGCGCAAATTCAAATTCCTCCGCCACTGCTGACCATCATGCGCCGTTGCCTTGAAAAGGACCGGGAGCAACGGTTCCAATCCGCTCAGGACCTCGGTTTCGCGCTGGAGATGGTCAGCGCCGCCAGCGCGACACGGCAAATGGGAGCAACCGCAGCTAAGGCCATACCTCGCAAGTCTTGGCAAATTGCGAGTGTGCTTGCAGCCCTCGTACTTCTGATTGCTACGGCTGCCGTTCTCGCCCTGCGCCTGCGTGTTACTCAACCGGTAACTTACAATAGAATTACATTTCGCCCGGGGAAAATCTTCGCTGCGCGCTTTATTGCCGACGGACAAACAATTCTTTATGGCGCCGCATGGGATTACCCTTTCTCGAAGCTGTATAGTTCGCGCTTGGACGGCACCGATGTGCGCGCGCTGGAACTTCCGCCTTCTAACCTGTTGGCTGTGTCACGCGCGGGGGAGCTTGCAATAACGTTGGGTGGGACGGCTCGCTTGGCGCGAGTACCGCTTAGCGGAAATGCGCCCCGCGAATTGCTTGACAACGTGACTGCCGCCGATTGGTCTCCCGACGCTACACAGCTCGCCGTCGTCCGGGTGGATGATGGAAAATCCCGCTTGGAGTATCCAATTGGCAAGCCGCTCTACGAGACGAACGGCTCCATCAGTCACATGCGTTTCTCGCCCCAGGGGGATGCGATCGCATTTATGGACCATCCTCGGCCCGACGACGATCGAGGAACGGTTGCGATTGTGGATCTTGAGGGGAACAAACGTAACTTAACGGCAGAATGGATCGGGGAACAAGGCTTGGCATGGTCCCCGGATGGTAGAGAGATTTGGTTTACGGCTGCTCAGAGTTATGACTGGAGTCGTGACCTGTATGCCGTCAGTCGCTCCGGCAAGCAGCGTCGCGTTTTGCAGGTTCCAGGTGCTTTGTATCTTGAAGACGTAGCTTCTGGAGGTCGTGTCCTCTTGAGACTCGAAGAGAGGCGTCATGAGGCGGTGGTCAGCGATGTTCGGGGCGCAAAGCGCTTGTTGAGTTGGCTTCAGCTCATGCAAGCTGCTGCTGTTTCCCGCGACGGCAAGTATGCGGTTATCAATGATTGGAGTGGGAGCGGCGGGCTGGATTATGACACCTACCTGGCAAGACTTGATGGCTCCCCCGCCGTCCTGCTAGGTAGCGGCCTCGGTGGTGGCATTTCCCCCAATGACAAGTGGGTCACTTCGATCCTCCCTAGCCAGCCCAGTAAGGTTCTGTTGCTGCCCGCTGGAGTAGGTGAGACAAAGATCATCACGGCATCCAATTTTCGTTACCGCGATGCCGTCTGGGCCAGTGACGGTCAAAGCCTCGTCGTTCGCGCCAGCGAATCCGATCGCCCTTTGCGATTCTGGATACAAGACATTCGTGGCGGTTCACCGCGGCCCCTCACCCCAGAGGGAGTTCCAGGTGTCTTCGTTACCGTGAATCATTCCGATTACGTTTGCACTCGCGACGCTGCAGGTGCTGCCCTTCTGTTTCCGATCGATGGCGGTAAGCCCAGGCCACTGAACGGAGTCAAGGCGGCAGACGACGTGATCGGCGGGTCGCCCGAATCGGAAGTCGTCTACGTCTCCCCAGACGCGTTAGCCATCCCGCAACAGATCTCGCAAGAGATCTTAAGAGTGTTGAAAATGGATGTCGAAAAGGTAAATATCGTCAATGGGCACCGCGAACCCTTTGTCACGGTTTCCCCATTGGATAGTGCAGGGATTGTTGGCTTGGACCGTCCCATCTTCACTAGCGACGGTAAGCAGTATGTCTTCAACCAGTACCGCAATCTATCTGTTCTTTATTTGGTCACCGGGCTCAAGTAAGGGGAAGTGCGGTGCCGGCGTAGCGCAGTCCCGGCGAGATTAGGCATCATGTCGCCGATTGCCTCTTCTCAGTTTGACTGAAATACCCTGTTACGATAACTTCGTCCGCAGCTAAAGCTGGAATGGTCGTCCACTTGCCATGCCTGATCCTCATCGTATTCGAAGGGAACTACAGGAGTGGTTGTCACGGCCGGTGTACTCTTTGCTTTTTGCTAAAGCAAACCAATTTTCGAAACCTGGCACGAATCCTATTACGCCACAGAGTGTTGCAGACCGGACTGCTGATTATCTTTGGCAAAAAACCCTTTACTCGATCCGGTTGAGATCCTCGAACTAAGGGGCCCGTCCGAACTCTATCGTACCCATGACGGAGGGGCCCGAAGGGATTCAGCCGGCACTTTGGGCCGATCATGGATCGACCGTTCGGTACTTGAAATTATCTGGACGGGCACTGCGAAGTATCAAGGCGATGACCGGCGCAAAAGGTTCCTGGAATTTGTTCAAAGCGCGAACTTCGTGCTCCCCGAGTGGAACGACATGACTTCCATAGTCTGCATGACCGTGCCGTCAGGCCGTTCTGTGGTTGCCGCGCGTGGCCGTGGAAACTGGAAAGCGATGAAAACCGCTGCTACAAAACCACGTCCAGGCGGCGCAGGGAGCATCTATACGGCTGCTGATGGTGCTTCGAGAAGGTATGATGCCGACTCCTGGTTTGCCACAGTCTATTGTCCCGCTGATTGACGACATGTGGATACGGCCAGTTGATCCGAAGTCCAACAAATGGCCGTTCGCCACTTAACCCATCGCTACTTCGCATGCCTCGGACAACCAGGCGGACAGTCCACGGCACTTGGTTGCTGGCCCTAGCGGAGCCCAATCGTCCTCACCTTTGCATTCAAGCCGGTGAGTCTATGCGGATCGTAAATGGCTAGCTCACTGATGTAACTGCGGCGTAGTCGCAGACGAGCACAGTAAGGTCGTCCTCCTGACTCATAGACCACTGTTGGACGGCGTGTACGATCCGATCTGCCATTTCCTGGGCAGACAGGTTGCTGCCTTCCCGGAGCGCTTTCTGCAGCCGCTCCTGTCCGAACTCTTCTTCGTTCTCGTCCGCCGCCTCGATGATGCCATCGGTGTAGAGGACCATGCGGTCGCCGGGCAGGAGCGTGCGTTCCGTCATGGTGAAGGCAGCGGCAGGGAAGGCGGCGAGAAGAAGCCCGTTCTCCGTAACCTCAGTCACTCCCTCATTCCGCAGCAGGAGCATCGGCGGATGCGCAGCCGCAGCGTAGCGGAGGCGACCGGTGTCGGCGTTCAGGTACACGTAAGCCGCGGTGACGAACTGGTTGTGCGTGTTGCCGCACAGCGCTTTGTTCATCCCAGAAAGCAACGCCGCGGGAGCACCTGCGTTCGCACGCTGCGAGGACGCAGCCAGTTTGACCATCGAGGCGATGAGCGCGGCAGGAACCCCATGACCGGAAACGTCGGCGATCAGCAGACCGGTCTGGCGGCCGTCGGCGATCAGAAAATCGTAAAAATCTCCGGCAACGGAGGTCATGGGAACATAGCGCGTTGCCACACGGAACACGGAAGAGTTGGGATACGGAGCGGGAAGATTCCCCATCTGTATGCGACGCGCCACGTCCAGTTCCTTCTGGATTTCGGCAAGTTGCTGATCGCGATGAAGAGTATTCCGGGCAGCCACGTAGCCGAGAGTGGCAAGAAAGAAAATGAAGCCGTACGGCTCCAGATCAGGAAAATGCCTGAGCAGACTTCCGACATTGTCAACCAGAATGAATGCGACGAAAACCATCAGGCCGCGGCGAAGAATGACATAATCGCGATTCGGGCTCTTCTTGCTGAGAGAGACGGCGGTCAGCGATGCAATCGACGCGATGATGATGACGGAGTTGATCGGCTGGATGGCGGGAAGACGGCCGTACGTCAGAGTTCCGAAGAAAAAGCAGAGATAAATGACGGTGAGTGACCAGGCAATCTTTCTGCCGTATTTGCTGAGAAAACCCGCGGCCTCGAAATAGAAGAAGGCGGGGATGGGAACGACAAAACTGCTCCCCTGACGCAGCCTGTCGAGGAAGACGGAAGAATCGATGAGCAGGCGCGTCGTATCGAACTCGAGCCACATATGAAGGCCGTAGAGGAAAGAGAAGAGCGAAAACCAGAGCAGCAGCGGGCTCAGCTTTCGGCTCACAAACGAAAAGGCCGCTGCAAGCAGCCCAATGGTGATGAAGGCGTGACTAAGGAAGAGAGGGATCTCTTCGTGGCGAAGGGTCTTGAGGAGCTGGTATTCCGTGAATGAAGCGTCGCTCTGAAACATAGACGAAAATGATACATGGAGGATACGTGAGAACCAGACCGGATATGGGGCTGGAACGCCTGCTGGCGGGGCTGACGCTCGCCTTTGCCGTAGACTGATACCACTTTATATAGAGGAGATTTGAAGGAATGAAATCATTGATACCAGCAATTGCTGTTAGTGGCCTGGTCTCCGTCGCGAGTATGGCGCAGAGCGGAACGTTGCCTAAGGCGGCGCGAGCCGGGATCGATGCAGGAAATCAGGCGTGGATTGATGGAGTGAAGACCGGCAACATTCCTCTGATTAGCGCGACCTATGCCGAGGATGCCGTGGACTGTGGTCCAACAGGAGAATGCACCAAGGGACGACTCCTCATCGAACAACACATGACAACGGAGCTTGCGAGCCGCGGACGTGCTCGTTCGGCATCAGTGAAGAGCTCGGGTGCAAGCCAGAACGGCAATTTTGTATACGAATGGGGCCAAGCGGAGGCAATATTCAATAACGGGACGAACAATAGCGGAACGAACATGGTTGAGAAATATCTCACTGTGTGGCAACTACAAGCGGACGGTAGTTGGAAGATCTTCCGCAATATGGTGATTCCCGATAAATGAGGCCATCACTCGTGAAGCCGCTCACCGGTCTTTAGGATTTAATGGCCGCAATTCGGGAGGGCGAAGTGCCACTCCCGTTCGTCACTGAAGCCCTATGTCCGCGAAACTCCCTTAAGCCTGAGGCCCCGTCGCCTGTTCCTGCAGAACCCTGTGGACCAGGCTGATGGCGATGGCGCCTTCGCCTACCGCTGAGGCCACGCGCTTCACGTTGTTGGAACGCACGTCGCCCACGGCGAAGACTCCCGGCAACGATGTCTCAAACAAGAGCGGCGCCCTGGCAAGCGGCCAGTTGGCTGCTTGCAGTGCTTGCGGGGGCAGATCGATGCCCGTCTGTATAAAGTCCTTGTCATCGAGCGAAACACACCCGTTCAGCCACGCGGTGTTCGGGCTGGCGCCGGTCATCAGGAACGCGTGGCGAATGGCGTGCTGCTCTTCTTCGCCGCTTCGGTTATTGCGCCAGCGAACCGAGCCGAGATGTCCATTGCCTTCGAGTTGAATGATCTCGGTGTGGCTATGAAGGGTGATCGCGGGGCTTTGCGCGAT
>PMHI01000322.1:7125-17323 GCA_003156615.1 Acidobacteriaceae bacterium | reverse complement strand
CGGTCTGGAGGTTGTAGCGGAGCAGATCGCGCAGGCGGAACTTCTGCTGCGCGGTGAGATTCTGTTTGCGCTTGAGCACGCACCAGCGTGACTTTTTCAGCAGCGGCGGGTAGCCTTCCTGGGCCATCTTGCGCGATTCCGCGGCGCGGACTTCATCCAAAGCCTTGTTCATCTTGGCCACAATGTGGAAGCGGTCGAGGATGTGTAGCGCCTGGGAACATTTCTGACGAATCACGTCCAGGTAGGGCTGCCACATGTCGGAGCAGACAAACTCAATTTGGGAGGCGAGTTGTTCGCCGATGACGGTGAAGAAACCCTGAAAGGATTCGAGAGTGCGTTCCTTGCCGACCCAGAGCAAGCGGGTGAACCCCTGGTCGATCTGATAGACGAGGGTCAAGTATTTGTGGCCTTTGGCGTACTCGATTTCATCCACGCCGATGGCACGGATCGATGCCAGGGTGCGATGCTCCAAGCCCCAGGTGACCACAGATTCCACGGCGTCGCACACTTTGTCCCAGGAAGTGTGGAAGGACTCGGCGGTTTCCTTCCAAGACAGCTTGCGCGCCCAGCGGGCCAGAAACAGCATATAGGCTCGGGTCAACTGGTGCTTGCCATCGCTCCAGGGAACCTCCTCGACCACGACGCCACAATCCCGGCAGTCTACGCGTTGCATGCCGTACAGCAAGAAAACCAGAAAACCCCACAGGGGAATGAACTCAAAGCGCCGCTCGGGAAGGTGATCGTAGCCCGGCGCGGGTCGGTGGCACCCTGAGCAGACCGCCGCCGAGCCCACGCGTGGTCGGACGTCTACCTCGATACTTTTCTTGTCGGCTCCGAAGCGGGCGTGTTGGTAGACAAACCCGCGATGGTGATGGCATTGGTTTAGAATCGTGAGCAGTTCCATGGCGAGGACGATTTTCAAGGCGAAGACTTCGAAAGTAAACCGAGCTGCTCCCTCGGCGTTGTCCTCCGATGCATCCGCCTATTGCCGCGATCTGGACACTTGGCCGCGCTCCTGGATGGGGCTGGAAAAAGACCTGCCGCCAGGAGAACAACTGGTTGCTTGCTTCCGACCCTTCATCGAGCATCTGGCCTCCTCGAGTCTTTCCCCGAAGACCATTCGCCAGCACGTGGACAACCTCTGGCTTCTGGGTGGAGAGATCATCCGCGACCTGAACTACGATCCTTCTCAGAGGAAGGTCGCTGTCCACAAACTTCTTCGCGATGCAATCGGAGCCGATGGCGGCCCACTGATCTACAACGGCTCGGAAGACGCGCAGTACTCCCTCGATTCAACCTGCCGCAAACTTCATCGCTTCCTTAGTCAACCTCAACGCTAAGCCCGCCACTTACCCACAAACTCCTCCGACGAGGCAGAACTTTAATCAGATCGCCGGCCTGAAAAGAAGGCGCTACGACGGAGAAAGCGACCAGAAAGCCGAGCAGTATCGTTGCCGCTCCGGTGAGGCGGGCGAAAACCACACCCAGGTTCGCGCGGTACTTGCGGGTGGTGCGATGGATTATGCGACTTACAACTATGCTCAACAGGTAAAACAGGAAAAATACGATTACGCCCAGAATGACCGACGGAAGTCGAGCAAAAAAGCTGTCAATCATGTGGTGCGCGGATGCCCAAAACTTTGCGAAGTTGGAGTGCATAGCAAAAATAGTTTGCAGGGTGCGGCATCTGCTGGTTTACGGATGTCCCGCCCCGCAAATCAAGTGAAAGCTTACCTCCTAGTCTCGCCTCGTGTTGCGCTGCTAGCTTTTGCTGCTGCTTCAGGTACTTCTGGTCCAGTGCCTCTTATTGAGCACCGCCCTTCATGTTGTTGCTGGCATTGCGCGTAGTCGGGGCAATCTCTTTGGCTTGGCGGAGGTGGTCCTGAAGAGTTGGCAGGGTTATCGCGGCGAAGTGTTTCACGTCGGGATCTGTCCCTGAACTGCTCTCGAGCTTGAAGTCAGCGCGTCTTGCGTATGATCTTTCACCATGTCCGACGTGTATGCTCGGTCGAACTGTTCACCGCTCAGCTTCGATAGGCGATCCTTCGTCATCCGGTCTTTGGCGCTGAGTTTGTCTGGAACCGAATTCCTTTGCTGCTGGCAATTTGTTTCAAATCGTCCGCAGCTTTGCTGTGATCGTCCACCATGCGCTGGCCGAATTTCTTGACTTCGTCGCTGGAGGCTTTCTCTGTTGCTAGCTCGCCAAATGCTATTTCAGCCATGCCGCCCTGAGCCGCCTCGCGAACAAACTTCTCGTCGCTGGCGCTGACGCTGCCTGAGCCACTTGTGGAATTTGAGCTCATGGCTGTAGACGAGTCGGAAGGCATGGAATTCGTTTGACCTGGGACAGCCCCAGAAAGAGCGGCAATCGCCAAGCCCAGAGCGAAACCAGGGATGAAAATGTGCAGTTTTTGCATAGCGATCTCCTACATACGATGAATAGTCCCGGCAGGAAAAAGAAACAATCAACCAAAGCCCGTGGTCGCCGGAGATCGTTTCCTTAAGGAAACATCACTAATTCATTTCGATCCTTCATTGTGTGTGAATGCTACGAGCTCAATCGCCGGGACACCGAGGTCACCCACTGTTTCGGTAGCGGGCAGACGGCCTGGTTTCGTGACAAATCGAAAACTTCCTATGAATCCTAAATCGTCAATCGGACGGGCTCGAAAGCGATTTGACGAGACCAGAACTAAGGTTCGAGGTCGGGCCATGAATGTCGAGTATGAATGGCGACGGCTTGGCTTGCTGCTGTACTCGAAAGCGATCGTGCAAAACTCGTACCACGAATCGCGGAGGCGAATGCCGCAATCACCGAAAGAATTGGTGACTGAACCAAGATCACTGGGAGAGCCAAGGAACGGCCCGCCGATTGAATTCTCACTCAGCTGCCCGAAAGGAGTAGTACGCAAGAAATTACCGGGACGCATTCTTCGCAGGCCGAGGCCAAATCCGAAGCAGCGTACAGTCTTCGCTGTATTCCCCAAGTTCGATTCGCTGCGACACAATTAAATAAGAACTGGACGTTTAGATAAGAACTGACGTTTAGATAAGAACTGACGTTAGGGCGTTGTTGCATTTCGTACTCCCCCCGAACGAGCCCTGCGGAAGAAGAAAAGAGTTGGCCGCATGTCTTTCAAGGGGTATGCCTTTCTGGCGGGAATCATCGTAGCTCTGAGTCTGCCGGCTTCCGGCAACAGCCCGGTTTCATTGGATCGACAACTTCCCATGGCCTTCCAGGCTGGCACTGCAGATCTAGGCCGGCCCTCGGCGATGACATCGCAAGAATGCATCGTATTTCGCAGTGCACTCGAGAGCGCTTCCACTGAGCCCAACGGCATTCCGCGCTCAGCGCGGAACGCTTCTCGTCAAGTCGAACCTCCCATAGCACCGGAGAAAATCGCATCTCTACCCGAACCCGGTAGCGGGGTTTTGCTGACTCTCGGTTTAATTGCGGTCATTCCCCTGGCCGGCAGACCTCGCACCTCTAGGTTGAGAACAGTCGGCAGAGCTGATATTTCCTACGCCGCCTTGGATTCACCACACAGCCGCTGGTAATAATCACGGCCGCGCTCGTAGCCTCGACGAAACGGTTCGGCTACTTGCGCGCCCGGATAGCGGCGCTCNNNNCGCAAACCGATCCACCACTGTTCGCGAGCCGCGTCAACCGTCTCTGCTCCTTCCGCTTTTAGCAAGTGGCCAAGGCGCGAGGCGTCGCCTTGATCATCGGCGAGTGCCATGAGCACGCTGCGACCCTTGCGCAAAGCATCTTCGTAGACAAATAATTCGTCCTCTGGCAGTCCCTCGGTCATGGCGTTTTCCAGCTTTCCGCCGGCAACTGCGCCAACGCTGGCTCCGGCTGCTGCCAAAATTGCCCCCCCTAAAAGGCCAATCGCCGTAATAGGTCCGACGCCGGGGATGAGTGCAGCCACAATCAGCGGACCTCCGGATAGTCCGACGGCGGTTCCTAACACCGCGCCAACCGCCTTGCCCATACCCGGCTGCTCCCCCGCGACAATGGGAACCGATTCTTGACCTGTCCCGTTCTTTCCCGGGGTCAACAGTGTGATACGGTCCTCAGGCACGCCGGTTGCACGCATCGCAGCCAAAGCGCCTTGCGCGTCCGATTCCGAGCGAAACACTCCCGTCACCGCTTGCATCGTGAAATACCTCCTATCAAAATTGTCCGGCCATCCCACTGCGTCGTCATTTTAGATGCTCGGAGGCCGAGGATGTTGCAGCGAAAAGATATCCGCTACAACCCTTGCGGATGCTTTCCCTACTAACAGACCAGGAGGCACACCCAATGGCAGTGACGAAGCGGTCGGGAAAGAACTCTGGGGGACGAAAGTACGGCAAAGCCGCAAGCAAAAGCGTGGCAAGTGCAATGCGCAGAGAGAAGAAAGGCACCTTAAAGTCAGGCAGAGGCGGCAAGGGAGGAACCGTTAAGAGCCGCAAGCAGGCGATCGCCATTGGTCTTTCGGAGGCCCGAAAAAAGGGGGCGAAAGTACCTGACAAGAACGCGTGATCGGGCGGCTAGACTGCGCGCCCACTGAAAGGTTTGAAGATTCCCCGGCGCGTTCCCGTGGTCAAGCTACAGGGCCCACCTGATAGACCGGAGCGCCTTATAATCCTATTGTCTGTTTGTGGGGCTTCCGTTCTTGTTTCGGGGGATACGGTCCGAGGCCAAGACTCGTTTCGAAGGCTATGAGAATCGCTCAAGTGGCACCGCTTTACGAGAGCATTCCTCCGCGTCTGTATGGGGGAACCGAACGGGTTGTGTCCTGGCTCACAGAAGAACTCGTCCGTTTGGGTCACGACGTCACTTTGTTCGCCAGCGGAGATTCGGTAACGAATGCCCGGCTCGTGCCGGCGTGCTCGAGGGCTTTGCGGCTTGATCCGCAGTGCAAAGACCCGTTCGCACACCATGTGCTCATGCTGGAAAAAGTGTTCACCGAGGTGGCGAATTTCGACTTAGTTCATTTTCATACCGATTATTTTCATTTCCCATTGAGCCGCCGACAAGACGTGCCCTGCTTGACGACCTTGCACGGGCGCCTTGATCTTCCGGATCTGGTGCCCGTATATCAGACCTTCCGAGAACAACCGCTGGTTTCAATCTCGGATTCCCAACGAATACCTCTGCCGTGGGCAAATTGGCGGGGCACGGTCCGACACGGAATGCCACGACAATCGCTAACCTTCTCGCAGGGGGACGGCAAATATCTGGCATTCCTCGGTCGCGTCTCGCCCGAAAAAGGGGTAGATGAAGCCATCGACATTGCTCGCAGATCTGGTATGCCTTTAAAACTTGCGGCCAAGATTGACCAGGCAGATCGTGCGTATTTTGAACATCAAATCAGGCCTTTGCTGAATTGCGGTGGGGTGGAGTTTATTGGCGAAATTAGCAACGACGAGAAAACTAGCTTCCTCGGCGAGGCTGCAGCTCTCCTGTTTCCCATCTGCTGGCCCGAGCCTTTTGGCATCGTCATGATTGAGGCTTTAGCTTGCGGGACCCCGGTGATCGCCTATAATCGCGGCTCTGTGCCCGAGATCATGGTAGATGGGGTCACAGGTTTTGTAGTTGACGATTGTGCGGGCGCGATCGCTGCCGTAAAGAGATTGAGAGAGATCGACCGGGAGGTATGCCGCAGACATTTCGAGCGGCATTTTTCCGTCGAACGGATGGCGCAGGAGTACGTGACCATTTATAAACGATTGGTGCGAGGAGAAGCATTGCCACTGACCCTTGACGACGGAGTTCCGAGTTGGACGGACCTGGTATCACCCAACACTACTACATAGCTACAGCTCTTTCGCCGACCGACGATCGGGCACGTGTTCTCAAGTATGGGCGGACGTTCTTCGTATTCGACCGCCTGGGCGACGTCCAGACCACCGGCATGGGCGAGCAGGGGCTGTTCTTTGAAGACACGCGACACTTGTCGGAACTGATGGTGCACCTGTGGGAAACGCGCCCGCTGCTGCTCAGTTCGACTGTAGAAACCAGCAATTTTCGCTTCACAGGCGACCTGGCGAACTTAGACGTGTCTCGCGGCGATGCAGTGGTGATTCCGCGTGGTACGCTACATCTGCTGCGCTCACGTTTCTTATGGAAGAATACTTGTTACGAGGAGTTCGTGTTTGTCAACCACGGGCTTTCCGACCTATTCGTTCCCTTCCGCATAACCTTTGACGCTGACTTCGCCGACATCTTCGAAGTGCGAGGCATGCACCGCCAACACAAGGGCATGCGTCGTCCCGCGAAGCTGGAGGCGGAATCGGTTCTGCTCGCGTATGAAGGCCTGGACGGTGTTGAACGGAGAACGCTCATTCGGTGGGAAACTGCACCAACACTCGCGACTGACTGCGAATTGCGGTACGACATCACCCTGCGTCCAAAACAGAGAACCACCTTCCATATATCCATTTCGTGCCAGTCCAAAGCGGCACCTCCCGGCATCGGGTATTCAAGCGCCGTTGGTGCCGCCCGTCACGAACAGGAGAGCGTGGGTAAGGCCTTTCCGCGCATGTACAGTTCGAATTCACGCTTCAATGACTGGATCAACCGCTCGTTCGCTGATGTGCAGATGATGATGGTGGGAAATCCAGAACCCAACTATCCCTACGCAGGAGTGCCGTGGTTCAGCACCGTGTTTGGAAGAGACGGCATCATCACGGCCTTGCAGATGCTATGGCTGAATCCGGCGATGGCGAAAGGCGTTTTGGAGTGTCTGGCATCGACGCAGGCGACCGAGATCGACGAGGCGATCGAGGCGGAGCCGGGAAAGATTCTGCATGAGATGCGCCAGGGAGAAATGGCGGCGCTGGGCGAAGTTCCATTTGGGCGGTATTACGGCAGCGTGGATGCGACCCCTCTGTTCATAATTCTCGCGGGCGCCTATTACGAGCGCACCGCAGACCGCCCCTTCATCGAGCATTTGTGGCCGCACATTGAGCGCGCGCTGCACTGGATTGACGATTTCGGCGACGCGGATGGCGACGCCTTTGTGGAATACAGGCAACGCTCGGAGAAGGGCCTAGTCCAGCAGGGCTGGAAGGATTCCAACGATTCGATTTTTCATGCTGACGGCAGTCTCGCCGAGGCTCCCATCGCTCTCTGCGAAGTGCAGGGCTACGTTTATGCCGCAAAACTGGCCGCTGCTCGATTGTGCCGGTTTGCCGGCAGTTCTCTGAGATCGGCCGCGCTGGAAGTAGAAGCGGAAAATCTGCGCTCGCGATTCGAGGAACACTTCTGGTGTGACGAACTGTCCACCTACGTCTTGGCGCTCGATGGCCGAAAGCGGCCTTGCCAGGTCCGCACCTCGAACGCGGGCCACTGCCTCTATACCGGGATTGCGTCCCCGGATCGCGCCCGGCGATTGGCTGAAACTCTTTTTCAGCCGGAGTCATTTAGCGGTTGGGGCGTTCGAACGGTGGCCTCGGGCGAAAGTCGTTATAACCCGCTTTCCTACCACAATGGTTCAATATGGCCGCATGACAATTCTCTGATTGCGAGCGGGCTCGCAAAATATGGGTTCAAGAACCTGGCGGGCCAGATACTGATGGGATTGCTCGACCTCAGCAGCATGGTCGATCTGCATCGCCTGCCAGAACTTTTTTGTGGATTAGATCGCCGGCCGGGTGAAGGTCCAACTCTTTATCCCGTTGCATGCTCGCCGCAGGCTTGGGCAGCCGCCGCCCCGTTCCTCATCCTGCAAGCATGTCTTGGCATTTCCATCAATGCTGAGCGCAAAAGGATTGTCTTCGATGATCCGTATCTTCCAGAGGGCATTCCGACCCTTACCATCAACGATCTCCGCTGCGGAGATGTCAGTGTCGATTTATTGCTCGAACGGAGAAGCAACTCCGTGTTGGTGCACAAGGCGGACACGCGGAGCACGATAGAAATTGTTACGATTGTCTCCTGATACCGTCACGAAGCGACTTTTCCTTTGGCTTGAGCCATCAGAAGTGCACCAACCGTAATGCACTAGAGCACATCCAAACTCCGTGCCAGAACCGTCCCAACCCGTCGAGTCGCTGCCCGTGACCTCATCGATGCCGATGGACATTCCCGAGAAGCAGGCTGCACTGTTTCGCGAACTACTCACCGCGCTCGAGGAGAAGCACATCCCCTACGCGGTCTCAGGAGCATTCGCTCTGCGCCAACATACGGGAATCTGCCGTTTCACCAAGGATCTGGATGTGTTCATGACCACAGGCACCGTCCTGAATGTTCTGCCGTACTTGCGCCAATGCGGATTCGACTGCGAGGTCCGCGATCCGGTCTGGCTCGCCAAGGCGCATAAAGGAGAATTCTTCGTCGACTTGATCACGGGCATGAGTAACGGCGTGCTCGCTGTCGAGGACTCTTGGATTGAGCGAGCCCGTCCCGCGGTGGTGCACGACATTGAGACGCGTGTGCTCGCTCCCGAAGAGTTGGTCGCTTCAAAGATCTTTGTCACAAAGCGGGAGCGTTTCGACGGGGCTGACATTGCACACGTAATCTACGGCACTTACCCGTTGTTCGACTGGGACCGCGAACTGCAGTTGGTGGGGGAACACTGGGAGATGCTTTTGTGGTCCCTGTTACTCTTTCGATATGTATATCCGGCGCAGACCCACTACGTGCCCGCTGATGTCTGGCGTGAGTTGCTGCAGCGACTGCAGAGCGAGATCGCGAGCCCCGACCCCCATGCGAGTTTTCGCGGTAGCCTTGTGGATGACAACATGTTTGCCATCGATGTAAACGAGTGGCGGCTGGCGAACCTGCTAGAAGAGAAAAGAAGAAGCCGCCTGCAGCAGTTGGAGCGTTGCGCGGATACGCGTAAGCCTGCCGGGAGCGAACGACGCAGTTCCTGACGGTCATTTTGCATGAGAATCGCAGCCACAGCCGACTTGCATTTCAATCCGCAGAGCTATGCCAAGCTCAAGGATCAGTTTGAACGGGTACGGGACGAAGCCGATGTTCTCGTTCTGGCGGGCGATCTGACTAACTACGGGCAGCCCGATGAAATGGAGCCGCTGCTTAACGTTTTGGTCCGGCTGCGGATTCCGACCATCGCTGTGTTGGGCAATCACGATTATGAAAGCGGAAAGGAAGAAGAACTAGGTCGGATGATCGTGGGGGCCGGGATCAAACTGCTGCAAGGTACCGCCTACGAGCGAGATGGCGTCGGTTTTGCGGGAACCAAGGGTTTTGTTGGCGGATTTGGACGCGGAATGCTCACCGCCTTCGGGGAACGCGAAATCAAGCAATTCGTGCAAGCCTCGATTGACGAAGCCCTCAAGCTTGAGCGCGGCCTGTCCCAACTGCGCACCAAGAAACGGGTGGTGGTGCTGCACTATTCGCCCATTCCCGAGACCGTGCAGGGCGAAGCGACGGAGATCTTTCCATTTCTTGGCACGTCGCGTCTGGCTGAAGTTGTGGATCGGCACGGAGCCGACCTGGTCGTGCATGGCCATGCTCACCACGGCAGAATTGATGGGCGAACTCCGGCGGGCGTGGCCGTGCACAATGTCGCGATTTCGCTACTGCAGGCGCAAGAACGATCGCCAGTCTATCGAGTCTTCGACCTGTGACTGCTCACGCTGATCCGCAACGTCGCCGTTCAATTCCGGTAGGCTTGAGTTCGGCGGTGGCACGATGCATGGTTTCGATTGCTTCGTGCGTCGNNTAGGGAAGAGCCCCAATCCCGGTGGTTCGATTTTGACATTGTTATTCAAATTGCGGTGCGCCCTCCATCTACGGCGAGCTTCGCACCATAGACAAAACTGGAGCGGTCTGTCGCCAAGAAGACAATTGCTTCTGCTATTTCGTCGGCTGTAGCTGGACGACCCGCCGGTCCTTGTGCGGCCAGCTGCTCAAGACCCTCGCCCATTGCATCCGTACCTTCCGTGCGGGTGGGTCCAGGGCTAATTGCATTGACACGGACACCGCTTGGTCCATATTCAGCCGTCCAAGTCTTAGTCAACAGATTGATCGCAGCCTTGCTTGAACCATACAGACTCATTCCCGGCGCCCCGTAATCAGCCGCCATCGTCGACAGATTTACGATTGCCCCTTTTCCTCTCTTCGCCATTAGTGGGGCGAGTTCCGCCACCAGGAAAGACGGCGCGTTCACATTCAGCGAGAAAACGCGGTCAAACTGTTTCCGTCATTTCATGCGTAGGCCCGAACGGATAGATCCCCGCA
>PMHI01000322.1:0-7054 GCA_003156615.1 Acidobacteriaceae bacterium | reverse complement strand
TCTTGGCTGTAGCGCGACCGATTCCGCTCGTTCCTCTGGTAATGAGTGCTGTCGAACTGGTGCTTTTCATGGGTAAATCCCTACCGATTAGACTCAAGCGCTCGGCGTCCTGACGCCATGACAGGAATTGCTCAGCAACCTGTTGTGGGCCCCAAGTGAAATACAGAGTGTTTGAATTTGCCGGGTGGGCCTGAGCGCTCTGCCCAACTCGGGCCCCGGGAATCGCCCATCAGAGCGGATAGGCGGCAACCCTTCCTCTTTGGCTAAGGGAAGCGTCGCCCGTGATCCAGACGCAATCGAGGCGGTAGGAGAACATCTCAACGACGACGAGTAGGCGGAGCAAGCCGGAACGGTTCGGACAACCCCGCAGCGACCCACGCGGAGTCATTTGTTCAGCTGCGCCGGCCAGTTCGTAACCAACTGCAGCGGTCGCTGAGCTTCTTCCTCGGAGTGGTTCACCAGCACACGCTTTCCATCAGAGGTGACGTCGAACGCTGTGCCAATCCCCGGCGAAGCGGCGTGAAACAATTTCTGCGGCGTACCGACCTCGATTTGCGATCCCTTCGGCGTCACCGCGCAAACCAGGATATCGTCAGTCAGATTCTTGAAGAACAGTTCCTTCCCATCGCCGCTCCACGTGGGATAGGCCCCGCTGTTGGCCGACACTCTCCATTTCCCTCTGCCCTCCGGGAAACTCGTGATGTAAACCTCCTGCTGTCCGGATTCGTCGGAGACGTAGGCCACCCAGTGGCCGTCGTGAGAAATTCGATACGAAGTGAGGTTAGATTGCGGCGAAGGCGGCTGCACGACCGCGAGCGGCTTTCCGTCTCCGTTCACCGCCCGTATCCAGAGCGAGACCATCTTCTCGCCATCGCCCCAAAGGTAGGTTACATATTTTCCGTCGGGCGACCAGCCTGGGCTGTGATAGTTGTTGGCTTCGGAGAATACTTGCTTCTCCGAACCGCTGCCGTCTGCGTCTTTGGAGCGAATCTCCACGTTGCCGCCGCCGGTGGTGAGTTGCGCCGAGAATATGAGCGTCTTGCTGTCCGGAGACCACGCGGGTTCCTGAATCACCAGCGGATCGAACGTGATCCGCGTCTTCGTCTTGCGCTCCAGATCGAGCGTCCAAATGTCGGTGCCACTCGCGTACGCGACTCGCGTGTTGTCGGGCGAAAGCCGGACGTCTCTCACCCCCAGCAATGATCGCGCATTCGCAGTTGCGGCCTCTTGAGGATCGTAGTCCGCGATCGTCTTCCCCGAGCGGTCGAACAGAACCAGGTGGCTTTTGGCCGCGTCGGCAGTCCCCAGCTGGTAAATCATGAGCCCGTTCTGCGAGACCGCGAAAATGCTGCGCCACACACCCACATCGTCGCGGAGATTNNCGGTAGAGCAGGTAGCCGGATGCGTACTGAGCCGCCGAATCCGTCGTCAGGATCAGATGGCTCTCCGTGCTGTCAACCGACCCAAAGTAGATTCCGTTCCGCTGTGGATTACCTCCGGTATGACTGGTGGCGAGGTAAATGAAATGTTTTCCGTCTGGCAGAAACCATGGCCAGCGATGGGTGGTGTGCTTGCTGCGATCGATTACCGTCGCTGGCACCGCGGCGTCAATCTGCGCGCTCACTTTCGCCAAGGGACCCGTAAAGTCCGGGGCGAACACAATCACATCGTTGGTGCTCCAACTTCCGCCGCGGGAATTGGGCGCATCGGCGACCGGGGCAACCGGACCGCCCGTCGCCGCAATCTTCATCAGCTTGCCGCCGGCAAAAAAGCCGATGTAGCGGCCATCCGGCGACCAGAAAGGATGCGCAGCGCCCGCAGTTCCATCCAGTGGCTGCGCCGAATCGCCGCTCAGCGACCGAACCCACAGCAGCTTGGCTTCACCCGAATGCGCTACGAAAGCGATCTTGTCTCCCTGGGGAGAAAGTACGGGCATGCCGCCCGCGTCGCCCGTGGTATCCAGGGTAAACTTATCTGGCGGCGGAATTTCGGCATGAAGCGAAACGGATTGCTCGGAAGATTTTGCCCAACGGTATCCAGCAAACGCGGCGACTGCAACGAAAATGAGCACAAGCGCCGCCAGCCCGGCAGCCCATGATTTCTTAAGCTGTGCAGACGCCTTTGCCAGCTCTTCAGGTTCGGAGTCCATCATCCAGCGCAAGTCCATTGCGATGTCATGCGCGGATTGAAAACGGTCCGCCGGAGCTTTGGCGAGGCAGGCGCGGACCACGCGATCGAGTATGGGCGGGGCTAGCGGCCGGCTGACAGTGATCGGCTCCGGATCTTTTTCCAGAATGGCAGTGAATACGCTGAGTTGCGATTTGCCTTCGAAAGCGCGGCGTCCGGTAATCATTTCGTACAGAACGCATCCAAAACTGAACAGGTCGCTGCGCGCATCGGCTTCCACTCCTTGCAAGACCTCGGGCGCCATATACTGAAACGTTCCCACGATCGAGCCCTTCTGAGTAAGCGGCGACGCAGCCGAGGTGAGCGAAGCCAGATTCATGGTCGGCGTCGAAGGAGTAAATGGCCCAACGGCCTTCGACGCAATCGACACTTCTGGCTTTGCCAACCCGAAGTCCATCAACTTCGCGCTAGCCTTCGTCAGCATGATGTTCGCCGGCTTCAAATCGCGATGGATAATCCCCTGTAGATGCGCCTTCTCAAGCGCCTGCGCGATTTCCGTTCCAATCTTCAGAACTTGATCCAGCGGCAGCGCGCCCTTCGCCAGCCGTTCGGCCAGGGTCTGGCCTTCGAGATACTCCATGACCAGGAAGTTGGTGCCGTCCTGCGTGCCGATGTCGTAAAGCGTGCAGATATTGGCATGCTGAAGTGCGGAAATGGCTTTGGCCTCGCGCTCCATGCGTTGTTTCAATTCCGGGTCGGAGGCAAGATGGGAAGGCAGGACCTTGACGGCAACGGTGCGATCGAGGCGGGTGTCCTTGGCGCGATAGACTTCTCCCATACCGCCCGCGCCCAGCTGCGATTGAATCTCGTAGGGGCCTAGTTTCGTGCCAGCGGTGAGCGCCATCGGTGCGTGCAATTATAGCCCGAACAACACGTTGCAGCGGATACGACCAGGAGGAGTACAGAGGCGTCCTGGATGGATTGTCCATGGGGAAGTAACTCGGAACTCCTTGAGGGATCCCCGTCGCTATCTACAAACGGCTAGGAGGAGATCAATCGCGACCTCCCCGAGACCGAGTTCTTGCCAGTATCGTGGCCGGGCCTCGCTTCCCTTTCTTCGTTGATCCGGCACGGGCAGATTCAGGGTTCGCCACCGGCAGAGCCTCGGGGGCGCGATTGCACCGAAAGCGAGCTCTTGTTTCCCACGACGAGTCATGGTTGAATTTGTCGACAACCATCGAGAAACAATCTCCGGGTGATGATGAGAAAGCAGGTAGCAGCCATGAACCGAAGAGAGTTTTTGAAGGTTTCCGGGGCAGTATCAGTTTCGCAGCTGTGGCCGCGCAGCGCGTTCGCAAGTCCCGCCGTCCGCCGGGTGCGTCCTTCGGACCCAAGTTGGCCCTCTAAGGCAGCGTGGAAGCGCCTAAACGAGGCGGTGGGCGGCAACCTGATTCAGGTCGATTTTCCGATGAACGCATGCGTGTCCTCGTCCCAGAGCGCGGACTGCAAAACTCTCTTCGCAAATTTGAAAAATCCCTACTATATCGGCGATAACCCCGGCATCACCCAAACCCTGGGCTGGGTCGACGGTTGGACCACCAAACCTAGTGTCTACGCTGTCGCTGCAAGAAATGCCGACGACATCGCAGCCGCCGTAGATTTTGCCCGCGACAACAATCTGCGCCTCGTCGTCAAAGGAGGCGGCCACAGCTATCAGGGCACATCGAACGCGCCCGATTCTCTCCTAATTTGGACACGTCATATGCATGACGTTACCATCCAGCATGATTTCGTTCCGAGTGGTTGCAATTCCACTCACGCTCCTCAGCGGGCCGTCACTGTCGGCTCGGGAGCGATTTGGTTGCAAGCTTACGACGCCGTCACCACCAAGGCCGGCGCCTATGTTCAAGGCGGCGGCTGCACCACCGTCGGCGTCGCCGGCCTGATTCAAAGCGGCGGGTTCGGCAGCTTCTCGAAGCATTACGGAATGGCCGCCGCTGGCCTCCTAGAAGCCGAAGTCGTTACCGCCGACGGCAAAGTGCGAATCGCAAACTCTTGCACCAATTCGGATCTGTTCTGGGCTCTGAAGGGAGGCGGAGGAGGCACTTTCGGCGCAGTCAGCAAATTAACCCTGCGCGTCCGCGATCTTCCAGAACTGGCCGGAGGCGCCAGTTTCGCCGTCAAAGCTTCTTCCGATGATGCCTATCGCCGCCTGATCCGCCGCTTTGTTGCTTTCTACCGCGAAGCTCTCTTCAACGATCATTGGGGCGAACAAGCGCGCTTCTCTCCCGACAACAAGCTCGAAATCAGTATGGTTCACCTTGGCCTGGATACGGAGGAGTCGCGAAGAGTCTGGCAGCCGTTCCTGGATTGGCTGGCGCAGTCCTCCACCGCCTATACGATCGAGTCTGAGCCCGAAATCGGCAGCATGCCCTTCCGCCATTGGTGGGACGTTGATTGGCGCAAAGAACATCACCACGACGTTTTCAAGGCAGACTCCCGCGCCAGCGCCAGCCCAATCAATGTTTGGTGGAACGGCGACGGCGGCCAAGTCGGCTGGGTGATCTGGAGTTTCGAGTCGCTCTGGATGCCCGCATCCCTGCTGCAGGACGATACCCAGGAAAAATTGGCCAACGCCCTGTTCTCCGCTTCCCGCTTCGCCACGGTCGAGCTCCATTTCAATAAGGGGTTTGCCGGCGCGCCTTCGGAAGTCATCGAGTCTGCCAAAGACACTGCGATGAATCCGGCGGTGTGCGGCGCGTTTGCTCTCGCCATCGTCGCCGACGGCCAGGGGCCGGCGTATCCCGGAATTCCCAATCACGAACCCGACGTTGCCAAGGGCCGCAAAGCCGCCGACACCGTGCACCGCGGCATGAACGAACTCCGCGCCGTCGCCTCAAGCGGCGGAGCCTATGTCTCGGAAAGCAACTTCTTCGAGTCCGACTTTGAGCATTCCTACTGGGGGGCCAACCACGCCCGCCTCGCTGAAATCAAAAAGAAATACGACCCCGACGGCCTCTTCTTCGTTCACAACGGAGTGGGTTCGGAACAGTGGACCCGCGATGGCTTCACCAGGCTCTGAACTGCGGTAGGACTCAAGATCGGCCCGGGAATTTACCGATCTCTTGTCTCCAACCTTCTCCTGAAGGCATGCAGGCGCCCCCGATAAAGCGTTATCCAGACGCTGGCCTCAGTTGCCTCAGATTGAAAATAGATAACAGTATCGGGCCGGAACCAATGGACCAGAGACGCAATGCGGATGCCGAAACCAGAGAGAAGAGCGGTGACGAGAACTGCGGCTTCGACTCTTAACAGAATCTCCTCATTGACTGCTTCAGAGGGGAGAGTTTCGGAGGTCTGCAGCCACGGCGAATGGTCGAGTCGACCGGTACGTAATTTAGTTCGACGCCCGCTTGAGCGCAACGTAACATCAGACCGCCGCGACTCATATCCCCTCGTCCCACGAAATCTTGCGGGAATAAGAAACTGGCTCCGAAAATTTCGCGCAAGGGCTCAACATATTTGCAGCTAGCGATACTGCCGAGTAGCACGACCTGGGAATTAGCCGGTAGCGCCCGAACCAGCGCTCGCGCATCCCGACACAGGGGATCCCGGTAGCGCGAATCGCTCGGGTCGATTGGAACCTGAGACATCTCCAAAAGATCCTCGATCGTGAGGATCGTCTCGGGTGGTAGAAGACCACGCGATGTCGTCATAACGAGCATCGCGGGAAAGCCGATCGGCGCAATCGAAAAGGCTCTGGCATAGGCGAGCTTACCGCGAAAATAGAGGCTGCTGATGAAACTGAAAAGCTCCCCAAGCGGGGCGCCCTTTCCTCGTATGCGCCGTGCGAGCTCGAATTCGGAGTTCCTGTTCAACAGCAGCTGTCCCCGAATGGCCGAAGTATTGGCCGGCGAAAGTAGAAACACGCGTGATCGAGGCAGCCTGCAATCGGAAGGACTGGATCCTAGTCCGAGGTCATATGACACCTGTTTTATCGGCGGCATCCTTACTTGTACTCTCAAGTGAAGTTCCTCTCGTCATTATATTCAAAGGGTCGCCAGCATCGGCCGCACACCAGATGGAATCTCTTCGGTTACGCAACTCGTTATGTTCAGGATCCATTCTTGATGATGAGACCTTTCATGAGGCAGGATGGGTTTCCGAAGAGAAACTGCGAGTGCCTCGGGCGTGAACACTCTACGACGTTAAGGTCTTAACGCACAGCGTGTAAACCGTAACCGGAATATTTGTTCGTTCTGGTTGCGCGAGGCTTTGGACGCCTACGCGTTTACGAGAACGTTTTCCTAAGTAGGATTGTGCTCATCTCTCCCAAAGACTATTCGTATCTCAACGCGACCATGGAATCGACACTCATGGCGCCACGCGCGGGGACGTATGAAGCCGCGAGTACCAGCAGAACGGCGCCGCCGATAAATGTGAGCGGGTCGGCCGGGCTTACGTCAAAAAAGCCGCGTTGACAGATTTCTTTGCCCGTTAGCTTTCGCTACGACGAGCAAGGCCGCGTCATTCTGGATCTCGATGAAGAAGTGCGAGGCGCAGTGGCATTCGTGTTTCGCCTATTTCGCGACGCCGGCAGCGCTTTTGCGTGGCGCAACGCTTCGCGCGAACGCGGCTTACGGGATCTCTCCCTGCAGACCGGTTCCGAGGGTAGCCCGTCGCTCGGGCTGAGCGAGCCTCGCGGGATAACAATGGGAACGGGGCCGTATAATGCCGAGACTGATGCATTCCGTTGCTATGGTCGGACTGCTCGTGCTCCAGTGTTTTGTCGTGCTGTTCGTGGCGCTCCACAATTGGATTCCTCTTGGAACGCTCAACAACGTAAAGGGCGTCAGAGTGGAGTTCCCTACCGGCAAACTTCTGGTCACCACATTGATCAATTTCACACCGTTTGCGATCGGACTTG
>PMHI01000511.1 GCA_003156615.1 Acidobacteriaceae bacterium | reverse complement strand
CGGCGATACACTCGCAACCTCATTCTTCGCAATCTCAATCCTGGCGAAGCGCTCCTGCCGGGTCGATTCGCAAAACTCGTGCGTCGGCTCACCTGCGGTGGCCGCGATTTCGAGCAAGAAGGCGCCTCCCCTCTCGAAGGCGCGTCAGCCCCATAGGGGGTTCACAGAGGGAGTATAGGCCACGACCAAGTCGTCCGCATGGAGGTTAGGGCCGATGTTGTACAACTCGACGCGATGATGCGTGTCACTGAACATTCGCCATTCAACAAACGTTTCAGTCTTCAGCGGTGCTGGGTGCAGCAAAAGTGTGTCCGGATCAAGCGAATGCGGTAGGTCGGCACTATGTCCACACTCCTCTTCGATGAACAAACAGGACTGNNCTTCATCACGTTGTCGTCCGGGTTGCGGTCGATCAGCTTTAGGATGGGATCGATTCCGGCTTGGGCGGGAAGTTTGTCCACCGTGATCGTGAAGGTGTTTTGCTCTTTCTCTATTTTCTGTTTCTGCAAATACAGGAACTTTCCCTGTGAGTCCTGCACTCCGATATCGATGAAATCGTTCAAGGACACGGCGTGGTCCTGACCTTTGGCATCCGCGCGGAACTTGTGAGCTTCAACGACCAGATCCACCTTATATTTGCCATCCGGCAATTGAGAGTAGGTGGCTGAACGGGCGCGGTTGTCGTAGAGCGTGACATTCCGCCAAAGATCGTCGAAGAGATACTGGTACTCGGGTGGAGTGTGCTTCTGCAAGTAGGACATCAGGTCGAGTGACACGGGATAGGGCGGACCCTTAAAAGCAAACGCCTTTGTGAATTCGGCAAGGGCCTTGTTGACGTTGTCTTCGCCGATGTAGTCCTGCATCTCATACATCACCATCGCACCTTTGCCGTAGTGAATGTATCCCTGGTTGACATCGACCCGGTCCAGTGGTGGTTCTTCGTTTCGTTCCTGTGCGCGCCCACGGAGGTAGTTGTCGAGTTCGTAACGCATGAACTTTTTCATGCCGTCGGCTCCGTAACGACGCTTCATGACCATCAGGGCGGAATACTGGGCGAGCGATTCGACGATTGAAGTCCCGCCTTCCACATTCGCACTCATCACCTGGTGCGCCCACCATTGGTGCGCCGTCTCGTGCGCCGTGACGTAGAAGGGAATGTCGGTCTGGTCGACGGTTCCGGGATCGACGTAGGTGATGAATCCGATTGCCTCGGAGAAGGGAATGGTATTGGCGAAGGACTCGGCAAAAGTGCCGTAACGAGGAAACTCGATAATCCGCAATTGGTGAAACTGAAATGGACTGAAGTTCTGGCTGCAATAGTCCAGGCTGGCTTTCAAACTGTCCATCATGCGGTCGAGGTTGAACTCGTGACCCGCGTGATAGTAAATCTCCAGGTTCACGTCGTGCCAGTGGTCCCGGCGCACCGTATAGCGAGCGGAATTCAGCGAGTAAAGATTCAGGATGGGCGCATCCATTTTGTAGTGGAAATAGCGGCGGCCGTTCTCGATCCACTCCTTTTGCAGGTAGCCTGGCATGACCGCAATTTGATCGGGACTGGTGCTGACCGTGGACTCGAGATTGATCCAGTCGGCTTCGCTCGAGATCCCGTTCTCATTGCGGGCGGCAACATCTTCGAGTTTGGGCATGCGCTTAGCTTTGTTCAGGCCGTGTTTGTGGCGCGTGCTGTCGTCAGTCAGTTCGATATCCGCAGCGTAGCCGATGAATGGTGCATAACGATCGTTGAGAAATGTTCCGTTATACGTGATGTCAAGATTGGGTGCGTTATTAACAAATCCTACGTTCTTGTAGCTGACCGAATAGTCGAACCTGATGCTCCCATGGGGTGGTAGCGGTGAGTTCAACCGGTACACATAGAAACCCAGTGCGTCGTCTTCGAGAACAGGAGTCTGACCGCCCGCAAATGTCAGGTTGTGAATTTCGCGGTGGGGCGGGGGCACGGGTGCAAGATCCACCGGGAGCACAGTGATCGCGATGCGATCGATCGTGGAGGAGGTCTTGTTCTCCAGCATCATCGTACCCCGCAGGTTGACGGAACGGTTCGCCGGGTCGAGGTCGATTTGCGTGTTGATATCGGTGATCTTGGGCTGGGGAAGATCTTTGTATTGCCGGTATTTCTTTTCGTACTGGGCGCGACCTTCGTCGATGGCGTAGGTCGTGAAATAGGGATTCAGGATGTTGGTGTTGTAGAAGATGTATCCTCCGACCACGATAAGAAGAACGGCACAAACCGACAAGCCAGCGACGGTTGGCCGAGTGAAACGAGTGGCCACAACTTCGAGGCGTGCCCGCAAGTTTTCCTCCGTACCACGTACCCACAGAGTGTTCGTGATCATTGCGAGCGCGATGGCGGCAATGCCCCAGTAGAGATGGAACCAGAACAGAGCAGCGGCGAATGGTCCATAGCCGTTCATGTCGGAATAGGTGTAAGGAGGAGACTGTCCGAAGCGGTAGAGAAAATGTTGCAGGCCCATTCCGGGCAGCGCGAGCGTGCTTACAAAATAGAGCACCATCACGAAATGCCCGAGATACTTCTGGTTCACCAGGGTGTGAATGAAGAAAGCAAGAACGCAGATCATCCAGTACTGGAACAGCCGAATCCCAAACAGATCGGTGAAGTACAGCCCGAGTTCAAAGTGGTGATAGCCATGCATGAGTTGCACGATGATCCCGGCCGCCATGATCACCAGCACCAGAATGATCTGTACCAGCAATAGAGCCGTCAGTTTCGAGCCGAAGAGTACCCATCGTTGTACCGGGAATGCGTCCACAATCTGGTTCAGGCCGGCATCTCGCTCCCGCCACACCAACTCACCGGCATAGAACGTGATAATGGCCAGAGCAAATACGAACAGACCGCCCGTGGCTCCCGCGAGCATTTGGTATGTGACGGGATAGGAATGGCTGGAAAAGGGATTGAGCACTTGATTTGCGGTCAGGATGGCAAACAAGCCGCCGGCCAGGAGCAAGACCAGGAAAAATACATTTTTGACCGTCTCCGTGAACTGAATTCGGATTAAGGAAAGGAACTGCCCCCACGAGGCGCCGGAGGAGAAAACCGGATGTGCAATGGGCAGAGCGTGAACCGAGAGAACAGGCATGTCTGCATCCGTATCCGTCGCAACGCGTTGTCTCCGGCTGCGCTGCGAAGGATAGGAGAGAGAAAACCTCATGTAGGTTATAGTCAGGACGATCGCGCCCAGCCCCAGCCACAGAACGCGGTTCAGCAGCAGAATTCCGGAGAGTGGAATCAGTTGGGTGTTGCGCTGGAACGGGCTCCAATATTGGGTCAGACGGTCCACGGCACTGGCGCCGAACGGATCCGCAAGCGCTGTAACCGTATTGACGCTCAGGTTTGTCGACAGCTGTGCGGCCGTGAAATATCCAATCAACAGGAGAACGCTGCCCACGTAAACCGGGAGCATCTTCCTCCAGGAGGCGGCCAGCCCAAAGAAAATTGCGCTGGTCAGCGCGAGGTTGGGGAGAACCAAAGTGAAATATGGTTGCAAATAGGCAAGGGCGTTGTTTGGTCCCAATCGGCTCTGGTCAAGCCAGGGGAGGCGCATGCCGACATAGGCTCCGATGCCCACACTGGAGAAGATCAGAATCTGCACAGCGAGGGCACCGAGAAACCGGCCGCCCAGATAGTCGAACTTGGTGATCGGCGCGGTGTAGAAGAGATCGCTGATGTGGCTGTCCGTATCCTGGTAGGTCGCTTGTCCGGCGATCGCGCCGGTTACGACGATGCCCAGAAACGTGATGTACATGGTGATCACGTTCAGAGCGTAAGGGGAGTTCAGCCAGATCTTGCCGCCCGTGCCGAAATCCACCCCGGCGCCGGAAATCGCTCCTCCCGCCATGCAGGTGAACAAAACGCTTAGAGCGAAAAAAATGAGGAAGTAGACGTAGGTGGAGATCCTTCGCAGGCGCTGGCGGACTTCGAAAGAGGCAATCGTAAGGACCATAGAGATTAGTGCACCTGTCCGGTAGGGGAGGAGAGTTGGGAATAGCCTCGGATGGTCGCGAAGTACAAGTCTTCAAGGTCGGGTGTGACTGCTTCAAATCCCGCCTCTGGCGCCGTGTCACTCCAGACGTGAATCAGCGTGCGACCGGCAAGCAAGCGGATGAGAATCACCTTAAAACGTTCGCGATGAGCGGCAAGTTCAGAGGAATGGATAATCTTCCTCCACACTTTACCCTGCAGGCTGGACACCAGCACCGCGGGTTCACCAGTGACCATGACACGTCCCTGGTGGATTATGGCCATCTGCCCGCAGAGATCGGTTACGTCGGAAACGATGTGAGTCGAAAGAATCACGATAATGTTTTCGCCGATCGCGCTGAGCAGGTTATGAAAGCGGACGCGCTCTTCGGGGTCGAGGCCGGCAGTGGGCTCGTCCACAATGATTAGCCGGGGATTGCCGAGCAAGGCTTGTGCGATGCCGAAGCGCTGCTTCATGCCGCCGGAGAAGCCGCCAAGCGGCTTTTTGCGATGCTCCCACAGATTTGTCTGTTGCAGGAGGGCGTCGACCACTTCATGGCGCTCTTTTGAATTGCCGATGCCCTTCAGCGTCGCGAAATGAGAGAGCAGCACTTCGGCGGAGACTTTTGGATACACCCCAAATTCCTGCGGGAGGTAGCCGAGCACCTTGCGGAGTTGGTCTCTGTCTTTCAGAACGTTAATGCCATCCATAGAGGCGCTTCCGCTATCAGCGTCCTGAAGGGTGGCCAGAGTGCGCATCAACGTGGATTTTCCGGCGCCGTTCGGACCTAAGAGCCCAAACATTCCTTGGGGGATTTGAAGCGAAACGTCTTGCAGAGCCTGAATGCCGCCATGGTATCGTTTTGACAGCTTTTCGATGCGCAGTTCCATACACACCTCTCCTCTGTGGAGAATGATACGCGGCCCGTCACATCGGAGTTCCGGATATTTTTCGAGAAGAAACGAAAAGGGTTGGCAGCCACCCGATGAACGTGATCCGCCACCTTACCGCAGCTCTGGCAGGTACCTTCCGATCCCGCCAAGTGAGTTCTTGACGAGATTGCTGTTTAGCGACTCAGTGTCGAGGTTGGGGTGCTCTTGAGCTAAGAGTTGACGCTCCATTTCGGCGGCTGGAGGCCGAGGGGCACCCGCCCTGCGGCGGGGTAGCTCCCCGAATCACGTCACGGGTTTCCAGCCCTCCGGCAGCATATCGAACGCCAGCGTGTCACGGTAGGCGTACTGATTGCCTTCCAGCACTGCCACTGGCGTCAACATATGCCAGATGCGATCATCGTCAAAGACGTAACACTCACCCGATTCGCGCATCGTGAAGCGATCCATTTCGTGTTTGTCGTTGTCGGTTATGATGACTTCGCCACCGTCAGCGCCGCAGCGGCCCAGTAGATGCGTGGCGATATATTTTTCCCCGTCTTTATGCAAGCCCGGGGGGCTCGTGTCGCACGGCCGGCCCGGCGTAGCCGTGAACCTTATTAGATGGCTGTTGACCAAATACCTCGTACCTACCGCCGAGAGTGGCAGGCGACAAAGGTGCTGAGCAATCATCTTGCGAACGCCTATGGAGCCTGCGATAGCCACGGGCAGCGGAGCGTACTCTCGTGGCTGGTCGCCGAGTGTCGTATTGTATTTTTTCAGCTGCACATAGGGTGTGCTCTCTTCGCTCAACCAAACCTTTACACCGCCCTCAACAATCTCGGCCCGGAGACGATTTAAGGAACGATACCTGTCGCCCCCTTCGTAATACTTGTCCTTTGGAATGGACCAGGCTGCATGGGATAACGCTTCGAGCGCGCGCGCTATGTCTAGATCAACTCTGAGCGTCTGACGACTAAAGCCCCGCTCGACGAGTTCGTTTCGCGACCTGGCATTTGTTGCAACTGGAATGAAACTATCTTGAGTCACGATTGCTCCTGACAAATGCTCATGATTACATGACCACGCAGATTTCCCTGTCTCTCGCTGGTAGTGAATCGATATACACCAATCGCCCATTAACCGGAATCCCCTTTTCACTTCGAGAACGCTGGCGATGATACACCCATCTCGCCGTTCACGATAATGTTGAAACGAACCGGTATGCGATCCGCTCGGGATCTCCCTAAACGCCAGAAAAAGCACCCGGTTTAACGGGTTAAGTCCGCAGCCCGTAACCAGGGCTGAATAGGGTGTCGATCCCACCCTCGAATTGGCCAAGGACATTTTCTTTGCTGTCTACAGGTCACGTGAACAACGATTTGTGAAAAACGTTCTAGCGTATCAACGGGAGCACCCGGGTTTTGAGTTCCTTCAGGAACTCGTCCTGCTTCGTGAAAACGGCAAAATGCCCGGCACCTTCGATCGTGGTGAAAGCCTTGCCAGGCGCGTGCAGTGCATCCACGTATGATCTGGCCAGACTTACCGGGGTGGTGTAGTCCTCGGCGCCCTGGATCACGAACACGGGTATCGCGAGTTCGCTGCCGAGAAGCTTCCGATCAAGCTCGTCGAAATGCGGGACGAGGCGCTCGCCGCTTACGCCCTGCCCGTCAAACCAATCGTTGATATCGGCGATGGTGTACCCGGGCGCGTATAGCGCGAACCCCAGGGCAGACGCGAGAAAGACATCCGCCCCTTCAAACAGGTTCGCCCACTTGTGTATGACCCCAAAGCCTTTTCCATCGTTGTAGGGAGGAGGCCCGACTTCCTTCAGTTCTGCGAGGGCCCGGGAATTGCCTTCGCGAGAAGCTTTTTCGACAAGGGCTGTGTATGCGACAGCAGAGCTTCGCGCAAATTCCGCGGCGACCTGACCGGTACCAACGAACGCGTAGAAGAGTTCGGGGCGCGCCTTCACCATCAAGAATCCGAGGACGGAGCCCCAGGAATGCCCGACGAGAACGATTTTGTCCTTATGCAGCTTCTTCTTCACCCATTCGGCAAGCTCGATGCCGTCCTCGGCCATTCGGTCGGGCGTGATGGTGGAGGCGGACGCCGCTCCGTTTCGTCCGAAGGTTCTTCCGGAGCCGCGCTGGTCCCACTGCACGACGGTGAAGTACTTCAGCCAGCTGCGAAAGGCTGCGTATCCCCAGGGATTGGTCGCATCGCCGGGCCCGCCATGCAGGAAGAGCAGCGCCGGGTTGTTGCGGTCCTCGCCGCGAATCGTGATCCATTGCTCGATTCCGCCGATCTCGACGTAGGTGGCCTCGTCGATTCCATTCGGGGTGGTAATTGCATAGGTCCGCGCATTGCGCTCGCGCAGGAACTTGAGCGCAGGTTCCAACTTCTGGAATTCGGCGGCTTCGGATCGTCCGGACGGTACTTCCTGCGCGCAGCACGAGCCGAGTGCGCCGCCGCAAAGGAACATGATCGGGACGGTGGAGATGTAGATCA
>PMHI01000433.1:20795-22943 GCA_003156615.1 Acidobacteriaceae bacterium | reverse complement strand
ACGGCCAGACCGGCCGGCACGGCGGCGAAGATTTCGGCGTCGCGTTCGGGGGTGAATTCCAGCCGGTCGGTCAGCACGAAGCCATTCTAGTGCGGATTCCACCCAAATCCACCACGGAGCCATGCCACCCGAGAGAACTTTCTTACCCCGGATTCACGCGGAGTCACAGTGTTAATTCGAAGTAAAGGAGCTGAAACCAGTCGGGCAGGGAATTTCACGGTTAGCTGGCGCTCTTCGCCTGTTGACGGAAATCTGCGCCTTCCATCGCAACAATGCGACACATCTCGTGCAGCCGGGAGCGCATACGCTCCCCGATTCGATCGCCGAGAGTCTCTTTCTCCGCCGCATATTTGGCGGCTTCCGGGCTCCCGGACCTTACATTTCCGCTCAGTCGTTCGCGTTCCGCGAGATTGGGATAGTTCGTGGTGATGATGGTGGTGCGATTGTCGTTATAGCGTGTATTGAGGATCAGACTGACCGTATCCCAAACCCATTCGCTGGTCTTGACTGCGCCCAATCCATCTAGAACCAGCACCTCGCTCTCAAAAACGGGTCGAAGCACGTCCATCTCAGTGGTTCGGACAGAATCGTTATATGAGTTCTGAATCTGCTTCAGCAATTCGCCGTAATCGTAGAAAAGGCAATTAATCCCTTTGCTGCGGACCAGTTCCTTAATAATCCCGACTGCCAGGTGGGTCTTGCCGACACCAATTCTTCCGATGAGCAGCAGGCCAGTCTGTTTAATTGGGTATTCTTCTACAAACTTGCAGGCAGACATACGAGCCGCAGCCAGCGAACGATCGAGACCCTCGACTTTAAAAGTCGTAAGTTCACAATGCTCATAGTGTCGAGGAATGCGCGCGGCCGCCAGTAAGGTCTGATGCCGGGCCCGCAACTGGCAATCGCAGCGCGTGACTCGCCGGTCCCGGGGCGGGCTGGGGCTGGCGGGAAGCGTCTTCCAGCCCGTGCCTTCGCATAGCGGGCAAACCGCCGCCTCAGTTTCGGACAACTCTTCCCCGATCCTTCTCACCTCGCCCTCCTTCGACGGTACTCCTCTGACTTTGCACCTAAACGCTGGCTTCCCGCAAGCGTGAAGCGCAAGCTGGCTGTGTACAACCTGTGAAGGCGTGATCGGGGCTGTGGAGGACGGAGGAAAAACCCGCTGCGGGCGCAGGTTCTTGGCGGCCTGTATCTGCGGATGCCGTTCCCAAGCCCTTGTTCCCAGCTCCCACAGCACCACCCGGGGATGGGGGGTGCGAAACAGGCTTCGGACGCGGATTTTCACAGTTGACATTCTGCGTAGAGAGAGGAGAATACCACCCGTCAGGTTTCCCCACTCAGCCACGAGCTTTTGTCCTCCCGGTGTCGGCTGGGCATGAAAGAGACCTGCGAGGAGAAACAAATGAATAAAGCCGATCTGGTTGATAAGATCGCAGGCGCTTGCGAAATCAGCAAAGCGCAGGCTACAACTGCGATTGATACCGCCGTGAGCAGCATTACTGGTGCTTTGCGGAAAGGGGATCGGGTGGCTTTGATAGGTTTCGGCACTTTCTCGGTATCGCAGAGAAAGGCCCGGAACGGGCGCAATCCGCAAACCGGCGCCACTATCAAGATTGCTGCCCGGAAGGTCGCGAAGTTTACCCCTGGCGCCGAACTGAAGAAAACCGTTAACAAGAAGTAGCGAAAACAGAGAGCTTTGGATTTTCGCGAGAACGGCAGGGGGTCGGCCCTGCCGTTTTCGTTGCCTGCCCTATGTGATCGTGAGCGACGGCGTGCGGCTACAATGGCCTGAGCATGATTGCCTATCTGCGCGGAAAACTGCTGACGAAGCATCCGAATCAAGTCGTGGTGGAGACGGTCGGCGTGGGCTATGAAGTAAACATCAGCGTCCCCACCTTTTCCGAACTGCCCTCCAACGGCTCCGAGGTTGCACTGCACATTCATACCCACGTGCGCGAGGACGTCATTGCGCTTTACGGATTTCTGCGCCCNNACCATTCTGAGCGGGATGGCGGCGGACGAGATGGCGGCTGCGATCCGAGGCAATGAGGTGGCGCGCCTGACTAGGATTCCAGGTATAGGCAAGAAAACCGCCGAGCGCATGGTATTGGAACTGCGGGACAAGTTACCCGCTGCGGCAGGGACCTC
>PMHI01000433.1:0-20781 GCA_003156615.1 Acidobacteriaceae bacterium | reverse complement strand
TCCCTGTTCCGGGCAGCACTGGCAACGCTCTCGAAGTAGTGGTTGAATCTGGCCAAGGTGCGCCATCGCGTGCCATTTGCGGAGTAACCTCGGTAACTCCCGCCCGCCACAAAATAATCATTCTAAAGATCTTAGTGGCACGTAGGGGCCATTCCCCCTGGCCCGGCGCTTGCGCTAGTACTAGTACAGGTGGCCAATGTCGACATTCACTCACGCGCGGCGGAAAAACTGGCTTAGCGCGATTTTCGAACCCAGGACAGCAATTCTGCTCGGTGTTCTGGGTTTGTGCCAGCCGGCGCTGTCACAAGAAGTCTCTGCCGTGCTGCTTGAACCCGTAGCGATAGAGCCCACCGCGATGGCAGCCACCCCGATGGTGATGGCGGTCGAACCCGCCCCGCTACCGGAAGCGCGCAGCCATCGATTCTGGGATCGTGAGAATAGCCTACTGTTTGCCACAAGTGCTGCNNAACCCGGGACAACCTGCGCGGTGGCGGCCAGGAACTGAACCCTGTAACCCGCGTATTCAGCGGCAGCACCGCGGGGCTTGCAGTGAACTTCGCCGGTGAGACCGCTGGTGTGGTCGCTCTCAGCTACTTCTTTCACAAGACCGGACATCACAAACTGGAGCGCGCCGTCTCCATGGTGAACATCGGTTCCTCGGCAGCAGCCGTGGCGTTTGACCTTGCCCATCGATAATTGATTCCATAACAATGCCGGCTTCCCCGGCTCGAGTAAACTTGGCGTACCAAAACCATTCAGATCAGTGTTCGCTCAGACCGGTGTTCGTTCAAATCAGTGTTTGCCGAGCTTTTTCTAGAACTTCCCAAACCCTACGCGATTTTCCGACACAGCAGGTTGAAATGTCGGAATCGTCAATGTTTATGGCACACGTTCTGCGTCGGTTGCCGTTCCAACGATGCTGGTTCGGCGACTGGCAACGACGCGAGGATTCACCCTCCTCCACAACTTGGCCCAGGCATCCGACAAATCGTGAAGGACCATGCGCCGAAGTTCGTCTTTAGGACCGAGGAGAGCATCGCCCTGAACTGAAACCGAGGGCGGCCGCTTCCACGCCGGCTTCGGGGAGAAGATTGGCTCACCCAATCGAATGTGAGCCTTTTGGGACAGACAATCAAGTCCATTCCCCATAGAGTTTGTGCTGTTCCGCTCTGGCTGCTCCGGGTTCCTGGGCCGGATGTTCGACTGGTGCACGACGCGCGAGAGTTCTGCGTAAGGACGTAAGGATCGGAAGCAAAATCAAATCCTAGGTGAAATTTCAGACCGCCACACATCAGGGATCCCGGGAGGGGCAGGAAGGGGATTCCATGTAGAATGTATTTTTCGATCGTTGTAGAATGTATTTCTTGATCGTTGTACCGGTTCTGCTGGTCACATTGGAATTTGGACAGACTCCTGCACCGAGCAGCAACCCCGAGCAGGCCAGCATCAATCAAAGGGATGCCTCGGCGGCTGGATAGTAACTGCACCGTGGCGGAGGACGGTACCACTCAGACCTTTAGATTCATAAGCTGCCCGATCGCTGGTGGGATTGGGTAGGTCTGGGCCTGCTGGCAATGACGAGAGGAAAAGGTCTTCTTCGGAGTGGGCGAGCTCAACGAGTCACGCGATGATTGTCTTTTTTACCCATCCAGAGGAAGTCGTTGCTCACCAGGCTTGGTCTAAGCTATTGATAACACATCGTTTACTTTTACATAGCCGCTGCACTCGATTTGCACCGAGGTAATTTGTGCGCCTCCTAACACTTCGCCTCACTATCTCGCTGATCGTTGGGATCACACTGATCTCGCTGTTCTCCTCCTACTATGAAGTACGGTTTCAAAAGCGGGGTCTGCGCAGCGATCTGGAGCACCGAGCGGAAGTAGTGGGAGAGAGTCTCGCGGACAAAGTCGAGCCCTATCTGCTTAAAAAGGGCCCACGTAAAGACCTTCAGACAGTAGTTGACCGGTTCAGCAACCGGGAACATCTGGCTGGAGTTGCCGTCTATAACGCCCAAGGCGGATCCATCGCCATTACTGCCGGACTGGCGCCGCAACTGACAACCGAACCAGCGGTGGTCCTGCAGGCAGCCAGGAGCGGCCAAAGCGCAGGGGAATTCGTCCGACTGGGAGAGGCTTCCGTCTACATTTATGCGGTCCCTCTGCATCAGGATGAAGCGGTTGTGGGCGGGCTCGCGATTGTTCACGACGCCAGCTACATCAATGCCCAAAGTAGGAGGATATGGCGCGACACGTTCTTGCGTGTGCTCGTACTGGTTTTCCTGATCACACTCACCACCTTGCTGATTGTGCGCTGGAGCATTGCGGGCCCCATTGCCCGGGCAGCGCAATGGATGCGAGCACTGCGCACGGGCAAAGCCTCTTCCAGGCCGGTCGTGCCCGATCTGGATTTGTTCCGCCCGCTCGCCAAGGAAATGGCAAACTTCGCCGCCAGTCTCACGGCGGCTCGTTCCGCCGCGGAGAAGGAGGCCCAGTTACGCCAGAGTGGCGATGCCTTCTGGACTGCGGAACGACTCTCCGTCCACGTTCGCGACCGACTGGAGAACAGCCGCCTGTTCGTGGTTGCGAACCGAGAGCCTTATATCCATCGACACCAGGGCAAGTCTGTGGAAGCGATCGTTCCCGCCAGTGGACTGGTGACCGCTCTCGCCCCCGTCTTGTGTGCTTGTGATGGAACATGGGTGGCGCACGGGAGTGGGGATGCAGATCGCGAGACCGTGGACAAACATGACCGCTTGCGCGTTCCGCCCGAGGACCCCCGCTATACGTTGCGCCGCGTCTGGCTCAGCAAGGAAGAAGAGGAAGGATACTACTACGGTTTTGCCAACGAGGGGCTCTGGCCGCTCTGCCATATCGCTCACACGCGCCCTGTGTTTCGCGTCTCCGACTGGAAGCACTATGAACGGGCCAACCGCCGGTTCGCAGACGCGGTACTGAAAGAGATGGAGGGCCTGGACCGTCCGGTGCTGCTGGCACAGGATTACCATTTCGCGCTTCTGCCTCGGATGATCAAGAAGGCGCGCCCGGATGCGCGAGTGGCGATCTTCTGGCATATCCCGTGGCCGAACCCCGAAGCGTTCGGCATTTGTCCGTGGCAAAGGGAACTCGTGGACGGATTGTTGGGAGCGGACTTGATTGGCTTCCACATTCAATCTCACTGCACGAACTTCTTGCAGACGGTGGATCGCGTTTTGGAATCGCGTATTGATTGGGAACATTGCACGGTCAATCGCGAGGAGCACCGTACGGTGGTAAAACCGTTTCCCATCAGCGTGGAGTTTCCCGTGAATCCTGCTCCCGATGAGGCCGTGGAATCGGTCTACCTGGAGCGGGCGGCATTGCTGCGGGAGCTTGGGATCGAAGCGCTATTCCTGGGAGTGGGCGTGGATCGAGTGGACTATACCAAAGGCATCCTGGAGCGTTTCCTGGCCATCGAGCGGCTCTTGGAAAAGCATGCGACCTACCGGGAGAAATTTACCTTCTTGCAAATCGGAGCGCCCAGCCGCACCCACATCAAGCGTTACCACGATTTGCTGGCTGAGGTAGAGTCCGAAGCAGAGCGCATCAATTGGCGCTTCCAGACAGGCAAATGGAAGCCCATCGTCTTCATGAAACGGCAGCACAGCCACCATGAAATTCAGCGGTTTTACCGGACTGCGGATCTTTGCCTGGTTACCTCTCTGCACGATGGAATGAACCTGGTGGCTAAGGAGTTTGTGGCCGCACGCCAAGACGAACAGGGAGTGCTCGTCTTAAGTCGTTTTACCGGGGCTGCCCGCGAATTCCCGGACGCGCTGCTGGTAAACCCCTACGACATCGAGCAGACGGCAGAAGCCCTCCGCATCGCCCTTGAGATGAACACAGAGGAACGGAAGAGCAGGATGCAACGCATGCGCCGGGTGGTGAGAGAACACAACATCTATCGCTGGGCGGGCAGCTTGATTGGAGAACTCTGTGAAGTGCGTCTGGATGAGGCAGCAAATAGGTTGGAGGCGCAGTCGGGGTATACGCCGGGCGAACCGTCAGCAGAGGCGATCGCTGTCGATCAATCGGTTGATGACTTCCGTCACACCAGCCCCGTAGCCGCGACGGGTGACCAGGTCGACACGTTGCTTAAGCGTGGGTATGGCGTTGGCCACGGCCACTGAGCAGCCGCAGCCGCCCAAGAACTCATGATCGTTCTCGGCATCGCCGATTCCCACAACGCTCCGACGGGAAAGCCCCAGCTCTGACAACACCGCAGAAAGGCCTGTACTCTTGTCGGTTCCGCGGGGCAGGATCATCACCGATTCTTTGTTGAAGATTACTTGCAAACTAAGATTCAGCTCCCGGATCGCTAGAAGGACGGCTGCATCATGAGGTCTCACCGTCGCCACAATACACCTTCCCACAGAAAGCGGAACCCTCTGCCTCCGCAGATCGGCCACCAGTTTAGAGGACGCGGCCGGGCACAAGAGTCGCTCCTTGCGCGTTGCGGGGTTGTGAAGCAGCGCGCCGTTCTCGGCCACAATCCAGTCAAACAGATGGAAGCTCGAAAATACCTCGCGCAAGCTGGGAAGCTCCCGGCCGGTGACCAATATCACCTTTCTTCCCGACTGCCGCGCCCGTTCGAGGCCAGCCAAAGTATCGCGTCCGACCCGCCCATGGCGGGCCAGAGTTCCATCATAATCCGAGGCAATCGCCCGAAATCGCATCGTTCCTCCCGTACACACAATAGTAAATGCTGATGGTGCGGCCACACTACGGAGAACTGTTATTAGCGACGTGGAACGGGACTGCATGAACCATATCTACGCCGGAGACAAGGCGATGCGGCTGAACCTCGGAATCCGGCGCCGGCTGGCCCCTTGGCTCGACCGACGACGATGGAGTGAGAACTCCAATCGAGCGGAACGGAGGCTGGAACGGAGGGTTTTCCGCCGCAGATCCAGCGAAACTGTATGCGCCATTGATCGAAGACCCAGTCTATGGTTATGCGGCAGTCAGCGTGTTGTCGCAAACCAACCATTCTGCCCTCAGCGGGATGGGACGCATCACCGCCGTTCGCAAAATGACTCCTGCGCTCGGAAGCGGATCGATTGGGTCTCTATCCAGCCAATTACAGGGATACTGGCCTACGTGCGACAGTTGGGAGATGAGACGATCCTGGTGGTCAATCATCTTTCGAATGCGGCACAGGCTGTCGGACTGGATTTACGCCGTGTAAATATTCGGATCGAGATGTTCGGCAAGAACATCTTTCCGCGGGTGGTGAAGTGCCCTACTTGCTAACCCTGGGCCCTTATCACTATTTACTGTTTTCGGTTGCCAAGAATCTGAAGTGATGGTTCGGCAAGGAAAGACGCCACAAAATATGACGGAGGCTAGATTGGCGGAGGAAAGTTTTCTCACGGATGCTTTTCTCGGCCAGCTAATCAGTGTCGGTGAATTGGACATCCTGGTGGGCGTGCCCACCCACAACGATGCCAAAACGATCGGCTCGATCGTCGAAACGATCCAGGCCGGCATCCTGACATTCTTTCCCCGGGAAAGAGCCGCCATTATCAACGTCGACGGGGGGTCGCGGGATGGCACGCCCGAATTGGTTGTGAATGCCGCGATCGGCGATGCGCAGCGTAGCTCCAAGCTGTACGCGCTCCGTACATTGCCTTCGATCAGCACCCAGTATGCCAGCAACCCCGCCAGGGGGACGGCGCTCCGGACCATTTTGGCGGCTGCCGAATTGTTGCGGGCCAAGGCGTGCGCGGTGATTTCACCCGAATCGACTGGAGTTACAGCCGATTCCCTGGCCGCTCTCCTGCGGCCCGTTTACGCAGAAACATTTGATCTTGTGTTGCCGACGTATCAAAGGCACAGGTTTGATGGAATCCTTTTGACGAATCTCCTCTATCCCATGACCCGTGCGCTTTATGGCTTAGAAATCCGCGAGCCCTACGCCTTGGAGTTCGCATTCTCTGGCCGCCTCGGGAGTCGATTTCTTGCCCAGAACCCATGGCACGAAGAAACCGCGCAAGCCGCTTCGGAAATTCAATTCACCATAGCTGCGATTGCCGGAGACTACCGAATCTGCCAGTCCTTCCTCGGAACCAAGGAGCATGCTGAGAGGCGTTCCGCCGATTTGGTTCCGGCCATGCGACAAACAGTCGGGGCCTTGTTCGCTTCATTGGAACCGAACTTTTCGTCATGGAACACCAAAACAGGATCCCAGCCGATCCCTACGACCGGCACCCAGCGGGAGTTCACTCTGGAGCCACTGCGACTAAACCGGAAACGGCTGCGAGAGATGTTCTCGACTGGAGTGGCCGAGTTAGAATCCGTGTTTCAGTCTATTCTTTCTCCCTCGACTCTGACCGAACTCCAGCGAATCGCTGGTCTCGAAGAAGCCCATTTTCGATACCCCTCGGAGCTGTGGGTGAAGACGGTTTACGAGTTCGCCGCGGCGTATCACAAATCGGTCATCAGCCGGGATCACATCATCCAGGCCCTGGCACCGCTTTTTCGCGGCCGAGCGTTCACATTCCTGACTGAGAATCGCAACGGTTCCGCCGACGACGTGGAAAACAATATCGAAGGCTTATGCCTTGAATTCGAACGAATGAAACCGTATCTGCTACAGATATGGAACGGTAGAGAGTGAGGTCATCATGCGGGAAATGATTATCAGCGAATTAACGCAAGCCATGCAGGAGATCATCAGAGGTTTTGCCCACATCCTTCCCCGGATCATCGTACTGGTGATCATCGCATTTGTAGGATGGGTAGTCGCCTACTTCTTAAAGGTGTTGTTGCGCAGCTTCCTGCGGCTTATCAAGTTCGACAAGCTCTCGGAAAGTGCAGGTGCGTCCCAACTGCTCAGCAAGGCCGCGCTACCGTCAGCGACCGAACTGTTAAGCCGGTTTGTCTTCTGGGTGGCTTGGCTGGGCTTCATTCTGCTGGGTGTGAGCGTGCTCGGGGTGTTTGGATTGCAGGAGCAAATCGCCAAGTTCTTCCTTTTCTTACCCCGTCTATTTGTAGCACTCGTTACCATGTTCTTCGGTCTGCTGGGCGCTGGCTTTTTTTCTCGCGCCGCGCTGCTCGCCGCGGTGAACGCCAACCTGCCTTCTGCGCGCCTGCTGAGTGTTTCCGTTCGCACGATCATCATTATTTTTGTGTTATCCATGGTCTTTGAGGAAGTGGGAGTAGCAGACGAAACCGTGCTGGTTGCTTTCGGACTCGCATTTGGAGCTCTGATGCTGGGGTTGGCAATCGCATTCGGCATGGGCGGCAAGGAGTTGGCACAGCAATTTCTAGAGAAGAGGTTCGTTCGCGAAAGGAAGGATGAGGGAAAAGAAGACGAACTGTCGCCGCTTTAATGAACGGTTTCGCCAGGCGTGAACTCGGTCTGACCCGGCGTATTAAGCGGGGCGAGCATTTCATGGCGGTGTCATTCCGCCTGTCGTGGGGGGAGTTATTGGCCTCTGGATCTATCGGACTTCAACCACCGCGAGCCCGTAGGACGCCACGGTCAAAGTCAATTCTCCGCCTTTCAGGTTACGCGGCGCGGCAGGGGGAAGCTCTGCGGCCTGCTTGAGTTGTTGAATCTGCGTCTGCGAAAGGTAGCGCGGTGATCCCATCTTTTCGTAAATTGAGTGAACGTCCCCGTGATCGGGGTCGACCGTCGAAACGAGCGCGCGCTTGTAGCGCCCACCCTGGAAGTGCAGAGTCACGGTTTTAGCAGCGCCGGCGTGCTCCGGCGGCGCGTAGTTCCAAATGGCGATCACGAGGCTGCCATCCTTTTTTATTGTGAGGAGCGCCGAGTCTGAGCTGATAGAAATGCGCCGTTCCCCAAGCCGGTGCAGCAGTTTGAAAGCGTTGAAGGCCGGCTTCGGAATTCCATCTTCAGCCAATAGACCGAAGCCGCCGTAGAACGGCGTCTTCACCACGCCCTGCTCCTCGAACACATCAGAGAAAGTCCAATAGCTCATCATGTCCACCAGACCATCGCATTGACGGACTGTGTCCGCCAGCCAGGGGCCCATGTACGAGGCGTCCGTGACCGCAGGCTCATTGAAATAGCTGGCGTTGAACTCGCTCCAGATCAAGGGCAAGCTGGGCATAGCCGAGGCTGCGATTTGGTCGTGAACTTTTTTCACGGCGCGGCAGACCATCTGGTCGCGAGGAATATTGTCGTCGGTCGAGAAAACATCCTGGGCCCGGTCGTTGCCATAGACGTGGGAGGAAACGAAATCAACCGGAACGTGGTTGGCCGCGCAATGCTGAATGAAGGCGTCTGCCCAGGCCGCCTGTGCGGTCGCCGGTCCACCAATTCGCAAACGAGGGTTCACCGCCTTGACGGCGCGCGCGGTGTGGTCATAGAGATCCCAGTAGGTCCTCTGCTTGGGGTCTCCTGCCCAGAAGTCCAGGTTGGGTTCATTCCAAACTTCGAAGTACCACTGGCTGACTTCCTCGATGCCATAACGGTCTACCAGATGGTTGGTGAACTGGGTGATCATGTCGTCCCATTTCGTCCAATCCTTGGGAGGGGCCACGTCTGGCTTGTACCAGAAGGCTTGCAGGATCGGTTTGGCTGCCAGTTGATTGGGCATGAAACTCAATTCGATGAACGGCTTCACGCCATTGGCTAGCAGGCCGTCATAGATCTGATCGACGTAGGAGAAATTAAAAGCCGACCGCCCTTGCTTATCTTCGTCGTAGACGCCTACCTCATCATGGAAGATGGCATGGAAGCGGACATACCGAAAGCCGGTAGCCTGTTTCACCGTCTGCAAGTCCTGGCGATAATTCTCACGCAGGCTCAAAATGGCGCGGCCGGAGCCGAACATCTGTTCCCAAAAGTGGGGGAAAGCGCGCGCGGGAGCGGATCCGTCGACGACGATGGTTTCCGCAGTCTGCGCCAGCGCGCGACCCGGCAAAATACAAAGGAGCAGGGAACCGACAATCATTCTGAGCATGGTTATCCTTAAGCGGGGATGACGTACTTCACAAAACAGGAATGTCACCTGGACGCCCTCACTGAAATTGGTACCCAGGCTTGAGGTCGCAGCGGTATACCCTGGTTTGGTCCGGATTCACTCTGGCGTTGCAATTCGCCCAACTCAAGAACAGCGCGGGGCCAAGCGGGAAGATGATCATTTGCCCATCCAGTTCCGCTTCAATGCTCACGCCTTCGGCGCTCGAGGGTAGAGTGAAGTTCAGACCTTGTCCAAAGATCACCGGGTAGGACTCATGAACAATCTGGCTCACCATAGGGTGGACTACTTCCGCCTCCAGTAGGAAGGTTGTCGTGTCCGACCAGTTGCGAGCCGAGACCGTGATCATCTGTAAGCCCTGCGAGAAGTGGTTTGATTCCATTCTGGTGAACGGACATGGCCCGGCGATGCACGAGGATCGGGCGTTGCGGAGCTCATTCCCTGTTCCCGCATCAAGGGACGCCGCCCCTGTTGCCGCTCGCCATTTGCCATCGGGAGAACACGGACGCTGCCCCTTGCAAGGCACATTCCCTTTGTTATCGATCTGAAACGTTTTCACCGCGCTTCCTACGTTAAACTCAGTCATCACTCGGCCGGAGTATCTGACGCGGACGTTCGCGACCTTTACCCCGGGCCGAATCGCGGAAGGCGGCGCACTGGTCAGGGGGAGCATGTGGACGACATAGAGCTGGTCGCCGGTGAAATCATTTAGGTCGAGAGGACGGTACTGCGGCTGCCGGAAGTGCAGGACGACGGGGTGGCCCCGCCGCACGAATCTGCGCAACTGGAGCGCAAAAAAACCCGAGGAGTCAGACCTCGCCGCTCCTGTGGCCAGATCAGCGGTCACCTCGACATCGGCGACGGGCTGCTCTTTTCTGCTGTCCGTGTCCTCGACCGTGACCGCTCCTCGAAGCGAGATCGGTCTCGGCACGTACCACGGACGAAGCAGCAGCGCGGCGACAATCATAACGATGATCGTCGAGCCGATCCAGAATCCCACTCTCTTGGCACGCTCTAGGCCCACAGTCTTCAAACATTCTACGACGAAGACCACGAGGCAGAAAGTTTGAATCTGGGAGGTTCCTCATGCGTCATCCTTTTGATAATTCCTTCCAGCTGCGAGTTCGTTTAAGATTGAGGAAGTACGCGAATGCCAGATGTCCGATCCACTGTGGTTTCCCGCCGGGAGGTGATGCGCCAGATGCTGGGCGTGGGGGGGTGCCTGCCTCTCGCAAGCCTCATGTCGGCCCTACCCCTGGCGCAGCAGGCTGCGCCGGCTCCAGTTACTTCTTCCGGATTGGCAGTTCTGTCTGCCGAAGACGACCAGTTCCTGAACGAGCTGGAAATTGCCAACTTCAGTTTTTTTTGGGAGCAAGCCAGCCCCAAAACGGGGATGGTGAAAGACCGCTGCCGCGTCGGCACCAATGATGAAGGAATCGTGGCCAGCATTGCGGCCACCGGCTTTGGTTTGACCGCTCTTTGCATCGGAGACCAGCGAGGCCTGGTTTCGAGCAGCGATGCGCTGGAACGTGTTTTTGCTGCCCTCCGGTTCCTCTGGAAGAAGCTGCCGAACCATCGCGGCTTCTTCTACCACTTTGCCAACGTTAATAACGGCGAGCGGGTTTGGGATTCCGAGGTTTCCTCCGTTGACACAGCTATTTTGCTGTGCGGAATCCTCACCTGTCGCGAACACTTTCGCCATCCTGAGGTCGTGGAACTTGCCGACTTGATCTTCAACCGGGTGGATTGGACCTGGCTCTCGGAAGACACCTCGCTGCTGCCCCACGGCTGGACGCCCGAAATCGGGTTCCTGCCTTCCCGCTGGGACTACTACAGCGAGCTGATGATGATGTACCTGCTGGGATTGGGATCGTCGAGTCATCCCTTGAAGGATGAAACCTGGACGGCGTGGAAGCGCCTGACCTTTGAATATGACGGTATGCGCTACATCGGTTCCTTCGCGCCTCTGTTCGTGCATCAATACTCCCAAGCGTGGTTCGATTTTCGTCGGAGGCGCGACAAGTTCGCCGATTACTTCCAGAATTCGGTGATTGCAACCGACGTCCACCGACGTTTCTGTTTGGAACTCGGGAAGCAGTATTCCGACTACAGCGACGACTTATGGGGAATTACCGCTTCGGACTCGAACCACGGTTACGTGATCTGGGGTGGACCGCCGGCCACGGGGCCGATCGACGGCACCGTTGTGCCGAGCGCGGCTGGCGGGTCGCTGCCTTTCCAACCCGAAGCCACCTTACGGGTCCTAAAAACGATTCGGAGCCGCTACAGTGCCGCCTGGACTAAATATGGGTTTGTGAACGCCTTCAACCCTCTCACGAACTGGTACGACTCCGACGTAATCGGAATCGATACCGGTATTACCATGCTGATGGCGGAGAATCTCCGGACCGGCTACGTCTGGAACCGGTTCATGAAAACCCCCGAAGCCCAGCGGGGGATGCAGCGGGCCGGACTGATCAAATACTAGTCGGTCCGCACTTCGCACCCCTCAATGGCTGGTTTTTTGGAGCCCGCACCAACCCGACAGAGCTTGGGCTCATCCAATACCTGCTCACGGACAGCCAGGGTTCTGATCTTGTCGCCCGGGTGTCATTGGGCTACACTCGATAAATCGGGCGTCGTTTGACCTGACGCAGGGTCGCGTCGCTCGAGTCTGAAACTGGGACCTCCAGCGCAAACACCTCTTAGGACTCGCCCATGGCCGGAAAACAGGATTCTTGGAATGGATGGCGCGAGCGCATTTCCGCTCTGAGGAACGTACCCGCGGTCCTCGGAATCGTTTGGGAGGCCGGCCGTCTGGTGGTGGTTCTTGGGGTTGTTTTTCGCGTGGTCGCTGCTGTTCTGCCCCTCGGCCTTCTGTGGATTACAAAGCTGATCATCGACGGAATTGTACATGCGATCACCGCGCATCAAGCCGTCGCTGCGCGGCTGTGGTGGCTGGTCGCGGCGGAATTCTCGCTGGCCGTCTTCGGCAGCGTTTTGAGTAGAGGCATCGATTTTCTCGACGCCCTGCTGGCCGACAAGTATACGCGCCACGTGAGCGTGTTGGTGATGAAACACGCCGCGCAGCTCGACCTCGCGGCCTACGAAGACCCGGTTTTCTATGATCGCCTGGAGCGGGCCCGGGTGCAGGCCACGGACCGGCTGGGCATGATTCAGTCCATCGGACGGCTGGTGCAGCAGGTTATTACTACCGCCTCTCTCTCCATCGCGNNGCCAAGAACTTCCGCCAGACTCCGATCCGCCGTCAACTGGACTACTTGCGAGTGTTGGGCGGCAGCAAGGAGGCGGCTAAGGAACTCAAACTTTTCGGGCTGGCGCCCTTTCTTACGGAACGATTCTCCCGGCTTTCCAACCAGATCTATGACGAAGATGTCTCCCTGGCGCGGCGCCGGCTGGTGGCGGGTTCGTTCCTGTCGATGATCGGGACGGCTGGCTACTACTCAGCCTATGTATTCGTGATCTGGCGAACCATCAGCGGTGTACTCAGCATCGGAGAATTGACCTTCCTCGCCGGTTCCATTCAGCAGGCCAGCTCGAATATCCAGCAGATTTTTTCTACCGTCTCCTCCATCGCCGATCAAGCTTTGTTTTTGACCGACCTGATAGCTTTTTTCGAGATGCGGCCAGCCATCGCGTCGAAACCCAATGCCCTGCCGGTGCCGCGACCGATTACTCGCGGATTCGAGTTCCGCAACGTGACTTTCCGCTATCCCGGAAGTTCTCGCCTGGTTCTGGATGGGTTGAACTTTCATTTCCGTTCGGGCGAGCGGATCGCGCTGATCGGGGAAAATGGCGAGGGAAAAACCACCGTTGTCAAGCTGCTTACCCGGCTTTACGATCCCCTTGAAGGGCAGGTGCTGCTCGATGGCGTCGATCTTCGCGAGTATAACCTCGAAGACCTCTACCAGGAGATCGGCGTTATTTTCCAGGATTTCATGCGGTACGAAATGACGGCGCGCGACAATATTGCAGTGGGCCGGATCGAGCAAATCGGTGATCTTCCGCTTCTCCAGCAATCCGCACAGAAAAGTATGGCCGACGAAGTCATTGGCAGACTTCCGTTTGGGTACGAACAGATGCTGGGACGGCGCTTCGACGGTGGGGTCGACCTCTCCGGCGGAGAATGGCAGAAGGTCGCGCTGGCTCGAGCCTATCTGCGTGACGCGCAGATCCTGATCCTCGATGAACCCACCGCGGCGCTGGACGCCCGCAGTGAATTCGAGGTGTTTCAGCGCTTCGCCGAGCTGACGGCCGGAAAGATGGCGCTTTTCATTTCACACCGGTTCTCCACCGTCCGCATGGCTGACCGGATCGTTGTGCTGGAACACGGCCGCATTGCCGAGGACGGAGATCACGAACAATTGACTCGTCTCGGTGGCCGCTATGCGGAGATGTTTGAACTGCAGGCCGCCAGCTATCGTTAGGCCAAAGGGCAAGAATGGTTCCCAACCCACAAGCCGAGGGCATCGTCGAAGAGGAAGGCCTGCGCCCAGCGGACGGCGAACTCTCCGATCTTGCTTCCGACCTTCCGGCTCTGCGCAGTGCGGCAAAGGAATTCGCTTCCCGGCTGGGCTGGTTACCGGGCGTTCGCACTTCGCAAACATTCTCCCTCCGTTGCCGTAAGCTGAAGGGCGCATTCCAACCCTTATACGCCGGCGTCGATGCGGCTGCGAAGCTCAACCCAGCGTCGGACGATCTACGTTGGTTCCGCGACAACGACCAGCTCATCTACGGGGAACTGAGAAGTGTTGTCCCAGAACTGAAGCGACTGAAGCAACTGCCCCACGCGCGCGGCAGGAGAGACGACATTGTGCCCAGGGTGCTGGCGCTTGCTCAGACGTTTCTCGATCTCACCGGCAATCGCTTCTCGGTGAAGGCATTCACTACGTTCTTACAGGCATTCCAGGAGACCGCGGTCCTGGAGTTACGCGAGGTGTCGGCGGCGGCAGTCCCCGCGATGAAGCTGGTCTTGCTGGAGCGAATTGTGGCACGCTGCCGTCGCCTACTGGACAATCCCGCCGGCCCCTCCACGGGCGTGGGCGTGTGCGTGCGGAGTTTGCGGGATATAACGCATACTTCCTGGAAGGAGGTTCTCGAACCGCTGATTCTTTTCGACGCCATCCTTCGCCGCGACCCCGCGGATGTATACGCCAGAATGGATTTTGAAAGTCGGACCCTGTATCGGAAAAAATTGTCCCAAATTGCCCGTCGGTCTGACTTAGCAGAAATGGACGTTGCCCGCGAAGCGCTGCTGCTGGCGCAAGAGGCCCTGATAAGGACCTACCGCGATCCCCGCTCCAAGTTGAGGCAATCTCATATTGGCTACTACCTCATTGGCGAAGGCCAGGCTCTGCTTTGTCAGAAAGTCGGCTTCAAGCCCGACTTACTTCAAAGCCTGCGCGCCCAACTGCGTCGCCATCCTGACGAATTCTTTCTTCCCGGAATCGCGATCCTCACCTTCGCCATCATCACGGGAATCCTGCTGTGGCTGACTCCCCCCAATAGTCCGCCTGAACTGCTGCTGCTTTCAATGCTCATGCTGCTGGTGCCCTGTTCGCAGTCCGCTGTGCAGCTCATGCATTACCTGGTCGGGGCTCTCCTGCCGGCGGAGATTCTACCGAAGCTCGACTTATCGGGGGGCATCCCTGACGATTGCGTGACCTTGGTGGCGATCCCGACCCTCCTGCTGAACGAGAAGCAAGTGCGCCGTTTGGTCGAAGATCTGGAGGTGCGCTTCCTGGGCAACCACGACCGCAATATTTACTTCGCGCTCGTCACCGATTTGCCCGATGCCGACGAGCCGGCGCCGGAAGCCAACCCGCTGATCGATCTGTGCGCGAGGCTGATTCGCGAATTGGACGAAAAATATGGCGGAAAGCAGATAGGATCCTTCCTTCTGCTGCATCGCCATCGCGCTTACAACCCTCGCGAACAGGGATGGATGGGCTGGGAACGCAAACGCGGCAAGTTGCTGGATTTGAACAAGCTGTTGCGCGCCGAGTATGACAGTTTCCCGGTTAAAGTTGGAGACCTCTCAATCCTGTCGAAGGTGCGGTTTGTGCTCACGCTCGATTCCGATACCGAGCTTCCACGTGGCGCGGCCCACCGCATGGTCGGGACCATGGTCCATCCCCTGAACCAGGCGATCATCGATCCCGAGAAGAACATCGTGGTTACCGGATACGGCATTCTGCAGCCAAGGGTTGCAGTGAGCGTGCAAAGCACGGCAAGTTCGCGGCTCGCCGCCATCTATGCGGGCCAGACGGGGCTCGATATCTACACCCGCGCACTTTCTGACGCCTACCAGGACCTTTATGGGGAAGGGAGTTACACCGGCAAGGGAATCTATGAAGTCGACACGGTGCATCACGTGCTCGACCGGCGTTTTCCGAGAAATGCGCTGCTCAGTCACGACCTCATCGAAGGCGCCTACGCCCGCGCCGGCTTGGCCAGCGACATTGAAGTGATTGAGGACTATCCCTCGCATTACAGCGCTTCCAACCGTCGCAAACACCGGTGGCTGCGAGGGGACTGGCAGATTGCGGAATGGCTGACCTCGCGCGTGCCCGATGAATCCGGGGCCCGCGTGGCGAATCCAATCTCGGCAATTTCCCGCTGGAAGATCCTCGACAACTTGCGGCGCAGTCTGGTAGAGCCGGCCACATTTCTGCTCCTGCTGTTTGACTGGTTCGTACCTGGGGAAAGTGCGCTGCGCTGGACTCTGGCGACAGTTTTGATTTTGATTATTCCCTCCTGGTTTGAATTTGCATTCACGCTGGTGCGCAGCGTCGTCGAGCGCAAAATGTCGATTGCGCGGGAGGCGGTGGCCACGTTCTACGCGGCAAACTTTTCCGTATTGCTGTCGCTGGTATTCCTCGCTCATCAGACGCTACTCTCGCTCGATGCCGTGGCCCGAGCGCTGGTGCGGCGTAACGTGACCCGAGAGCGGCTGTTGGAGTGGGAGACGGCAGCGCAGGCCGAACTCGGTGCGCGCATCACTCTGCTCGATCGTTACCTCGACTGGATGCCTTTCCTCGCGGGGACTCTGGGCCTGCTGGTCTGGCTGCTGCGTCCGCACTCCCTGATTGCCGCGATTCCTATTCTTGCGCTGTGGGCTGGCAGCAAACTGGTCGCCCGGTGGCTCAACGAGTCGCCCGCTGTGCCGGGGGACGACCTCTCGCGGCAGGACACCTTATTTCTGCGCCGGGCCGCTCTTCACACCTGGAGGTATTTCGCAGAGTTCTGCACAGAGGAGCACAACTGGCTGATCCCGGACAATATTCAAGAGCAGCCCCCCGCAGTTGCAGCCCGGATTTCTCCGACCAATCTCGGTTTGCTGCTCAATGCGCGGCAGATTGCAGTGGAGCTTGGATATCTGACAGTTCCCGAGCTGGCGGTCTTGACGCGGCAAACTCTGACGACAGTATCTCGTCTGGCAAAGCATCGTGGCCATTTGCTGAACTGGTACGACACTCGGACGCTCGCGCCGCTAACGCCACAGATTGTTTCCTCTGTCGATAGCGGCAATCTGCTGGCTTCTCTTTGGACGCTGCAACAAGGCTGCCTGGATCGCTTGCGTCAGCCGCTCTGCCAGCCGTGTCTGGCGGAAGGTCTGTTAGACCATCTCCGGGTTCTCGCCCAGGCAACGGCATTCCCGCAAAAGCAACTGGCCCGATGGGAGGCCGAGTTCCGAGAAGAAAGCTGGCTGCAATCGATCCTGGAGCTGCAGGCTGCGGATCTGGAGAGTTACTTTGTTTCTGGCCCCTCCCCTGCTACGCCCGACACACGCTGGTTTTTCGAGCAGGCGCAGCTGGCGCTCGAGAATATCCGAAAGGTGACCGCGTCATACGAACCGTGGTGGCTGCCGGAGTTCGCGCCCCTGCGAGCAGAACTGGGACTAGACGCAAAATTGTTGGGCCGCATTCCGCTGCAGCAATTGCCCGACTTGATTTGGGAGCTGGAGGCGGCGGTTGATCGGGTATTGTCTTCCGTAGCTGAGACGCATAAGCCTCTTTGCGAGCGTTTTATGACGGTGCTCGTTGAGGCTCGGTCAAACGTTGTCTCGCTCATCGAGAACTTGCGCCAGCTTAGCGCCCAAGCCGGGGCACTGGCCGATGATATGGATTTCAGCTTTCTGCTCGATCCCGATCGCGGGTTGATGTCGGTTGGTTTTGATGCCGAGTCCGAACATTTGCTGAATTCCTGTTATGACCTGCTGGCCACAGAATCCCGCACTGCAGTGTTTGTCGGAATCGCCAAGGAAGACGTTCCTCAAGAGTGCTGGTTTCTTCTTGGCCGGGGGCATACGCTCGATCATGGCCGACCCGTGCTGCTCTCATGGACAGGAACCATGTTCGAGTATCTGATGCCCTCCATCTGGATGCGTTCCTACCCCAACACGCTGCTCGACTCATCGCAGGTGGCGGCAGTGCGATCGCAGCAAGCTTACGCGGCCCGCCGGGGAGTTCCATGGGGCATCTCGGAATCGGCCTATTTCAAACTTGATGGGGACGGCAACTACCAATACCAGGCCTTCGGCTTGCCCCAGCTTTCGCTGATGAGACGAGAGACGAATCCGCTGGTTATTTCGCCTTATTCGACATTTCTGGCCTTGAGTGTTGATCGGCTTGGGTCGTTGCGCAATCTGCGCCGCATGGAGGCGCTCGGTTGGTTCGGCTCCCGAGGATTTTACGAATCAGCTGACTATACGGCCCCCGGCGGCCGGGTCCGCTCGCCGCACGGCCAGATCGTCCGATGTTGGATGGCGCACCATCAAGGGATGAGCTTGCTCTCCATGGCCAACCTGTTGTGCGACAACGTGGTGCAGCGATGGTTCCACGCCGACCGCCGCGTGCAGGCTACCGAGCTCTTACTGCAGGAAAAACCTGTCGTACACGTTCCCTCGGCTGAACTGCCGTCCCGAAAAGCAGTAGCGTAGCGGGACTTCCGACCAGTCCAATTTCCCGCACCGCTAACCAAGAGGGCAGAGGGTTCAGAGAACCGATTGGTGATTATGGGAAAAGGGATGATCGCTGACGGCTATCCTCGATGGGAATTNNGCAGAACGTTGTGAATATCAAGTTGAGGATGTCGTCGGTGGTGGTGGCTCCGGTGACGGCATCAAGCGGCCGCAGGGCGTTGTAGAGATCGAGCAGCAGCATCTCGTGGGGGACTTTGGCCGTCACCGCGCCGGTAGCGACATCGAGCGCGGCGAGTGAGTCTTCGACCAGTCCCTGATGGCGGACGTTGGTGAGAAATCCGGCTTCGGCTTGTGCTCCGCTATCGCCGCCGATGTGGCGCAGAATCTCGGCACGCAGCTCAGGGATGCCCTCCCCGGTCAGGGCAGAGACCTGAACCCGGGATGGATCTGTAGATGACTGGCCACTGGCCACTGACCACGGGCCACTGCCCGCCAAGTCGCACTTGTTCCGAACAACGATTGCCGGACGATTCTGCGTTTGGCGCAGCAATTCATCGTCTTCCACCGTCGCTGGCTGCGACGCTTCGAGCACGACCAGGACTAAATCGGCATCCGCCAACGCTTCCATGGATTTGCGGATGCCGATGGATTCGGCTTCGTCGAGGGCCTGCCGGATTCCGGCCGTGTCGATAAGCTGGATCGGGATGCCTCCGATGGCGACCGTTTCGCTGACCAAGTCACGGGTGGTCCCGGGAGTGGACGTGACGATAGCGCGTTCGCGCTCGACCAGGCGATTGAACAAGCTTGATTTGCCGACGTTCGGACGGCCGACGATGGCCAGCATCAAGCCTTGATGCACGATCTTGCCGTACGCGAAGGTCGAGGCCAGTTGCTCGAGGGGCTGGCGGACGGCGGCGATTCGTTCAAGAATAGCTGGGTTAGGCAGGATAGAGACGTCGTCTTCAGCGAAATCGATGCCCGCCTCGAGCACAGCGATCAGCTCAACCAGCCTCTGTTTCACTGGCTGCAAGCGCTTGGAGAGAGCGCCTTCGAGTTGCTGGGCGGCGATCTTCGCTTGGTAAAGTGTTTGGGAGTCGATCAGATCGCGGACCGCTTCGGCTTGGGTGAGATCGATGCGGCCATGGAGGAAGGCGCGCATGGTGAACTCTCCGGGCTCGGCGAGACGTGCTCCGGCCGCAATGCACAGCTCGACGATGTGCCGGAGCACGACCGGAGATCCGTGGGCGGCGATCTCGATGATGTCGTCGGTGGTATAGGAATGGGGNNCGCGGTTCGACGAGTTCCCCGAAGATTGCTCGTCCCGGCTCAAGACCGTGTTTGAGCCGCAATATAGGCCGGGCAATCTCACCCGCCTGGGCCCCGGCGATACGCACCACTCCAATGCCACCGCGCCCAGGCGGCGTCGCGATGGCGACGATTGTATCGTCAAGATCCACCGGGCAATTGTAGCGGGTTATCGCGCGACTACTTTCTCAATCTCGATCTTCAGTTGGTCGTACGGCAAAGCTCCGGGATGGTACATGGCGACCTTGCCCGTGCGGTCGAGCAATACTAACGTCGGCGTAGTGGAAGCGCCGTACGTCTCAAAGTTGTATTTGCTGACAGGAACCGGCATATCGAGCAGGCCGGCGTAGAAGCGGTGGCGCACGGCGTCGATGTAGGCGAGCTCGTCGCTCGGCGTAGCGTTCTCGACTTGGGCGGTATAGCCATAGAGTCGAGTGGGGCCGAGGACGGTTAATCCTTTCGGCGCAAACTCCGTCCGAAGCTGCGTCACGATGGGTGCTTCCGCTTTGCAATCACCGCACCAGTGCGCCCAGAAGAAAAGCAGTACGGGCGAACCCTTGAGCTGAGCAAGCGTGGGCGGTTTCGACCCCAAGAATTGTTCCGTGCGGAGTGCAGGCGCAGGTTTTCCTTCGAACGACAGCAGGTTCAGGTTTTTCTGCAGGCGGGCCCGGATCGACGTATGGGCATAGGTGTCGAGTGCGTTCTCGAGAACCGCTATCGCTTGTCTACGCTGGCCGCGAGCTGCCAGCACCTGTGACTCAACTTCGATGGCCGCGCCCAGGGCGAGCGGCAGGTGTGGTTCGGCATCGAGCGGGCGCTGCTTGAGTTGCTCGATGGCGAGGGCGCTGGTTTGTTTGGCGTAGGCCGCCGCCTGATCGTAGTCGCGAGCGCTGAGAGCGGCGCGCGCCATCCACGAATAGGCCTCGACATATTCGCCGCTGACGCCGTTCTTGGCGCGGTAAGAGTTGAGTTCGCCCTCGGCTGTGGAAAAACCATTTTGGGCCAAAGCCTGGCGGACATCTTCCACAATCCCCGCCCAAGCCGGAGTCACGAGTGCAATTCCAATCAAAGCTTTGCCGAAAAGCAGGTTCTTGATCATGTATCCCTGATGATGTATCTTTTGTCGCCCGGCTGGCAAATCAAGCCTTTGGCTCGAAACGGTCCGACTCCCCCTAGGTTATTGATAATACATGTACTTAGGTTTGCAAGTAGCGAAATATTGTGGCTTTTTGGTGGCTCTTCACATACAATTTAGTTGCGTTTGATCTTTAGAGTTCCTTCGCAGTACCCAGTTCCTTCGCCAACCAGCGCGTGACCTGCCTGCAGAAGAAGCCTTCCAAAGTTTGAGCGCTACATCAAAGAAAAAGGAACATTGCAACACCATGGAAACAGGAACAGTGAAGTGGTTTAACGACGCCAAAGGCTACGGTTTCATCAGCCGCCAGAACGGAGAGGATGTATTTGTGCACTTCTCGGCCATTCAGGCGAGCGGCTTCCGCAGCCTGCAGGAAGGTCAGCAAGTGCAGTTTGACGTGGTCAAAGGCCC
>PMHI01000780.1:13839-20330 GCA_003156615.1 Acidobacteriaceae bacterium | reverse complement strand
CACCGCATGAATCTGAAAGTGGCTGTCCACGACCTCCTGCCCTATCGCATAATTGGTCGACGGTTGCCAGGGCGTGTCCTTGAAATTGAAGACGCATCCGCCACCGGCGCACCCTGAGGAGATTCCGCCGTTTACCGCACTGGCGAACATCCATTCGGTAGCGCCTCCGGAAGCAAGGGGAATATTGGGATTCAGGATATCGGCTACGGGAGAGCACGGCGTAGTGTCGTTCGAAATAACCGGCCCTGGGGTGACGGTACCGAAAACGCCAGCCGCGACAGGGATCTGGTACAGGATCGGAGGCCCGCCGGTGTTGCCGCAAACGTAGATGTTTCCTGTGCCGTTCACGGAGTTCTCATAGGTACTGTCAAGAGCGCCAATATACATGGGATTGGGCTGGGTGGGTTCAACCGTGCTAGCTCCAGCCACCGCCTCTGATCCCTTAGAGCCGGCAGTGAAATTCGCGGGGAGTTCGTAAACGGCGGGGCAGTCCGACCCACCGGTGCAACTCTTGCTGCCGTCGCTCGTCGCGAACGCGTAGACATATCCCGCCGTGGAATCGACGATTGGGCCTTGCACGATGCCGGGGCCAGAATCAAACTCGTCCGAGACATCCAACTGGCCGGACTTGGTTACGTGACCAGTGGAGTCGACCCGATACAAGAAACCGCCATTATCCGCCACGTATACATACCCCAACGTAAAATCGTAAACCGGGCTGGTAAGAGCGGTAGGCGCACTGGGGTTTACCTGCACGGGCCAGCCGCCTGCTGCTACTTCCGCGGGCGGTCCATAGAATACTGGATGGAACTTATGGAGATAGCCGGCGTTATCTCCCACATAGGCGGTGTCTAGCCCATAGTCGTAGAAAACGGAGGAGTAGGTGTCTGCTTGAGCGGCGCCGGAGATCTGGAGCGGGAGCGTGATCATGCAGGGGGCGGCGCAGCTGAAGTAATCCGCGGCCGTCGTCTGCGACGTAAGGGTCACTGGGCTGGAGGTGTTCCTACCTGACTCGGCCCATTTCAGCAGCACCAAGGTCGAGGGATGGCCGCCACCGAGTTGCACAAATGCAATTGAGGTACCCTTGAGGGAAAGCACCGGAGAGGTGTTGACAGTGCCGCCGGTGTTGTAGGACCAGTAGAAGGAAGGCACGGTCCCGCTCCCGCTACAGCCGGAATAAAGATTGTCTTCAGCCACGATGGTGGCCTGTGAGCTCGACCCCAGAACGCCTGTGCCGAAGACCACGAAATCGGGTTGCGCCGCGCCGGCACAATTGGCACTCGTGATTTGAAACGAAAACTTTGCGGGGTAGTTCCCGGCGCCGACAGTCCCGCCAGGGCCCAGGCTCCTTCTCCAGTCCTTGTTGATTTTTGGACTCTCGCCTGACCCCGCTCTTGAATCAAGCTGCAACTCGGGAACCAGCCCACCGCCTATCTCCGGCTCCTGCACCGCCGCCGGGGCCCGGCGAGCGATCTGCTGCCAATAGCGCGGGTCCTGCTGCACACGCCTGGCCTGTTCTGCGGTGGCAGGTTTCGAGAAGATCAGGTGGTGGCTACTCCAGTCGGTAGGAAAGCCTGCCTCGGACTCCTTAGAAACCTGACCGAATAAAGCTGGAGATACGATTAGCACTCCGAGAATTGAGATACCCAACCCAAGGAAACGTCGCTGGTTCATTCTCATTTTTCTCCCAAGATGCTTCAGGCGCAGGCAACGGCCAGAAACGCAACGGCTGACAGCAGATTCCCCACCCGAGTGGCCTGAACTCTCGGCTGGCTGTCGGGAAACAATCATACACCGCTTGTCGCGAGGAAATCTCAAGAATTTAGCTGCGCAGAGGAATTTTTCACAGTGGCCAGTGCGACCCAAAACAGGCTAGGGGCGGCCCAGGCGCTCGGGTGCGCAGCCTCTTGCTTCCTAAGAAACTATGTGTCTTCCGCCCGAGCTGCAATGACACCCTCGCAATCGTGGACCCATATTCCCTCGAATCCGCGATTTGCGCTCACTCGGCAGTCTCGCGTCCCAAAATCAGAAAAGCCTCCGGTGAAGGTTCCCATTCGGTTACTGGCTTGGCCGGTCCCCCCGCCGGATACAACTTCCACTTCATCGACGGGCAACGATTTTCATCACCCACCAACACCACCAGCCCCTGATGGTTCAACGGGCAACCATCGCCTTGCCGTGTCTCAGCCCCAGGGTTGACTTCAAACCCCCTATCCCCCTTCAGAGCCGTGCTCCGGGGCAACACTTGCGCGAACGTCATGGCTCGCCCGATGTGATATTCTACCCGTCCCTACCGTCTTTATCCGGACATCGTACTGCATTAATTCAAAGAAAATTCTTATCGACGAGACGTTTAATGCGCTTCAACTCAGGCTGGCCACGGATACTAACGGGCAGCAAGGAATCCCCACCCGTTCGAGCGCCGGGGCATGAGTTGTGGGAAGAGATTCTCGCGAGCGCCCCCCCTCAGTTGATTCCGCTGGTGTGCTGCGAAGGTCCCGAGGAAATCCGTAAGGATTGCCTGGATCTTAGCGATGGGACCATTTCCGCTGGACAGTCGGAAAATGACGAGGTGGAATATAACCCAGGCGCTTTCCTGCCAAGAACGCCCTGGCGCAAGCCTACGGACTGGGAGCGGAAGCGTTTGTGGCAGAACTCCTGGGTAACGGACGTGGCCTTCGTGGGCGTTGCCAGCCTCCCGAATGAGCTTCTTGCCCCGCTGCGCAATGTCGTAAACGACACCGACAAGGACGCACTTCGCCAGCTTGAACCGCGTCGAATCCGGGAGTTCATTGGTCCTTTCGTGGATTATCTTCGTGATCGATTCGCCTATAAAACTGAACCTTTCAATCACGGCATTCACGTGCATCGTCCCGGGCTCGAAACCGTCACTCTTGACCCGGCCAATCGTAAGTTCTTAGGACTGCACTTGGATAGTTGGGATCGATACCCCTTGGAGGCCCGCTCCCGCTCTCTGAACCGAATCTGCGTGAACATCGGAGCCGAACCACGTCATTTTCTCTTTTTGAATTTGTCGTTGATGAATGTCGCCCGACTCCTGGCCGAAGCGTCTCAACAGACCCTGGATCCCGCATGCGAATTGGTTGGGCCGGCGTTCATGTCGCGGTTTCCTGGCTATCCAATCGTGAGAGTGCGCATCGGCCCCGGAGAAGCCTACATCGCGCCGACGGATAACGTGATTCACGATGCTTCGACGATTGGTTCCGAGGGCCTAAGCATTACTCTGACCTTGCGAGGCTGGTTCACCGTCCCATCGGTTCAAGCTTGCAGTGCGCAATGATGGCCGGCACGTCTATCGTGATCAGCGCACTCCGCTAGCAGGGGCAGCGTCTCCTCCGCCACCCTGCTACAGCGAACTCAAGAACGTCAGCAGTTCCTTTTTCTGCCGCGGTGACAGCTTGAGAAATTCATCAATCACCAATTGAGCTTCGCCGCCATGGCGCAGGATGGCGCTTTCCGGGGTGCGGGAAGCGCCGTCGTGCATCAACTCAGGCCGAGTGTGCAGTCCCCACAGCGGTGCGGTGCGCATCTTATTCGCGGTGGAGTCTCCTCCGCTCTGCACGGGAATGCCATCGCCGGTGCCGAGAGTGTGCAGCAGGAAATCGCTGTACGGGTGGATCAGCTTGTCTCCCAGAGCTTCGGGTACCTGGAACTGCCCACCATTGATCTTGGTTCCGGCCGGCGCAGTCCGGATGGAAGCGACGTGGCACTGGCCGCAGCCGATCTGCGCAAAGACCTGCTCGCCGGCGCGTGCGTCGGGCGTAGCCGCTATCGTCTCATCGCGGGCTGGCGCCTTGGTGGCGCGAATGAAGTTGACAAATCGGTCCAGGTGCGAGAAACCGTCGCTGTGACGTTCGTCTTCCGGATCGGCCAGAGCCTTGTACTGAGCGACGGACTTGCCCAGGGCAGTGTTCTCGGACGGGAAATACCGGTTGGTGATTCCCTCCTCATTCGCGTAGGCGTCGGCGGAAAACGAAACTACGCTGGCGTGCTGGCTCTTCCAGCCAAAGCGGCCCACCCGGAGTATGTTGCCTGCCTCCACAATGGGCACCATAACCGCCACGCCCGCGATACGCCCGTTCGATTCTTCCTGCTGGCTCCTGGCGAGAGCCAGCAAAGTCGCGTCATCGATCGCTTCCACGTAGCCATCGCCCAGCACCGAAGTGGCCTTGCGGCGCGAGCGAACATTCTCGCTCTCAGGGATGCGGATATCGATTGCTGGATGGATCGCATGGACATGCATCAGCGGTCCGCCGGGAGCAGGCACGAATAATCCAGTCGTTGGGTCCTGATGCCCGGCGCGCGATACGGAAATTATGCTGTTACCGCCAGAGACGGGGTTTCGATGACATTCAAAACAGGATTGGCCGTTGTAAATAGGCCCCAGGCCGGTGGCGATCGTCTCAGGCTGCTCAAAGACGGCGCGCGCAGAGTCGTAGACGGACTGGCTGACGAACCCATTGGTCAAGTTGTCGAATCCAGCTGGAGCTTCGCCGTCAGGACCTCCCGCGGCCGCAACGCCAATGAACAGGCCAATGAATAGAAGGAAAAGCACAAGGCAGGAAACGAGAATCAGCCATGAAGAAGACTTCAAGGTTAACAATTGTTTGCCGAAATGCAAGGTGCGCTGCCTGGGGCGGGATGTAGGACTGATTTCGCAGCTCGCGCAGTTCATAAATCCCCGGATCGCCCCGGCTCGCTCGATGAGTTCGGCGCTTGGGTGTCGAATTTCGTCAAACCCGATTCCCTCGGCCGTCCGTAAGTGCCTGGGAAGGAGATCCCGCCGGTTTAATTCGCTTCCAGTTCTGCCAGCATCGCAGGGTTTGGGATTGGCTGCCTCACAGCTGGAATGTACAGCGAGGCGCCGCTCAGCTCCTCCACAGTTGCGTCAGACAAGCGCTCGAGGGTGAAGCTGGATATTTTCTCCGGGTGCTCTCCGCTTGCCGTCGAACGAACCAACGACACGCGGTGGTCCTTGGGATAGACAGAAGTCAGATGATTGATAAGGCCAGTCAGCGCTCCACCGGCCAGCCTGCGACCGTAATGCGAGCGATACGATCCGAACGAGCCCATCTGCATCAGGATTACATGGGTATCGACGCGGGGAACAATTTGGAAGGCCATCATCCACGATGCCTCAAACACCTGGATCGCCGGCGCGATATCGACCTGCATGTCGCACAGGATCGAGTCCAGCGATGAGATTCCCGGCACCACGCGAGCCGAGCGGCCCAGTTCTGAGGCCTTCTTCACAATGAGTTGAGCAACCGTGTCGTATGCCATGGGATTGCCGTAAGTGACATAGCCCACCGGCCTGCCATCGCCGCTCGCTTCGAGGACCATTTCCGCTGCACGATTGTAATTTTCTATCCGGAGAGTGCCGTCCACATAAGACTCTAAGAGGTTTATAACTTCCACTTTCCCCATTGTTTCCGCCGGGAGCCAGGGGAGAAGAGGTTCCTGGACAATCGAGAAAAGCTTCGAACAGCTTGCCATCGCATCCACGGCCTGCTTCGTCAAATGCTCCGGAAAGGACACGCCGAGCCCGATAACATACACGTCGCACGGCGCTTTCATGCCGTTTGCACCGGCCGATCCTGGGGAACCGACAGTCCGAGCTGCATTTCGGCTTGCGTGAGCATTATGTCAATCGGTATCTGGATGACACTGCGGCAGTACATGGTCTCGGTGGATTCAAAACTGCCATTTTCGAAATACTTGTTGGACGGGGCGCCTCCCCCGCAGACCGAAAAGTATTGGCAGGTTTGAGCGCAGCGCTTGCAGCCCTCCTCGATGGAGTTGGCAATCTGCTTAAACTTGGGCGAGTCGAAAATGTCCGAGATGGGATCGCGAAGAATGTTACCTAGGATGAAATCGCCGTAGTCCTTGCTGCTCGCGTCAATTAACTCCGGGGAGAACGCTGTCATCGACCCATCCCATGCCACGGTCAGGATTGCGTAAGGCATGGTCTGCTCGTTGCGCAAATCGGGCGATGGACAGTCCTGGACATGGCTGCCCTTGATGGCTCCGCGTGCGTTTTCGAATTCACGGATCGTAAGCTTACCCTGGCTGCGTTCCTCGCCTCCCGCCATGACCTCAAAGAATCGCCGAACGTTTGAAACCTTATCGCCCGCAACACTGCTGCTTTTATTCGCCCCCTCGAGTTCTTCGATATTGAAACCGACACGGTCAATTCCAGTATCCAGGAAAAAATCGATGACCGCCTCCGGGTGGAGGAGTGACTCCGCCGTGACCACCGCAATCGCATGAAATGGAACGGAGCGGCGTTGCAGCGTCCGAATCCCCTCCATGACTTTGGCGTGAGTGCCCTTGCCCGCACGGTCCTTCCTGTGGGCATCGTGGATCGAGGCGGGCCCATCCACGCTGACCCCCACGTTGACCGACCATTTGTGAAAAAAATCGCACCACTCATCGTTAATGAGCATTCCATTCGTTTGAAAGGAGTGGCG
>PMHI01000780.1:0-13803 GCA_003156615.1 Acidobacteriaceae bacterium | reverse complement strand
GCGGGTAACATTTTCTTGGTGCTCAGGCGGTTGGCAAGATAGCAGTAATCGCAGTCGATGTTGCAAAAAGGCGTCGGCTGCAGGACGAGCAGTTGGACAGTTTTGCTGCCTGACTCCTGATTGGGGCCACTAATTACACCTGCGGACAAAGCCTGACCTCCAGCCAAACCTTAGTTGCAGCTTGACAGTCTTACTGATTAACCCCTGATCGGGGCGACTGGCACCAGCGGACAAGGTCCGACATCCAGCCAAACCTTTAGTAATTGCCCCAGTTTGCCCAGTTGTTCCAGGACACCCAATTGTTCCAATTTCCCCAGTTGTTCCAGTTAGCCCAACGATTGCCCCATTGGGCAATGAGGGTCGGGTCGCCCTTATCGCTCTTCTTCTCATCCAGCGCAGGGTTCTGCTGAAGCTCCTGCATGCGGCTTCGGACTGCGGCCAACCTCTCCGGGATCGCCGCCGGGGGCTTGCTGGTGGTAGACGCGTTTGTCGGTTGAACACCAGCCTGGACGCCGATCAGAAGTCCGATCAGCACCAAGAACCAGTTACGGATTCTCTCATACAACGATAGAAGACGAGCCATGCTTCCTCCCCGTGTGCCGCCCATGGTTGAAACAAATACTACAGTTGTTGCGCCGCCGACGTGAACGCCTCTTGCATCACTTTGTCGTAATCTTTCTGGATCTCAAGGCTGCCGATCCATCCTCTCACTTCGTGGTTCGGCTCCACATCTTCAAAGAAGTGAGCGCCTGCGACTTTTCCCGCCCAAAAATACTTCCCCGACGTCCCCTCCGGGTGAGCACCCGCGCCGAACGCCGCCTGGAACACTTTCAGCAGGTTCGTGCCATTGTAGCCGCCGTCGGCGTGGAGGGAAACCGCATAAAATTTGTCACGCACGAAAATGTAGACGATGTTCGTAAGCGTCACATTTCCAATATCCATAGTATCGTCGGTCTTGCGATAGGCCTTTATGGCGCCTCTATCGTGTAAAATCTCCAGATTCTTGAACTGCCCCACGGGGGTTCCGAAAGCGATTCCCCGAAACCCGTTCTTAAAATCGAGGAATTCGGTATGCCCGGGAACGTTGGGCGGAAGGTCGTGCACGACTGGCTCCGTGGACGACGTCGGCTTTCCCATTTCTGCCGAGCCAGCAGCATTCTGGGCCACCGCCTGGGCGCCAAGAACTCCCATCACGAAAGCGAGCAATGCCACGATCGAAAACGCATGCAGAACACGTCGAGTGTGAATCATTTGTAACCCTCCCCAGTACTACACCCCAAAATTACAAATTGGACGAATCAAGTCCCGACAGAAATACAGCAACCATGATTCCTTGTCAACAAAAAAAGATCAGCAAGAAGCCCTTTAACAACCTCGCCACTTCAAGCCGGCTGCAAGCCGGCCACGATCCTGATTTGGCGGTGATGACGCAGGCTTGCGTTTGTGGGGCCGGTTGCGCGACCGGACGCACGGCCGGGGTCGGCAGAGGGGATAGCCCGAATGCAACCGCCGTGCTCACCAGAAGAAACATCGTCTTTAACGATCGAAGAGCCAAACATCGGTTGACCGACGAGTCCTTAGAAATATACCGTAGCTAAAATTACGCTCGTGGCAATCGAACTGATGATCTGTGCATTCTGGAACAGATTCTTCCATATGGGCGGACCGCCCAGCGCCTTCTCGGGCACAACCACTATATCGCCCGGCTGTAAGGTCACGCTTAATGCGTCCCCTGTGAGCCAGTGCGAACTGTTACTGCCAATGACCGTTCCATCCGCGTGAATGGCAAAGATGGCTCTTCGGTTCGCCATGTTCGTGGTGCCGCCCGCTTGCATCAAATACCATCGGACGCTCTTGCCCGGACGGTACGCCACAGCAGTAGGTCCGTACACTTGTCCCTGAACCAGCACATAGCTCGGCCGTTTCGGCACCACCAACACATCTCCGGCCCTCACCGCTATGTCGCGAGAGGTATTTGCCCAACTGCGGATATTCGACGAGAGTTGAATCGTTACGCGACCGGTCGGTGGACTGGCGGCCAGGTTGTCAAGCGTGGTTTGCCACTGGACCAAAGCGGATTCCGCCGCGAGTTTTTGATCCGGGTCGGTCGCAATCGTAGCCGATAGCTTCAGATTCGTCTGCTGTTCCCGGACTCGCTGAACCAGCTCGCCATACGATCTTTGTTCAAGCATTTGAACCTCAGACCGCACTAGCACTGCACCGTACGGATAAGCCCCTGGACTAAAGCCGCCTGCACGAGTAATCACAGAGCTCAGTCTCTCGCCCGGCCGAATCCCGAAGTTTCCCGGATGCACGACTTCCCCGCGAACGATAATCGAGGCACCCAAATCAGCCCAGCCCGGCACTTGCCGAATAGAGAGCACGTCGCCGTTATTCAATACAGGATCGTTCAATACGGCATTGTTCATTGCGGTAATTTTCAATACAGCATTGTTCAACCCGGGATTCGCAGTCGAAACGATGCTCAACACGCCCGCCAGCGCGATTTGTTCCTGCTCGCCCGTGACTTGCTTGTCATCTTTCCAGACGTAGTGCGTGAGGTCGGCCGTCTGGAGGTCGGCGCTTTGCTTGAGGCCGCCAGCCGCGCGAATTAGATCGGAGACTTTCATATCCGCGGTAAGCGGATAGCGCCCAGGCCGGGCCACTTCTCCCTTTACATAGACCGTGGTCGGATCCGCTGCCGCAGCGCTTCTGTGAATCAGAACTCGATCCCTCGATGTCAGCGCGATGTTATCCGCCGGGCTGCCGTCGAGCGCACTGCTCAACCTGACGTTCAGAATCTTCAGAGTGCTGTCGGGCATGTGGCGGAAGACCTGGGCGTCCAGAGTCGCCGCGTCCGGCAAAAGCCCGCCTGCCAGATGAATAGCATCGCTAAGATGAATATCTCCTGAAGTTCGGTAAGTCCCGGGTGCGCGCACATCCCCCAGCACCGAAACGTCTGGTGGATTCTCAAAGTCGTACCGTCCAAAAATCTGGACCGTGTCCAACGGCGTAAGCGCGGGAGCCTTGGTCGGATCAGCCAGAGCCTCGGCCACGCTGAAGCTCTCCACCGTCGGACGGAAATCTGGCAGACTCAATCGGATGATCTCGCCATATTGCAATGCCGGTTCCGGCAGCAGATCTTTGTAGGAACCGATCAGGTCGGTCACTCGCATGCCCTCGTGGAAGGAATATTTCCCCGGTCGGAGCACGTGACCTTCCAGGTACACCGCATCCTGGCTGTACGGCGCGATGGGGAAGATCCGGATCCTGTCGCCATCCTGGATCTGGAACGCCTCCAGCTCTTTTGTGGCTGCCTCGGCGCTGTCCGCCTGCGGAACATCTAGACTCAGCATGGTCTGCTTCTGATGCGCAACCACGCGCTGCACTTCGACGTGACGCAGAGTCGCACTCGGAAGAAGGCCGCCGGCAAGGGCGACTGCATCCGCCAGCGACTTTTCGTCTTTCTGCTCATAGATCGCCGGTCGGCGAACCATGCCTTCCACGGTAATCTCTGCACCGAGAGGCGGAACCATCACGGTGTCGCCATTTTCCAGTCGCTCGATATCACCTTTCACTCCGTGCAGCAGAAGATCGTAAACATCGACATCCTGCACCAGTTGGTTTCCACGATAATGTTTGAGAATGCGCAACGACCCGCGGCCCGTCGGGCCACCCGCAGCGAACAGAGCGTTCAGCGGCGTAGAAAGCGAACCCACGTCATAGGCGCCAGGGCGAAGAACGTCACCCACCACATAAACCCGAATCGTCCGCAGCCGCGACAGAGACACATCGGCAGAGACCTCGTGAAACTGGGTCCGCAAAGCTTTCTGCACCGATTCTTGCACCTCGGCCAGCGATTTTCCCGCGACCAGCATGGGCCCCGCTTCAGGCAGACTGATCCGGCCTTCGCGATCGACCACACGGTAGAACCGCCGCGTAACTCCTCCCCACAGATCCACGGTCAACCCGTCACCGGATCCCAGCACATAGTCGGGCCCGACGGGAAGATCCGTGGGGATCATCTGCAGATCGCGCGTGCCGTTCTCAAAAACCTGCATCCCGAAACGCTCGACCGCAGGCGGTCGAGGCGCAGCCTGTAGGTACATGTCATACAAGGACGGAATATCTTTGTAGGGATCAGGGCTTCGCACCATGCGCTGGCTCTGGCTGGTCGACTCCCGTGCGCGCAACCAGTTGTCGCGCGCAACGGAATTGTTTATTGAATTGTTGTAGCGCGAGCTCCCAGCACCATTTGTCCCAGAGGAAGCGGCTGGATACGAACCCCCCGGTGCCAGGGTCGAGTAGGAGCTCCGGCTGAGGTCTTCGTCGAGAAAATCTGAACTCAAGGATAGATCGTCGACGCCGGTTCCTGACATCGCCGAACCCGGATTTTGCTGGCCGCCCTGATTGCTGCGCTGGGGCAAACCGCCGCCCCCGCCGCTTTCGTCACTCTGCATGGACCTCGATTGCGCGGATTGACCGCCAAAAGCGCTACCCGGCTGCACCTCCTCCAACGCGAGCGGATCCTGCCCGCTGGTTCGCAGTAATTCGGTCACGTCATTGGACGGAATGGTACGCTGTGGCGGGTTATAAGGGTTGGTGGTAGGAGGATAGGTCTGCGGAGTCTCCAACCCTGGAACTTCTGTTGGGACTTGATTGATTCCTGGCTGTTCCTGCAATTGTTGGCTAGAGGAGCGAGACCCTCCAGCCTGGGCTGGGCAGTTGGAGTTGATCCGAGGGTCACAAGCTCGCGTTTGTTGCTGAACGAGCTTTTGCTGCTGGCGGGCACTGGCACGCTCCGTCTCCTCATCCTGTGCCAGCCACTTGACCCGCTCCTGCATTAAGAGCTCCTGCTGTTTAGCAAGCGGTGAGTCTGGATTCACCGTGGGCTGCAGGTAGCCATACTTCTGCACCAGCAATGTAGCCACCGCGCGGAAATTGATGTCGGTCTCAAGGCGGTCGAAAATCGCTTGCTCCGTCAGGTCTGAGTCCGCGATTAATTGCCCGTGGTCCGTCGCGTCTTTCGCGATCCAGCGCTTCAACTCGACCATGAGGCCGGGATCGCCGTGCAGGATTATGACCAACTGGCGAGTAGAACCCGCCACGCGCGCCATGTTCTGACGTGCCAGTTCGGACTGAGGAACAGGCGCCTGCTGTCGCGTCTGGCTGAGAACGCTGATGCAGCAACTGGCAAGAAAAAAGCAAACGCGAAGAACCGCCCTCAAGTCCGATGGGCAAACCGTGGCGAGACAAGCGAACCTCACAGAATTCATCAATTCTCCACTACACAACCCTGAGTTCCGCCCTCAATGGGCGTGCGAACTGTGCGGTACACACCTTTTCAGGGACCCAAGTGCAGTTCGGCGGCCTTGATCGTCCTCAGCGACGCTCTTTCGGACGCAGACAGCGAGACCTCGACGCACTTTAGCCACTACCCTGAATCCCGAGGTTAACCCTTCTAAGTCGGAAAAGTCTCTCTCCGCCTTGTTAATCCCGTTTCGGGAAAACAGCAAGCTTGCGACCCTGCTCCCACCGAGAGAGACGCGCACTGCCGTTATGTCTCTGATTCCAAAGTATCCTCGAATTATAGTGCGTGGTAGGTGCGTTGACAATTCAGTGCGCCTATGACAGCAACCCCGCCGATCTGACTCGCCGACTATGGGTTCCCTCTGAGACCGCAACAAACAGAGGAAGACTGTTTTGCCCCGCTTGGGGATCGAAAAACCTAACTTTGCGCTTACGCTCATAAGCAAAGAACCCCGCGAAATCATCCTCTCCGCAGCCCTACTGTTTGCGACCAGCGGAGGGCGGAAAGAGCGGTAGCATAGGCGAGATGATGTGGCCTTTTCTAATCTGGGATGCGTTGGTGCTTCTTGTGGCAATTGGCGGCCTTGTGGCTGGAATCTATTATTTCTTTCAGAGTGTTAACAAAACCAAAGTAGCCGGGACTACCGACGGTCGGTCATCTCGCTGGCCCACAACGACAAACGTGATATAGGAAGGCAGGGTCGATACAAGGCAGTATCGGTTGAGACGTTCGTCGTTCATATTTCTGGCCCTCCTGAGGTGGCGCTACTTTTTTGCCTGGCTGGCTTCATTTTTGGTCATCCACATCAGGGACGTCACGCTCGGGATCCTGCCTCAGAGTTTTTTCAATCCCAGAGCAGGCGTGACGCCATCCCTCGCCGACAACGTGCGGCCGCACGCGACCCCATAGCGACTGGGTGCACCGACTCCACAATCGACCACATCCTCGTGGCGCTCCGCAACTGGCCTATCAGGGGCTCCCTAAGCGGCCTTTGTGGAAGCCAGACGACACCGTTTCCTCATCCCGGTTCCAGTGAGCTTCATCCTCATTTCTCGTTAGCCACAGGAGAGGGCCAATGTTGAGTTCCTCTCTGAGGACGCTTTCAATCGCAGCGCAGGCACGAGTCCATCCTTCGGCAACATGGCATCCATCCTCTGAAGAAAGCGGAGGCAGGCAGCGGCTCCTACACAGGTCCAAGCTGTACAACCTTCTGTTGCGAATGTCGAGGGAGGCGTTGAAGCTAGGGCCACCTTTTTATATGCACGGTCTAAATTCAGCGTGCCCATCCTGAACGACGGGGCATGTTAAAAAGGGGCCAACCGCATTTTGGGTACTTGCTGCCAACTCCATATGCTCGATGGAAATAAGAAGGAGACGCCTGACCGAGCCCGCCGCGGGAAGGTTCGTGAAGATGGCTGAAGATGGCATCTCCCCACTCACACCATGAACAATCTTAGGGAGCTAAGAGCGTCATCTATTGGTAGCCCACGCCCAGCGGACTTCTCATCTTGAGACAATATTTCTGCACACGCGGTTCGCATCTGAACACTCGGGACCGTGTGATCACATACCGGGAGGTATCCAGCGACGTCGAATTGACCCCGGAATGCCCTGCTCATCCGGCGTTATTTTGCACGTCTTTACATGGCGGAAGCGAGTGGGGGTCGAATCCTCGCGAAAACTAAAATTCAACAACATGCAGGTCAGTAGATGACACCTAAGGCCACCTAAAGCGATGATAGCCACGCAAACAGAGCGCAGATAGAGCGCGCAGGGAGATTGGACCCAGTACCGGATGAAGCCCGCTTCGGAGTCAGCCCAATGATTTCATCGGGCTGGCATCGGGCTGAAAATTGGCGCGCAGAACACCACCCGTGCGTTAGTCATTTCCGTCGACCCATTTTCCAGTTCGGATTCTCCCAATGCCCTAGCGAACCCAATTTTCCATCATGGCGTGCCGGGCTTCATCCCGTAACTGCCGCGTCAAGCCCCTCCATCGGAAGGCCCGACACTCTGGCTAATCCTCAGCTTGCGGCCAGCAAATCACCGCATCGTTCTTAAGGAATTGGCAATATAATTGCCNNTGGTGCGAGGGCCGCGCCTGCTTCCTAGGTCGTCCAGCGACCAGGTGCACTTCAGCCGCGATATCCGTCCCATCCTGAATCAAAACTGCATGCACTGCCACGGCGGCGTGCGGCAAAAGAACGGGGTTTCGTTTCTGTTTCGTGACGAAGCCCTAGGCGTGGGCAAGTCCGGACGTCGAACCATCGTTCCGGGAAAACCGGACGAGTCAGAACTGATTGCGCGAGTCACCTCCCCGGACCCTGAGACCCGCATGCCCTATCATGCGCCGCCTCTTCCGCCGCAGCAGGTTGCCTTGCTGCGCCGCTGGATCAAGGAAGGGGCAAAGTGGGAAGATCATTGGGCCTTTGTCGGTCCGAAGCCGCAGCCCTTGCCTGCGGTCAAACGTGCCGATTGGGTTCGCCGGCCACTCGACCAGTTTATTCTTGCGCGTTTGGAGAAAGAAGGACTCGCGCCGTCGCCCGAAGCGGATAAGTCTGCGCTACTTCGCCGGGTTTCTCTCGACCTTACCGGACTCCCGCCGACACCAGAGGAGCAGGCGGCATTTCTGTCTGACCGCTCAGCTGATGCCTATGGAAAGCAGGTCGACCGCCTTCTGGCATCGCCCCGTTACGGCGAGCGCTGGGCCTCATTGTGGCTGGATCTGGCCCGCTATGCAGACACCAAAGGGTACGAGAAAGATATGGAGCGTCCCGGTGTTTGGCCATATCGCGACTGGGTGATCGATGCTTTTAACCGCAACCTTCCTTACGACAAATTCGTGATCACTCAGTTAGCGGGTGATTTATTTCCTGACGCTACGTTTGACGATCAAATCGCTACTTCCTTTCACCGCCAGACCCCGGTTAACGACGAAGGCGGTACGGACGATGAGGAGTTCCGCATGGTGGCGGTGATGGACCGGTCGGCGACGACGTGGTCCGTGCTGAACGGCCTGACCATCAATTGCGTGCAATGCCACTCGCATCCTTATGATCCCATCCGCCACGCCGAATACTACAAGTCGCTTGCATTCTTCAACACCACTCAAGATGCGGACCTTCCTGAGGATACCCCTGTTCTGCGCGTTCCGAAGGACCGAACGCGCTACTCTGAGGCGTCTCAACTCCAGGGGGAGCTTGCGAAGGTGAGGCAAGCGGTCGTGTCCCAGGGTCGCTTAACCGAGGCGCAATCGCAATGGACGCCACTGCCCATCAACTCGGCCTTAGCCAGCGAGGCACTCGCGTTGCAGTGGGAAACATCGGAACTGGAGCGGCATTTGGCCCACCTGAAAGAAAAGAGGTTGCGGCCGAAGAAGGAAGAGTCCGAGCGTAGGGACTTGGTAATGGCGATTGCCGAGACCAGAAAGGCGGCTCGAACGAAGGCAGGCAGGGTGACTGCGCTCCCGATCCACGATGGAGGTATTGAAGCCGGTCCCAACGTTCCGGGTAAAGTGGTCTACGAACTGACGGTTAAGATCGATGTGCCTGTGATGACTGCACTCCGCATCGAAGTCGCGCCGGCGAATAGCGAAACTGCGCGCCATACGCCCGAAGCGGGGTTCATAGTCGATCGCATCGATGCCTGGATCGTGCGGCGGGACGGCCACGAGAAGAAAATCGCTTTTCGATATTTCGTCCCTGATTCCGAAGCGAGTCTGGAAGCTGCACTCGGCGATGCTGTCGAATCAAAACGCGAGCTCACTGCTGATCCGGGGGCGAACGGATTCCGGGCGAATCCCAATCTGTTCCGGACGCGCTGGACGGTTGGAGTTCCGGCCTCACGCCTCGAACTCGTTCGCGGCAGCCGGCTCAAGCTCCGGCTTACGCAGACGCAGGAGATCACCGACAAACCGGCCACCCTGCGGCGCGCCCGTTTGTCAGCGAGTGGTGATCTGAGGTGGCATGACCTCGCTGACGATCGGCAATTTGCAGCCAAGCTTGCACAACTCACAAAGTTGACTCGCCAATTAGCCAGGATCCCCAGCGTTGAGCTCCCGGTCATGGCCGAGGAACCTGCTTACGACCAGCGGACAACCCTGGAGTTCGAGCGCGGTAACTTTCTCACCAAGATCGGCCCTCCACTGGACCCAGACGTCCCGGGCATATTTTCAAAGCTCCCCGCGGACGCACCCCGCAATCGCTTGACACTTGCGAAATGGTTCTTTTCTCCGGGCCAGCCCCTGACTGCGCGCATGGCGGTCAATCGCTATTGGGAGCAGCTATTCGGGACAGGAATCGTAGAAACTCTGGAGAATTTCGGCAGCGTGGGCGAGGAGCCAAGCCATCCCGAACTACTCGACTGGCTCGCACTCCATTTTCAGAACGACCTGCATTGGGACATGAAAGCGCTGTTGCGCGAATTAGTGACAAGCGGTACCTATCGTCAAAGCGCTGTGTCAACCGCCGCCCTGACGGAAAGAGATCCTCGCAACCGGCTCCTGGCGCGTGGACCACAACAGAGGCTTACGGCAGAAATGATCCGCGATCAGGCTCTGCTGGCAAGTGGATTGCTAAGCAGTACCATGGGTGGCCCTCCAGTAATGCCGCCGCAGCCGCCCGGTGTATGGAACACCGTCTACAATGACAGCAAATGGAAGGATGCGACTGGACTCAATCGCTATCGGCGCGCGGTTTATACGTACATCAAACGCACCAGCGGCTATCCCAGCTTCCTCACCTTCGATGCTTCGGACCATGATACGAGTCTGGCGCGGCGCATACCGACCAACACGCCACTCCAGGCATTGGTAACGTTGAACGATCCCGTCTACGAGGAAGCTTCAGCAGCTCTTGCCCAGCGAATGATGAAGGAGAAAGAGGGTCTCGACGCCAGGCTTATCTACGGCGCACGCCTGGTATTGTCCCGCGACCCGACCGATCGCGAGCTGGCAACATTGCACTCATTCTTTGAAAAGGCTGCTGGCATGCCAGCTCTCCAGCTGGCGGCTGTGAGACCGCAAGAAAAATCTCGGGAGTTGGCGGCCATGACTGCCGTGGCCAGTGTTCTCTTCAATCTTGATGCAGCTTTGACCAGGTGAAGCGTTATGTCAGATTCCGAAATCCGTCCGAGCGGTCCACACGATCTGGAAATCGATGAGAGATTGTACCCCGGAGTTGAATTGGCGCTGCTGCGAGCGCGAACTCGTCGCCATTTCTTACGCACATTGGGCGGCGGCCTGGGCACGCTTTTCATGGGGACGTTGGCGGCGAAAGTTGCAGGAGCTGCAGCAGTGTCGCCCGAAGGCGAAGCCCTCGACTTCACACGCGACGCCTCAAGTCCCCTCGCAGCGCTGCCGCCGCAGTTTCCTGCAAAGGTCCGGCGGGTCATTTATCTGCACATGGCTGGGGCGCCGAGTCAGTTGGAACTCTTTGAATATAAGCCTGAATTGAATCGGTTCGATGGCCAGGACTGCCCGGCTTCGTTTCTCGCGGGAAAGCGCTTTGCTTTTATCAGCGGAGTTCCCAAACTCCTCGGATCACAATATCCATTCCATCAGACCGGGCAAAGCGGCCATTGGATCTCGGACCGCCTGCCCCATATCGAGAAACACATTGATGATCTTTGCTTCATCAAGTCCATGCGCACCGAGCAGTTCAATCACGCCCCGGCGCAACTTCTGGTGCATACCGGCAACCCGCGCCTCGGGTATCCGTCGCTCGGGTCATGGGTCGTTTACGGACTGGGCACTGTGAACCAGAATCTCCCCGGCTTCATCGTGCTGCTCTCCGGAGGCAAGTCACCTGACGGCGGCAAGCAACTTTGGAGCTCGGGTTTTCTACCCAGCGTTTACCAGGGCGTGCAATGCCGCTCTCACGGCGAGCCCGTACTGTATCTGGACAACCCACCGGGTGTGACGCGGCCTTTACGCCGCGGAATGCTGGACACGATTGACGAAATCAATCGGCAGACATATGCCACGTTCGGGAATCCGGAAACCGTCACCCGCATCGCGCAGTACGAGATGGCGTTCCGGATGCAGATTGAGGCCACCGACGCTATGGATATTCGCAAGGAGCCCGATTCAGTGCGCGCACAATACGGCGCGAAACCGGACGTAGCCAGCTTCGCCAACAACTGCTTGGTGGCGCGGCGCCTTGCGGAGAGGGGCGTGAGATTCATTCAGCTCTATCACTGGGGCTGGGATTCGCATGGCGCAGACGCCAAGGAGGCTCTGAACCTCGGCTTCATCGATCGTTGTCGTGAAGTAGATCAACCGACAGGGGCTTTGCTGGCCGATCTGAAGTCGCGCGGCATGCTCGAAGACACACTCGTAGTCTGGGGTGGGGAGTTTGGACGCACACCCATGCGAGAAAACCGCGGCGGTCAGGAAATGAAATATATCGGCCGGGATCATAATCCCAGTGCTTTTACCTTGTGGATGGCCGGCGGCGGCGTCAAACCGGGCATAACTCATGGCCAGACCGATGACATGGGATACGAGATCGTGAAAGACCCAGTCGAGATCCGCGACCTGCACGCGACGATGCTCTACCTGCTGGGCTTTGATCATCACAAGCTGAATTACAGGTTTCAGGGCCTGGAACAGAAACTGACCAGTGTGAAACCCGCCCGCGTCGTAGGGGAAATCCTGGCATGAACGATTCGAGCACACCGTCTTCCGTTTCTTTAGAGATCTGATGACTCATGACTCTGCCCAATCGACTATCCGCATCGACTGGCGTCGGACTTCTCGCGGCACCGATTTTGGTCTTGCTTGCTCTCCTGGTGTTCTTGCCGCCCGACGGTACTGAGCGCGCAGCCTGGGCGCAATTCATCGGACGCTTTCATCCGCTGGTGGTGCACCTGCCCATTGCGCTCATTCTCCTGGTGCCAGTCATGGAATTGGTGGGGCGCGACCAGCGCTTCCCCTATCTGCGCGCTTCGGCGCCCTTTGTTCTTGTTCTTGCCCTTATCGGTGGCATATTCGCATCACTCCTCGGATGGTGCCTGGGACGAACCGGCGGTTTTTCTGGGCCGCTGGTCACGCAGCACATGTGGAGCGGAGCGTCCCTGATAACCCTGTGCTGGTTATGCTGGGTCTTGCACGGGCGCGGTGGTCGGTTCGAGGTCATCTATTGGATCGCCCTTTGGGCTGCTGTGGGTGCCGCCGCCTGGACGGGCTATCGCGGTGGCCAGATTTCTCTTGGTGAAGATCTTCTGACCCAACATATGCCGGGGGCGTTCCGCAAACTGCTGGGAGTGCCGGCGGGCACCGCCACGGACCCAACCATCGGGGGAGGCACCACCTTTTACGGCGCGCGGATACAGCCCATCTTCACCCGAAACTGCGTGACGTGCCACAGCCGGGAGAAACGTAAGGCGGGATTGCGGTTAGATACCTACGCCGGGATCATCCGCGGAGGCAAACGTGGTGCTATCGTCAAAGCCGGCGACCTTCGGGGCAGCGATTTATTTCGCCGCATCACGCTGCCGTCGACTGACGACAACTTCATGCCCAAGGGAGGTAAGCCGCCACTTTCGCCAGACCAGGTAAAGCTCATTGAACTTTGGATTGTCGACGGAGCGTCAGGTACAGCGTCATTGGAATCCATCAAGGGTGCCCCCGCTGATGTCGAGTCAAGCCTGAGGGCTGAGGTAACCTTCGGGGTAATTGACTTTGCTGAAGTTGCGAAACGAAGGGCCGAAATTGCTTCTACCTTGGCGACGCTACAGCAGCGTTTTCCGAATGTTTTGGAATTTGAATCCAGAGGCTCCGCGGATCTTATGGTGAACGCGCTTGTGATGGGCGACAAATTTAAAGACGATGACTTGGCGGCCTTAACTCCTCTGTCTAAGAACATTGTCATGGCAGACTTCTCGCGCACCGACATTACCGACCGCTCTGCGCCCTTCCTCGCTGGAATGAAGCGACTGCGCACGCTTCGTCTCATGCACACCCGGATCGGCGACCTCACTGTGCGATCGCTTACTAATCTGGACCAGCTGGAATCCTTGAGCGTTTTCGACACCGCGGTGACTTCTGCCGCACTGCCGGCCTTGGCGCGATTACCCAAGTTGCAGCGCCTCTATGTGGGACAAACTGCCATCACAGCGACCGGCTCCAATGCGTTGAAAGAGAAGCTCTTGTTCTGAGTTGGCTGGCGTTGCGCGTTGAGCGCGCCGCGGGGCGCCACCCCGGAACCACAGCCCGGAAAGTGCGGCGTTTTGTTTTCTAAGCAACTTTGCGATGCGTCGCGGTTGTTCATTAGTTACTACGTCAGACTAGCATTTGTTTACTTTCAAGCCAGCCGATAACAAGGTGCAATCGGATGTCAGCTGGACTGTTCGGGGTATCCATCATCGAAGTTGTTCGCGCGCTCATTACTATTAATCACTACTGTCCGGCTAAATGTCGAAGAGAATCAATTGGTTAACGTTTTTAGCGAATTCTGCGTCTGCGTCGGGAGCCTGAAGAGCGCACAAAATGG
>PMHI01000270.1:6400-9083 GCA_003156615.1 Acidobacteriaceae bacterium | reverse complement strand
TTCACCGTGACGCGCGGCATCGTCAGCGCGTTGAACCGTCCCAACCCGTTCGCCGCGGACCGCCGTTCGCCTGGCCAGTTCATCCAGACCGATGCGGCTATCAATCCCGGCAACTCCGGCGGCCCGCTGGTCAATGCCCACGGCGAAGTCGTAGGCATCAACACCTTTCTGGTCTCCGAGACCGGAGGTTTCTCCGGGATGGGATTTGCCATCCCCGCCCAGATTGTGAAGCCAACCGTCGACGGTCTCATTAAGTACGGAAAGCTGAAGCACGGCTATATCGGCATTGGCATCAGCGACGTTACTCCCGAGGAAGCCAAGTTCTTCCACGTGGATAAAGCTTCTGGCGCNNCGAACTGAACGGAAAAACCGTGAACGACGCAGGTGAGTTGCAAGTCGAAGTCGGACAAAAGCAGCCCGGAGCGACCCTCCACCTCAAAGCCCTGCGCGACGGCAAACCCCTCGACGTGCCGGTCACCCTGGAGGCGATGGGAAAAGGTGACACCGACAACCAAAGCGCCGATGCCGGCCNNNNGGTGCCGTGATCCAACAAGTCACCCCCGGCAGTCCGGCAGATAACGCCGGTTTGCAACAGGGTGAAGTGATCACGGAAGTTAACCGCCAACCCGTACATTCCGCGGCCGACGTGCAGAAGGCACTTTCCAGCGTTCCGAAGGACAGCGATGCCCTGGTGCTGGTCTGGTCCAGTGCCGGAAGCACTTTCCGCGTCTTGCATGCCACGCAAGGCTAGGCAGACGTCCGGTATGAGGCGCGGGCATCCGCTCGCGCCTCAATCTTTTCTTGAAGCTTCTTGAAGCTGCCGCTTCGGAGCGGATGCCAAGGCGCGGCTAAGGCTAAAGCCGAATCTCGCAGGTCCCCTCGTCACGGCTCAACGGAGTTCTTCGTGGCCAGCGGTGATTCTCATTCTGTGCGTTAATCTTGTTGATTATGGTCGCTCTGAACCCGGTATTGATCGATGTTCCAATGCCGATCCGTACGTCCCGCCTGCTTATCAGGCCCAAACAAATTGGCGATGGGGCAAGTACCTCGGCTGCGGTCGCTGAGACCTGGGACGAGCTGCACAAGTGGATGCGATGGGCTGAAAACCGCGAGGCTTTCACAGCTGAATCAATGGAAATCAGAAATCGACAGGTTATGGCGAGTTTTATCCTGCGTGAAAACCTGGAGCTGATTGGGCTCGAGGCTGCGACCGGTGAAGCAGTCATCTGGTGCGGTTTTCATGACATCGACTGGCAAGGTCACCAATGCGACACCGGGTACTGGGTCCGCAAAAGCGCCCAAGGCCAAGGGTTCGCAACAGAGGCAGCAAATGCCTTGGTGNNGTTATGCCTTCGGTGCGCTCGGAATGCGGCGAATCGGGCTCACGCACGCACGTGGTAATGAGGCAAGCCGACGCATCGCTGAAAAACTTGGCTTCTCGTTCGAGGGTATCCAGAGAAGTGCGAGTATACTTCCCGGCGGAAACAGCGCGGACAGGTACTGTTACGCTCGATTCGACGTCGCTGGAATGCCCGACTTGGAGGTCCATTGGCAGGGTGATCGCGATCATAACGGGCCCGGTTAATCCTCGAAAATCGGCTCATGTTCACTGCTCGTTGTCAACTCTCGGTTCCAGCCGCTGGTGCCGATTCGGAAGTTTCGAGTGGGCCACTTCATTGCTCTTGCAGCGGCAGGGCTGAAGCCGGACCCTCGGGCCGCCAGTGTTCGATTTAGGACAGTGCTTTTCGATTGTGGACAGGGGTGCGCGCGGGGTTGAGGCTGTGGACGGCGCGTAGTGTTCTGGGGCGAGACGCGGAAAGCAGGACCATCGAATGGGGGAACGAAGGAATGTCCCGAAGAGCCAGACTGGGCCGGCGCGGTGCGCAAGACGGGCATCGGCGTGCTTCCGAGGAGAGCCAAGGAGGTGTGTGTGTTCAAGCGAATTCTCGAAACCCTGACGGCGGTTTGCCTGGCGACGAGCATGGCATTGGCGGCGGAAAGCCCTTTCATCGGCGAGTGGAAGCTCGACCCATCGAAGACCAGATTGCCCGACGAGATGAAAGTTCAGAACAAGGGCGGCAACAAGTACGCGTTCGATTTTGGCGTGGGCGCCGAGACGATCGTGGTAGATGGGAGCGACCAACCGGGCTACGGCGGGACCCTGCTGTCGGCGAAGGCTGAAGCGGCCGACACCTGGATCGTCGAACGCAAGAAAGACAGCCGGCTGCTGCTCAAGGCGACGTGGAAGCTCTCGAAGGACGGAAGTACGCTCACGGACTATTACCGCGAATTTGAGTCCGACGGTTCGACGCTCAGCATGGATTACGTCTACCAGCGCACTGGTGCAGGATCGGGCTTCGCGGCAGACTGGCAGAGCATCAAGGAGACGATGAACTCGCCCTTTTTGATACAGGTGAAAGAGTTCCAGGGCGACGGCCTCTCCTTCACTACCCCCTCCGAGCAAAAGACGAAAAACCTGAAGTTCGACGGCAAGGACTATCCCAACGAGGGGCCGGGCGTGGACCGAGGCGCTTCCTCCTCGATCCGGCGGGTGGACGAGCGCAATCTCGTGATTACCGACAAGGCCGACGGCAAGGTGACAGACACCGAGGAGATTGGGCTCTCAGACGATCTGAAGAACTTGACGATCACAGTGCGCATTGCCGGCCGCGAAAAGCCGAAT
>PMHI01000270.1:0-6355 GCA_003156615.1 Acidobacteriaceae bacterium | reverse complement strand
AAGCCGAATCTCGCGGGTCTCCTCGTCACGGCTCAACGGAGTTCTTCGACTTCCTGTTGCCAGTCAGGCACAGACGAGGCTCATCCGTTGGAGTTGGGGCGGTAGGCCCCCATCAGTCTTGCGATCAGGACCGCAAGGTACAGGACGCCGAGGATAGCTTCGAGGACCGAGATGGAACGTGCTTGAGGCGAGACCGGGGTAATCCCAGCCGTGCCGAGTGAGGTCATGGTCCCGAAACTGTAATAAATGAAATCGAAGCGGTCGGGAACGATGTGAAGGTTGGTGCGTGGATCGAGATAAAAGGCATTTGGCTGGAAGATGGCCACCATGCCGTAGGCACTGGCAAAACTGAACCCCACCAGCAGATAAATACAGAGGGCTCCAAAGATGGTTTCCGAATTGGTCTGTTCCCTGGCGAACACGTGGCGGAAAATAACCACGATAATGAGGACGTCAAAAACAAAGCTAAGGATTATGTTGACTATCGAAAACGAACTCGCATCGGCCTTGGGAAGCAGGATGCGTTGGAATAAAGTCGGAATCGCAACGATGAGGGTAAAGACGAGCAGGGTGCGGTGGATTTTGGCCGCGTACACGCTGATGAGAGTGGCGGCGCTTCCGATCACGCGAAATGCGTAGTGACCGAAGCGACTCGTGTCAGCATATGGATAGAGAATAAGCGTCCCCAACAGAAGAAGGAAGAGCAAAAAGAATCTGTGGCCGGTGACAGCCGACTCATGCTCAGACTGCATTGCGGGCGTCATGGAAGCGTGTGGAACTCCGTCGCCGATGGTACACCCTTTCGCGCAAAAACCGGGGCCCGCTCGGGACAGGAATGCTCCCCATCCTTAAATAATCATCAGCTTCGAGCGATCATCTCTTCCGTAAGCTCCAACGAACGCGCTTTCGGAATCCCGGTGTCTCGCTCTTCATTTTCAGGACCTGGTGTGGGCCCAATCCCACCTTTCCGATTTTGACTATTCTTCCAGCCAAACCGCCTCTTAAAGCAGAACGTTCGACCTGGCTGACTGCTTGAGCAGCAGCACAGTGTCTCAACCTGAAAGTGCTGGATGATTTTGCTGTGGGCTCGACACGGCAAGGTGAAAGCCTACGCACTCACTGGCGCGCGGCGCCGAATCTGGCGTTTTCTGCACGCGGATCTGGCGGATCTGGACGCCATCGTGACGCAGAAGAAACCGTGGTAAGCTCCGAAGAACTCGGGATTTCCCCTGGTGTGAAAACGGCCATTGATGCCCAAAACTGCAAACCTTGCGAATCGCTTCTGGCGACAATGACAGGAAACAGCTCGTACCCCTTACTCGAACCGAAGCATTACAATCTCAGGATTCGATCCCAGCCGCAGCGGCGGTCCCCAGGTTCCCGCTCCGCTCGAAGTGAAAACCTGCATCTTCCCGATCCGGCTTAAGCCATAGACAAACTGCCGGTAAATCCGCCGCGCCATCCAACTCCAGGGCAAGAACTGCCCAAGGTGCGTATGCCCGGACAACTGCAGGGAGACGCCGGCCGCCTCCGCGATCTCCGGATGGTCAGGCGCATGCGTCAATAGAATGCTCGCGCGGTCGCGATCCAAGCCGAGGTCATGCAGCACCGACGCGAGCTGCCCATTCTGCGTCGCGTTCCGGTACGGAACGCCGATAATCTGCAAACCGTCCACTTCCACCTTCTCATTGCTCAACACGCGAACTCCGGCCGCCGCGATGGCATTCAGATATTTGCTGTCGTCTCCAAATTGCTCATGATTCCCTGCGACGAAATATACCCCCTGTGGCGCCACCAGCTGGTTCAACGGCTCCGCGGCTCGCTGCGCGTCGATGGCCGTTCCATCATACAAATCGCCAGCAACAAAGATCGCGTCTGGCACTTCCCTTAAAGTCTTCGCAACCAAGCGCCGCAGAAAACTGCCGTTTCGCACGTGCCCAAGGTGCACATCGCTGATCAGCGCCGCTCTTCGCCCGCGCCACGCTGCCGGCAAGTTCGCGAGCCGCACCGTCGTTCGCGTGATCCGCGTCCAGCTTGCATTGAAAACCCCGTAGAATCCGGCCACTGTCGCAGCACCGAACAGCAATTCCACGGTCCGATGGAAGCTCATGTTCAGCCCCGCCAGCCGCGCAACTCCGAAAATAATCCAGGAGGAAACCGCAGCGAGAAACAGGAAGCTCACAAGACCCATCCAAACCGCAGCAGCCCGGTAAAACGCGCGCAGAGCGGCATTTGTATAGNNAGTTTAATCCAGAACGCACCGGGGGTTTCGCTCCCCGTGGGCGAAAAGCTCCACGTCTCATAGAGGAAATAATGGGTCAAAAAAAGAATTGACTGAACCACTGCGATAAAGCCGATTAATTCTCTTCGTACACGCATGGTGCATTAGACTCCCCAACCCGCCATTGGGATTGTTGCCACAAGCTCTCAGAAATCTGCTTGCCGCTTAACCGCACGAAATGCAATTCATCCTATTCCAGTTCCCTGCTCTCGCTTTGAGTATACCGTATAGTCGTTTCTGGTATACTCAGTGCCATTGGATGGTACGGCAGTGAAAAAGGTTCAGAAAAAAAATGCAGGCGCCCGGGAGGGTGGTTCGAACAAGCCAAATGCCATCGTTTTGGCGGGACTGAAGCTGTTCGCCCAGTACGGATATCGCAAAACCTCCATTGATGATATTGCCAACGCGGCGCAGGTGGCCAAGCGCACGGTATACCTTCACTTTGAGAATAAAGCGGCGGTCTTTCTGGCAATTCTTGANNTGGCGTTTGAGCTATTCAGTAAGTCTGAGCACATGCCGGAACTGGAGGAGACTTTCTCAACTCTGGCGCGATCGAGGATCGGCGACCTGAATACGGAATATGAAGAGCGACTCACAAGATTTTTGCGCTCGCTCGAGAAAACAGGCGAGATTGGAGGGCCTCCAAAGGGGCTCACCGTGGAGCAGATCGTCCACATCTTGGTGCGGACGGCAGAGGGGGCCAAACACGACCCAGACCTGCAGGGTGATCGGAAGGGCCTTGAGCGGCGGCTGCGGGAACTGTCGATACTTGCCATTGCCGCCATGAACAAATAGTTTGAATGCGCAATGTCTTGCCATTGGGGCAACCAAGGAACAGGTTTTCGTTGTCCCGTCCTTTCATCGAGGTTGCTGCACGGCACGGCCCACCTTATTCCTTGTTCAGATATTCGCCAGGAACATGGTCCTCCGGCACCTCGTGCGTGCCAACTCCCTGCTCGTCAGTGTTGTCAGCGCGTTCGACACCAGCGACGACGTCGGATTCAAACCCGACGCCGTCTGTTCCCGGCTATGTTTCGATCGAATTCGCGTAGATCAGATGACGTACCTTCGGGTCGGCAGCGACGAAGCTGGATAGGCTTCGCTCGACTTCGCGGTCCGCTTGGGTCTGCCGTTCGTGTTGACGCAGATGTTCTGCCCACGAGTGCACGAGAAATATCTCCAGATAGCGATCCCTGACTTCGGTATCGCGAAAGATCCCCCACCGATATGCACCATCGCGACGCCGTATGCGAGCATATTGATGGATTGCCGCCACGAACTCAGCCTCGCGTTCTGGAATAACCGTGTATTCGACCGTAACTAACACCGGTCCCCCGTGAAGGTCGGCTGTAGCCTCTCGGACAACAACCGGCATGCGCCAGTGGTTCCATGGACTCAGATCCGCGGTCGACTCAGGAAGTTTTGCGAAGAGTACGAAGATCAGACTCGCGAGTGTTCCAACTCCGGCACACACAAGAGCGATTCGGATGCCGGCTCGTTGGGCTACCCCGCCCCACGCTGCGCTCCCCACAGCGAAGCTCCCCTGATAGACCAGAATGAAGATTGCAAGCACTCGCGCTCGTACCCAGTCCGGGGCAAGGTTCTGCACCAGAGCGCTGATCAGGGAAATGAAAGTTACCCAGGCCGCACCGCCAACGAGCATCACAGGAGCAAGTGTGCTCAATCTGTGTAAGTCACTCATGGTTACGATCACCAGCCCCAAAATCACAACTGCAGTCGAAACGACGGCTTCCGTGGAGAATCTGGCGCGGGCTGACTGCATTATCAATGCGCCGCCAATTGCCCCCGCCCCAAAGCATCCGAGCAAGATCCCGTATCCGATTGCGGTCTTATTCACGCTCCTGGCAACGGTCGGCAGTAATGCAAAGAGCGCGCTTGAGAAGAACATTACTATGCCTGTCCGAACCACCACGGTGAGGATCGTGGGCGAGTGGCGGACATAGCGAACGGCGGCGACAGTCGCTCCCGTCAATGTTTCCGGTGGCGCGGTCCGCTTGCGAATCGGCCTCTTCCATCTTGCCACCACCAGAATGACGCCGAAAAACGACACAAAGTTCACGACAAATGCCGTGGCCACACCTGCGGCGGCTATGACTATGCCGGCGAGCGCAGGCCCAACCGCCCGGGCGAGATTGAATTCGATCCCGTTAAGCGCCGACGCTGCTACAAGGTCATCCTTGGGCACCAGTTCAGGCAGAATTGCTCCCCACGTCGGTGTTTCGAAGGCATCTCCGGCGGAGAGCGCCAACGTCAATACCAGCAGCAGCCAGGGCGACATGAAACCAGCGATGGTCAAGCCTGCGAGAAGCAGGGCTACGCCCATCATCCACGACTCGGTGGCCAGAACCAATTTGCGGCGGTCAAAGATATCGCCGGCGGAGCCCGCCGGAAGGGACAGTAAAAGGTATGGTAGCGAAGAGGCAGTCTGGGTGAGCGCGACGTAAATCGGCCCGGCACCGAGTGACACCATCAACCATGCGGCCCCAACGTTCTGCATGAAAGTGCCGACGTCGGAAACCACATCTGCGACTAACAGATTGCGGAAGGTCGACACACGGAGGGGTCGCCACAAGCTCGATGAGCCCTGCGACGGCAAGTTCTTTTCAGCGGTATCGGTCAACCGGCCTTGTCCCCCTGCTCCGGTCTCGCGGGCGGTAGCCCAGATGCTTGCGCTCCGACCGTCAACGCCCAATCATTCGGCGCTGATTGAGCCGGGACTTATTATGCATTAAGGTCGAGATCCGTTGCTTCTCCACTGCTTCTGAAGGTTCAGGTTCAACTGCGCATGGCTCCATTGACATCCTCCGCGCCGCAAGCGGCGAGGATTCCTACGGAGCCTCGTTTTGGCGAGGTCTCTTCGGTGGGTTCCTCCCACAACCGCCCTACTTCAGCGGAGGACAACGAAGAGGACTTTTGGCCATGCCCGGCCATAGGTCTTGTGGACGGCAAGGATTCTAGAACGAACGGAAGGGAAGGGAAAAAATAGGGGGCCTTTATATCCCCGGCCTGAAACGCCGAGGCTTTACGGCCCGACTGGGGTAAGCGCCACCGGGAGGCATGGATTGGTTTGCCAGACTGTCCTCGACATCTTAAGCATTGCCGTGATCATTTGAAGGATCCGACATTCAGGTGTAGTTGTCGAACAGAACGTTATCTTCAGCTTTATCTTTATCTTTTATCTTCGTTCATGTGGTCGATATCAATCTGCCCGAACAGCGGTCTAATGTCCCTCTCGAGAATAATCCCGGCGTCGGCACAGGCAAAGCGTTTGAATTTACTGGCCTGCAACTAATATCATCCGCCCTCGCCAGATTCTCAATGGACAATCGATGTCTCCACGCGGCAGGCAGCGTCCCCTTCAACCTACTTTGGATCGCTCGTCGTTTTCTCCAGATGGCCACCAAATTGATACCGCATCGCGGATAAGAGCTTGTTGGCAAAGTCAGCCTCCCCCCGAGAACTGAATCGCTCGTAAAGCGCAGTGGTGAGAACTGGAGCTGGCACTGCTTCGTCGATCGCAGCTTTAATCGTCCAGCGTCCTTCTCCGGAATCAGAGACACGTCCGGCGAACTTCGAAAGACTCGGGTCCTGAACGAGGGCCGCGGCTGTCAGGTCCAGCAGCCACGAGGAGATCACGCTACCGCGACGCCAAACCTCCGCGATGTCTCGCAAATTCATGTCGTACTCATACTGCTGGGGGTCGCGCAATGGCGTAGTTTCCGCGTCGACTGCGGCGTTTGTTTGCTTGCCGACATTAGCTTTACGGAGAATAGAGAGACCTTCCGCGTATGCCGCCATGACGCCATATTCGATTCCGTTGTGGACCATCTTGACGAAGTGGCCGGCGCCGTTTGGGCCACAGTGCAGGTAGCCCTGTTCGGCGGTCCCGTCAATCTGGTCGCGCCCCGCGGTGCGCGAAATGTCGCCTATTCCCGGAGCGAGGGCGGCGAAAATTGGGTCGAGCCGCTGGACGACCTCGGTCTCGCCCCCAATCATCATGCAATAACCTCGGTCCAGACCCCAAACTCCTCCGCTCGTTCCCACATCGACGTA
>PMHI01000591.1:7664-9514 GCA_003156615.1 Acidobacteriaceae bacterium | reverse complement strand
CACTTTTTGACCCGGACGGGTTGTCGGGCGATTCTCGGTGAGTGTAACCGCCTGGTTACAACAGTTAGGAATCTCTAAATGGTTTTATGTGAACTGGAGATTGCCCATGAATTTATTTCACTACTTTCGCGGCCCGGCCCTTGCTGTCTCGCGCAACGAAGTGTGAAGAGTACAATGGCTTCGCCCTCGCGCCAGTAGCGTGTAAGGGCATTACGAACTCCGAAGCGAAGGGAGTGTAGCTATGAAGAGCGGAACTCTCTGGATCGTTATCGCTGCACTCTGTGCGTTGGGCAACTGGGCCTGCGGCGGGGGCGGCAGCGGCAACGGTATTGTGGTCACAATTGGGGCCCCCACGAGTATGGCGGTCGGTACAAGCGCAACCGTGACTGACATGGTGACCGGAGGGTTAGATTCTGGAAACAGCGGAGTGGGACTGGTTTGGACTTGCACCCCTGCGGCTTCGTGCGGAACAGCTTCGTTCAATCCCAACACCCTCACGGTGAACACCATAGGTAGCATATTCACGGCTCCCGCAACCGTTCCAGCTGGCGGCACTTTAACGATTATCGCTACTGTCCAAACGGTAGGGTTTCCCTCTGCTAGCGCGAACATAGCCATCACAGACCCCTGACCTCGCAAAATCTCTCGTTCTAGTCATGGGGGTTGGCGACATCTCCGAAGGAATCGCTGTTGAAAAATCGCCATTACGCGTTTTCACCCTTGACCGAAGATCGGGCAGATTCTCAGTGAGCGCAATCGCCTGTTTACAACAGTTATCATTAGCCGTGGGGATTGTTGCGTTCGCAGTCCACGCCGACACCGATACTCCATCACGAGTTCGTCTACCGAGAGGACCAATGGCAGAGACGTTCGAAGCATACCGAAACCGAGTCCTGAGCTATCTTGGCGATGAGGATCCCATCGCTGTCCAACAAGCCACCCCATTCCAGCTTGAGCGTCGACTGCGCAATCTCGCGCCCGAGGAGTTGGTTCGGCGTCCTGCACCTGAAAAGTGGTCAATCGCTGAGATCGTAGCGCACCTTGCGGACGCGGAGCTGGCGATGGGGTGGCGATTGCGAAACATGCTGGCGAATCCGGGCGTGGCCTTGACCTGGTGGGATGAGGCCGCATGGGCAGAGCGCTTGGGTTACGCGCAGCAAGAGGCGAGCCTTTCGGCGGAGGCCTTTCGGGCGCTGCGGGAGAGCAACCTGCGACTGTTGGGGTCGGTCCCACGTGCACGGTGGGTGGAGTGCTACGGTGTCCACCAGGTACGCGGACGGCAAACGGTCGAGGAGTTCATCCGCCTGGAAGCGGCACACGACTTGAATCATCTTCGACAGATCGACCGATCGACCGCATCTTGAGTGGTGCATGACAGGCAGAACCCCAGCCGGAGACTACCACAAGGCGCGTATTTGGTGTAATCGCGTGACTAACGTCAACAACGCCGAACCCGCTCCTGATCGCCCTTTGCGAATTGGTGCCGTTGAAGATCGGCCAGCAGGTCACGACCCACAAATAGTTGACGTAATATCTCGATAGCACTTTTTGACTTTGGTCGGAAGTNNTCTCGGTGAGCGCAATCGCCTGACAGCGCCAACTGACGCCACAATCTCTTTGCAATGTCAGTTTTGTCCAACGAGCCGGTTGACCCGCGTACTCGCAAGACCACCTGTCACCAGGGGTTTCTCTCTCGGCCTTTGGGAGAACTGGGGAACTCTGCGAAAAATCTGAAACTTATTCTGCCGCGGGACCGTAACTATTCCGTGGGAGGTTAACATGCATGACACAAAGGAGCGGTTGTCTCTGTTGTGGATCTTCGCGTTATTGAACTACCTGTATGCGGACGT
>PMHI01000591.1:0-7570 GCA_003156615.1 Acidobacteriaceae bacterium | reverse complement strand
GCTCTTCCTGAGTACTTGTTCTTCGCTACGATCGAAACTGTATGCACCTCGGTCATCATCTGGCAGGCGTGGACTTGGTCAGGGGTTGAAGCCGCAGTTAGTTCGGAGCGGATGGTCCGCCAACCGGAAGCTGGGATCACTTCTTCTTAACTACCGGATTGCTCAAAAAATGTACCCGAACGATCCATGCCTTTGGAGGCCACCGTGCCGACCGCGAATGGCAGGGTCGATGAGCGTAATCGCCTCCCTTGAAAAGAGCCGTAACTGACTGCAAACAGCTGGTTGGCATGGGACCTCTTTTCATGCTTCGTTGTGACCGGATTCCGGTCATGCTGACCTGTTCACGACAGTTTGACAGTTTGACTGTGGTTTGAGTAACTCCACGCAATGGATCAGCAGCGCCATTGCAGATTTTGTTTTTGCTTTCCTGTCCTGCGTGCCAGTTTTGTGTGAATCCTCAGCGTGAGCCGCTGCCGCGCTCACAACAAAATTGGCTCAAATGAGGTCAATGTGAAAAGAGAACGCCTAACACAGATCGTCCTGGTGATCGTGGGGCTGGTCAATCTGGCCCTAATTTATTTTCTATATACGGATCTGCGGCATTCCAGCTGGCTTTTGGAGCGGAAGAACGAGATCGAACCGATGTTTCTGAGCTTTTTCATTCCGGTCGGGGTCTTTCTACTCGTGGCCGCAAGGAGACCATCTGAGCATCGCTCGATGATTGCTCTGGCAGCTTCGTGGAACATCTCCCACGGCGGGGTGATGGCTATTCAAACCGTGGAAGCGTGGATTCACGGCATCCACCGGAACTTTACTGATGTGATCCTATTCCTTGTGATCGGAGTTGTCCTGTTAGCGCTTCTGCCAGCAAAACGAGAGCTAGTCGCGCCGGGAGTTGCGTGAACCAGCGCAGAAACCCCACACTCTACGCGGATAACCGTTTCTTCTCGTCTTCGTTTCACGGTTTTTTCCCCGAGGGGATGACAGTGGTAGCGCAGCGGCTATGGGGCAGATTGGCGTTAAATCGCCATTGCGCTTTTTGACTTTGGTCGGAGGTCGGTACCGATTCTCGGTGAGCGCTATCGCTGCTTTCGACATCTAGTGGCAAAATCCTAATTTCGTGCCCAACCAAGAGAATCAGCTAGGATCTGCAGCGAAAAATGACCGCCGGTTCCAGAATGAAACCCGCAACTACTGATAAGTTTCTCCACGCAACGCCGACTACTGCGGATTGAGCGGAGGGAACGCGCTATACGCCAGTGCAAGAGGCCCGGAACCTGCCGGGAAAGGCGAACCCGGCGCCGGACTAACGACGCCGTTCGACAAATCGGGGACAAAGCCGCCGATGGCGTTCGAGGAGGCGTCGGGCAGGAAGAGCTCTCCCTCGACGAACAGGATGTCGCCGGAAGGCGTCGTCGCTAAAAATGGAGAGCCGCTGATCTGAGTAAGAACGCCCGTGGTAGCGTCGATGCTGTACGCCGAAATAGAACCGTCGAGATTGTTGGCGGCGAACAAAAAGCCACCGGGACCGCAACTACAGCCGGCCAGAGAAGACGTCCCTTTGCCCGCGGAAAATGGCGAACCGGCGAGGGGGCTGAGCGACCCGTCGGCGTTGATGCTGAATCCGGCAACAGCATTGGTATTTTTCAGAGCCACATAAAGAACGTTCCCTTCGCCCACATTCAATCCTTCCGGACCACCGTTCGGGACCGTGTCGAACGGCGAACCGGCCACCGGGGTCAGCGACCCATCCGAATTAATAGTGAAGGCTGAGATGCTGCCATTCGGGTCATCGGAGTTGGCGGCGTACAGATAATTCGCATCGGTAAAATTAGCTACGGCCAGATGAGATAAGCCCATGCCGGCTGCGAAGGGCGAGCCGGCAAGGCTCGTCAATGAGCCATCGGAATTGACGGTGAAAGCGAAAATCTCTCCTGCGGAACTCGCCACGTACAGCGTTTGTCCAAACAACGCCATCGGCCCCGGGGACGCGCCTACGGCAAAAGGGCCGAAGGACGCAGGTGACAGGATAGGTTCCTGGTTATTGATGGAGTACGCCCGGATCGCACTTTTCCCGGGGTCAGAGACATAGACGATTCCTCCAGAGACCAGAATGCCCGTGCTGTTCGCCGGTCCGGCAGTCGAAGTTGCAGTCCCCAGCTGAGTACCAAGGGGAAATGGAAACGTCAGTATCTGCCCGGAATTGGTCGTAGCATAAACGGCTTGTGCTTCGGGACAAGCGAGGCAGGTCCCAATTTGATTCGAGTGGCCGCCGCAGGCGATTGTGAAAGCCAAGACAACGAGGAGAAGCGTGCAGAGAAGGACTGAAGCGAAGATACGGTTCATGATGGCTTTCTTCAGGGCTATCCTACAACCATCAAGACGCACGCGGGACGGAGATAGTTGCCCGGCACCTTCCATTTCCAGGGTCGTCCCAGTAAGAGTCCGCAATGGTATGGGACTTCGGGCCAGAAACCAACACGGCTAGTTCCCCGCCGCTCCCGCATTCTTCACATATGTCCCCAACCAGTTATTCATCTCCCACAACATGTGCAGGACGGACTCACGCGCCGCATACCCATGCGACTCCAGCGGCAGCAACACGAAGCGCACTGTCCCGCCCGCGCCCTTGATCGCGCTGAACAGCCGCTCGCTCTGGATCGGGAACGTCCCCGAATTGTTGTCGGCCTCGCCGTGTATCAGCAGTATCGGCGTCTTGATTTTGTCCGCATAGGAAAACGGCGACATTTTGTAGTAGACCTCGGGAGCCTGCCAGTAAGTCCGCTCTTCATTCTGAAATCCGAACGGCGTGAGCGAGCGATTGTATGCCCCGCTGCGCGCGATCCCGGCCTTGAACAGATTACTGTGTGCCAGAAGATTGGCCGTCATGAACGCACCGTAAGAATGCCCCATCACCGCCACGCGATTGCGATCCACCACTCCCAACCGCACGCCCTCATCGATCGCGGCCTGCGCGCTGGCCACAAGCTGCTCCACGTAGGTATCGTTCGGCTCGGCATTCCCCTCGCCCACAATCGGGATGGTCGCATTCTCCAGCACCGCGTAGCCCTGCGTCACAAACGGAATCGGCGACCCCCAATTCAAAAGCGGAAAGGCATACGGCGACCCCGTGATTTGCCCCGCCGCCGACCTGGTCTTGTACTCCGTCGGATACGCCTCCATCAGCGTCGGCAGCGGCCCATCCGTTGGCTTGTATTCCGGAGGCAAATACAAATTCGCGCTCAAGTCCACGCCATCCGCGCGCTTGTACTTCAACACCTGCTTCTTCGGCAGCGGTGCGTTGCCATAAGGATTGGGAAAGAACGTAACCTGCTTCAGCCCACCGTTCGCCAGGTCGAGCAGGTAATAATTTGGAGACAACTCCGGCGATTCTTTCGACACCAACACCCCCGGCTTGCCCGGATCCAGCACTATCCTTGCCGACTCGAAGAGCTTATCCTCTGACCGCCATACCTTCTTGCTCTCGCCATTCGCAGTACTCATTACCGCCAGAAACGGACGATCTCCTTCCGGCGACGCACCCTGCCCCCGCAGATAAATTCCGCTCCCATCCGCCGTCGTCTCGAGCACCTGCTTCCCGCTCGCATTCATCACCTCCAGCGGCGATCCCGGATCGTGATACCGATCCTCAAATGATCCCTCAAACAACTTCACTGCACTCCCCGGAGCATCTGGCGCCACCGCCAGCATCGCCCGCTTCCGATCCTTCCATCGTTCCTCTTCCACCAGCGCCAGCTTTCCCGTTCCCCAAGTCACACTGCGGAGCCGCATCGGAAGTTCCGTCATCTTCAGCGCCTGACCGTCAAACGGTGCGTCCAGCAAGAAGATCGTGTCGCGCACCGCCACATCTTTTGCTGGATCGCCGCCATCCCCCGCTTCCACCCACGAAACTGTAGCCGGTGCATCGCTGCGCCAATCAAAATCCCGCGGACCCGCCTCTACTGCATCACGGGTGATGGGGATCGAGTCCTCGAGAGGCTTATCCACCAACTGCTTGCTCGCGCCTGTCCCCAGATTCACCACTGTGACCCGATGCGGAAAGTAGTCGTACGGCAACAAATACGAGTACGGATGATGCCACTCCTCGATCATCAAGTACTTTCCATCTGGCGATGGTGAAGCGCTCTGGATGACCCCCTCCTTGCCCACCGCTTTCACCGTCCCGTCCAGCCGCACCACCTCCGCCTGCGCCGTCCCGTAGTAATCGAAAATCCGCTCGTCCTCTGGGCTTTTGATCAAATCCTCATACGTCCGACCCGGCGTGACCCTCCCCAGGTTTTGCTGTATCACTGGCCCCTTAGGAACCTCACTTCGCTGCGGAGCCGCGCCTCTGCCCTTTACCACCGCCTTGCAAATCAGACTCTGGCTGTCGCTCGTCCATTCGCACGGCGATCCGAACACGCCATTCAGCGCGATTCCCCCGAGGCGCTGCGCCTTTGCCGACGCCACATCCACAATCCACAAACTCAGCCCCGAATCTTTCGCATCGTCGCTGATGTTTACGAAGGCAACGTGCCGCGCATCCGGGGCCCAATCGGCGAACCGTATCTTCGCGTTCGCCGGCACCCCGGCCACCGTTTTCTCCGCGCCGTCAGGTAAAGCCTGCAGCCGTAGCCCCGTAAAATAGAGTCCGCGGCTCGGCCCATTCGTCTTGGGATTAAACCGCAGCCCGCCCAGGCGCAACTCCGGCTGCGCCAAATCAGAAATCGGAGGCAGTCCCGAAACCGGCTCGATCAACAGCCACTGCCTGCCCCCCTTGTCCTTGGGCGAAACCTCCACGCGGGGCGTCAAATGCGTATCCACAAGATCGATCATCGCCTTCGGCGGCTCCTGATAGTTCAGACTCGTCTGAGCCAAGGACGCGGAAGACACCGCAAGAAACATCATCGCAACCAGAGACAGCCGCAGGGTAGAAAAGGACCGCATAAGCAGACCTCCAAATTGAATTCTCAGCAAGATCGGGAAATGTACGGGCCAACATTCTCCCGCGAAAAGTAAAGACAGGCAATAGCGATTAGTGGGCAGGATGAAATCTGTCAATGAGTGCCCTGGCACGAGAGATGGCCGCCCGGTGGAGACAGTGCCGCGATGCGCGGAACGAGCAGTGACCAATTTCGTGATCAGGACAGGGCACTATGGTGCGGCGGCTCGGGGCATCAGGGATTGCTGCTCTGTCTCTTGCATCGGTTTCGACCTACTGTATCGTAGCTTGCTTCGGTGAACAGGAAGGCGGCGTCAACGTGCGGTTACCGCTGTAATCTCAGCAATTTTTGCACATCGCCAGCGGCGAAAATCGAGGAGGCAAGTAGAAGGCAAGTCCGGTTTGTCTTTAGTTCGCAGGTTGCGAAAAAACGTGGTTTACACGTTGATGGACAAACAAATGTTCGCAGCTTCGAGGTGCTAGCCGACTACAATCGGTCTCATAAATGAGTCTTGTGCAGCTAGCTCCAGTCGTACCGTTTGAGGCAGTATAAAAGTCGGGGCCTTTCTCTAAAGGTTAGCTATCGTCCTGGGTTTCTGCCATAGGAAGCGGAGGGATGGCACCACAACTCCTGCTGGAGTCTTCTGGGCATACTGTTCCACAACTTTACCACCCAGCGCCTCGTAGAATCGTCGTGCTGGATGGTTCGCTTCGAAAACGAATAGGTGCATGGGCCAATACGGCTCGCACGTGGAAACCCATTCAGCGGCCGATCTGAACAATAACCGACCTGTCCCCCTGCCTTTGTAGGCAGGCCTCACATGGATATTGTCTAGGCGGGCGCCCCAGGCCGGTTCTTCGTCCAGCAGAACGCAAACAAAACCGAGAAGAGCACTGCAATCCTTCGCAAGGAAAACGCCGCGACGCTTCTCGCTAGCGGAAAACATTAAGTTTCGCCAGTGGGTCTCCCTCTCCCTAAGAATGGGTCCATCGAGATATGACCCGGGTAATATACCGCGATACGCGCTGCGCCATGACTCCGCCTGAAGTGCGGCAATATCTTTGTAGTCGTGTAGAGTAGCTTCGCTGAGTTCTATTCCTTCCATCAGGTTAGGCCTTCCCATGGATTTCTCATTGGCCGTCGTGCAGATTTCCGCCACCGGATTCGCGCCGCCCTGCTCAGGCCTTGACGGTAAGCGCGTGCACAGAGATCCGAGTCATCGTGTGCTGTTGATTTTCTACATCGCAGATTCTAATCCAGTGGAGTGCGTTCCGCGTCCAATAGGAGGTAATGGACCTTGGCAAAAAGAGAGTGAGCGCGACGCTGGACATTGACGCTATGCCGAGCACGACTTTCTTCGGAAGTCGACTGATCTCAACAGGTTACTTTCCGCTTTGCCTGTCACACAATCAGAATTGCGATCGTCATAGCATGCGCTTCATCTTTATTTACCGTGGACTTCCGCGAAATCGACAACGCTATGGTCCAGAAGCAGCTCGTGTACGCGTAGTTCTATCGGCCCGCCACTCGCGCTCTTGCAACGATATCGGTCGATGAGATAAGGCACACCTTCGCCCGAACCCAGTTTCGATGAAGTGGTGACTTCGAAATGCAGATGCGGCTCGCGCGCGTCGCCGGTAGAGCCGATGCGCGCCAATGCCTGCCCGCGCCGCACGCGGTCCCCCGCCTTCACGCGCAGACTGCCCGATTGCAGATGCATGTAGTATGCGAACTGACCGCCACCGAGGTCGAGGGTGATCGTGTTTCCGGCAACTGTTCCAATCGTAATGGGCACCGCGGGGTGGAACGACTCGCCGTGTCCGGGGACATTGTCGGGAAGGCCATCTCTTGCCGTCACCACGCGGCCATCGGCGACGGCCAACACGGGCCTCCCATAGGAAAAATAAGAGCGCACATCCCGCGAGTCGCCAGAAAACGTCGCACCGTCTTTGATCTGCTCCCAATCGATCGCGTAGCGTCGTGAAATCACCGCCCGGCCGTCGAGAACGAGAACTCCCCTTCGATGATGGTTGTCCTGGCCGTTACTCGGACCATCGTCTGCAACCCAGTTTGTTCCTTCCAGCGGCGGCCCGAGCACATGCAGCGCAGTGTGATGTGAGTAGATGACCGCCCCTTCTGCCATAGAGTCGGTCGTCATTACGTGATGCAACAGTCTGTTTGGTATATGTGAGCCGCGGCGTACCCCTATAAACATAAAAACGATGGCGGTCCGGCCATTGGCAATGGTGAGGGCTCCTTTCGGTCCAGCAACTCTGCTGCCGCCTGCAAGCTGCAGCATGGTTTCAAGCTGCTCTTGCTCAAAGGTGGCAATCGGTTTGGCGGCTGCAGCGTCTGCGTCGAGCACCTCGATTCGACTCAGGTTAAGAGGAGCTGCCCCAAAGTTCGTCAGATGCAACTCATACATCAGATAATTGCACCCTTCGCTTGCAAATGCCGTGGGGTCAAAAGGCACACGCATTTCGAGCTGCAGTGGAAAGGGAGCGAGTCTGGGCGCCGGCCGTTCGTTATCAGATCGCAGGCCTGCCTGCGCTTGAGAATCGTCCATTAACGGGCAGCTCAGTTGAGCAACGGCAGGGCACGAACAAAACGCTGACGCCAGGAAAAGG
>PMHI01000623.1 GCA_003156615.1 Acidobacteriaceae bacterium | reverse complement strand
GCCAGCGACTGGTTGGCGCGTTCCACCACCGCCGCCACGCTGGCATCGTCGTGCACAATCACCACCGCGCAAGGGTCTGCATTTCCTCCGCGCTCGATTCCAACTACAACGCAATCTTTCACTTCCGGCTGACGACGCAATGCGGCCTCTAAATCTTCTGGATAAATATTCAGTCCGCCGGGCGTCACGATCACTTCTTTCTTGCGCCCCTTGAAATAAAGGTTCCCGGCTTCATCCAGCGCGCCTATGTCTCCGGTGCGATACCACCCGTCTTTATCCGTAACCCCACCCGTAACCCCATGTGGAACCCCGTCCACAACTGCTTGCCCTCGACCTCCACCCCAATACCCCGCAGCCACTCCGCCGCCGCGAGTCAAGATCTCGCCATCTTCCGCAAGCTTGACTTCCCGCCCCGGCAGCACCTTCCCAATCGATCCTTTCCCCAACTTGAAGGGATGGTTCACGGTGACGAGCGACGTAGTCTCCGTCAGCCCATATCCCTGAATCGCGGCGTAACCGAGCCGCCCCCAGAATTCCTCGGTCTCTNNCGGAAAATCCACCACCGGTGCAGGAAGTGTTTTCCTTCCGAGGCCCGGAACCGCCGCCGAAAATCCTCTTGCTTCCCGTCATCTTCGAGATCGTGTTCGATCTTCTGTTTCAGCGACTGCAACATTCTCGGCACGCTCACCAGCACTGAAACCCGCTCCCGCCGAATCGTGCTCACAATCTCCGACGGCTTCAGCTCTTCCTGAAAAATCATGGTTCCACCCAGCCGCGGAGACAGAAACATCCCGAGGAATTGTCCAAACACGTGGCTCAGCGGCAGCAGATTCAGGAACCGCACCGGATGCACCCAGCGCTCATACTTCAAATACCGCTGCATCTCCTGTTCCAGCGGGGCGATGTTGGCCAGCACGTTGCCATGCGTGATGACCACACCCTTGGGTTCAGCCGTGGTCCCGGAAGTAAACACAATCTGCAGCACATCTTCGCGGCCNNTGCCGCCGGGAACAAACCCAAAGCCTCGCTTCGACCTGCGCCGAAACTCGCGCCGCAAAATCCGCGGACGCCCCGTTGTCCATCGGGACAACAACAGCGCCGCAAATCGCGCATCCAAAGAATGCCGCAACCCATTCAGCGCAGTTCTCTCCCCACAGCATCACCCGTTCGCCTTTGCCGATTCTCCGCGTCTCGAGATCACGGCAGAATTCAAACGCCATCTCCAAGACCTGATCGTAGGTGAACCACTCCATGCGGTATCCACGGTGCTGCCCATAGGCACGCTCACCGCGGTGCGCCTGAAAATTTGTCAGGAAATACTCTGCTAAAGATTCGGCCATGGATGAGGGCTAGGGTGGCAAAGAAATTAGACCGAACCCGTTGCCTCTAAGCAAGTTTAGTGGCAGAAGGGAACAATCGCACATCCGCGGGGATGATCAGAGAATGATAAATGATAAGAGATATCCTCGAAGACTGCGCGGAGAGAGCTGTGGCGAGTTTCTTCACCTCGCTCGGCGGAGTTGAAGAAACTACGAGGGGGTGTTTGAAATCGTCACAATTGACTCAATGAACCAGAGCAACGTTCTGAATCCAGAAAATACTGCGATGGTCGACGACCTATGCTCTGAAGTGTGCGAGGAGGCCGTCGGCCACGCGGATCGTGACGGCGAGGTGACTGGACACCGCCGGAAACTTCACTCCCTCCCGACACCCAGTGCATCCGCCACGCGATTGATGTAATTGAACCACGAAGCGATCAGCGTGATCTGCAATATTCCGCGATCGTCGAATCCCACTGCCCGCAGTCCCTCGATGTCATCCTTCCAAACCTTGGTCGCGTCCTTGGTCAATTTGACCACGTAGTCCAGCATCACTCGCTCCTGCGGCGTGATGGGCGCGGTCCTGTAGTCCCTTTCGAGCGCCTCCACCAGCTCCCGATCCAGCGTCACTCTACGCAGAAACTCTGCGTGCGACTCGATTCAATACTTGCACTGGTTGGTCACCGAAACCATCGTGGTAATCATTTCATGCTGCCGCCGGCTCAGCGGCAACTCTGGCGACATCAGCGCGCCAAAGGTGGCGAACGAGTGATAGAGCGCCTCCGGAATCAGGGTGTGCGACCCCACAATCGACGACCCTCCGGACTTATCCGGATGGACCGGATCGCCATACTCCTTGGGATACAACGCTCGCTGCCCCTCGATCGCCTGGCGCAGCTTTTCATCTACTTCCGACATCGCTATGGTTCGAATCCAAGTCATAAACGCGATTGCCTTTCGTTTCGGTTTCTCCACAACCTCGCAGGGGGAAGGCTATCCTGTTGGGTACCGCCGCCACATAGCACATTTGTACTAGAACTTGTCTCGTAAGTGGTGATTGAAACGACCGAATAGTTTCTGTTTGCCGACCAAACACCCCGAAGCCCTCGTGTCGCACATTGCTTCAAAGGTTCTCCGCAGCGCCCGCGGATGGACTCAGGAGGGGCCTGCTTATTCCGTGGGAGTATTGCCGCGGAGCATCAAGTCGATTGAGTGAGACCGTCTTATGCGCCGAGCCTGCCGCTGGTAGTTACCTTCCGCCCAGAGGGTTCGGCTGCTCTACCGATCAGATTCCCACGAATGACTCGGAGCGGGGCTTCATCGGCATCTTCGAAGTGTCTCACAAGTATCCGCTGGAGTTCGACGGCTACCTGCTCTCGAGTGCCAAGATGCCGGGCGCGAAAGAAAGCGATCCGGATTGAAATATTGAAATTCGGATGCTCAACAATGCTGAGTCGAGTGCGCAGTGCATGGGTCCGTAGAAAGCTCGTTCCTAACATTCCCACACCCACATTTCCAGCAATGAGCGAGAGTTGTAAGTCCGGATTGTGCAGCTCGGCGGCAACCATGAGTGGAGCCCCCAGCCGTTCAACCCGATTCTTTATCTCTTCTCGCACCATACATCCGGCTGGATTGAGAACCCAATTCCGCCGATAAAACTCTGAGCATTTCGAAGACTTTGGTTGGACCGAGGTTCGTGCTTGAACAACTCGCATCGTGTCATGCGCGAGCGTTACCCCCTCCAGGTCGTGGGGCAGCGCCACTTCCGTGGGCAAGACGACGAGTGCCCCGTCTAACTCACCCAGACGCAGACGTGCCAATAACTGGCAACTTATGTCATTGCCAATACTGGGTTGAAGGAGGGGGAACTGCTTGCCCAGGTCGATAATGACCTTGGATATTTCTGGCCGCGCCAGAGCATGCGAGAGGCCAAGACGAAAAGGCCCCACCGGGATTGTGGTCCCAGACGTGGAGGTCTTCAAATTGCTCAGAGACGCGAGAATCGCGCGGCTCTTCTCCAGCACCTCGAATCCTGCTTGCGTCAGTTTGGGAGGCTTGAAATGCCGGTCGAGGAGAGCGACACCGAGTTCGAGCTCTAAGCGCTGAATCCTTCGAGTAAACGCGGAAGGCGTGAGGTAGAGATCGTTGGCGGCTCGTTCCATCGAGCCGGTCTCAGCCAGGGCAACAAGAGCTTGGAGTTCCGCAAACAAGATTCGGTCCCACCGGAATCAAGCATCCCCTAATATTGCAAAATACGCAAGTTAATTGTGAATATTATGAAATTGACGCAA
>PMHI01000612.1:10374-18468 GCA_003156615.1 Acidobacteriaceae bacterium | reverse complement strand
ACATTATCAAAAAGTTTCAACAACCTCGCCGCTTTTGCAAAACGTCCCATGGGCTGCTCGAGTATTCATCCTTACCTCCGTAGAAATTCGAGTTAGCACGTACTTTCCGCAAAATTTGTGAGGAACTCAATGGATTCCGAATTTAGAGAACTCACGGTGCGAGAAAGAGACTTGCTAGAAAAACTCTTAACCGCAGCGATTCACGGGCGTGATGAGTTGCGTACCCAGCTGAACCACTGCAAGGCCAAGCAAATTGAAGATGATGGAACGCTACAATTGCAATGCCAAAGTGGGATTCCAGCGCCGGGAAAATATGCTCCTGTTGCGGAAGGAGCCTACAAAGACGCGGATGGAGCGGACATCGCCGTGATTCTGCACCTGGGAAAGGGGGGCTTTATGTCTATGCTGGAAATTATCAAATATAACGGATCACGGATCATCAGACCGCCATCGGCGCAGGACCTTGCGCTCCTGTTGCCTGAAAACCCAGGTCAGAAGGCGCCGGAAAACGCAGACAACACAAAATAAGTCTGGTGCGGTACAGGGATGGCTCCTCGCCTGGAATTGTGGGCAGTCGAGAATCCAAACGCTACTGTCGAACAGATTGTGGCGTATGAAGGCGCTTGTTTGTCGTATTTTGTTCCCTAGCGGGGCAAAGTGTCGAGTAGAGCAATGGAGTTGCGACCGTTGGACAATATGTTCGCGCGGTTCACGCCGGAGGCTGGGCGTTCGATCTTTGTTGCTTATGCTGCGAGGCAACACGGCCTTTGTGATGCTGGGTGCTGCTGAGGTCAATATGTGTTAATGCTTGATTGCGTCGCCTATACTGCGCTTCCCTGCAGGGATGGGCCAAAGAGGTAGTCCGTGCCGAAAGGGATACTCATTGCGAGGGGTGACAAGAGCAACAAATACAAAGTCACTTTCGAGCTACCAGCCTATAACTACCTTGAGCTGAGAGAGTATCCGATCGAGTCCATTGTTTTGACGATTGTTCCAGAGGAAAAGAGCGAGATACCGGACGGCGAATACGTCCTGATCCAAGAAGGTGGCAAGGTTCTCTTCCCGGTGCTCAAGCTGTCGAAACATTGGAGGTTGGATTTCCAATAGAGCTTGAAACTGGGGTTCAGCGGGCGTTGACCGGAGCATGGCTGCGGAGAATTACACCTATGGCGCAGTGTGGAATCGCAGGACGCTGAACTCGACAATTCCATCGGTGTCGGGAAACATGTCCTACGGCTATGCCCGCCAACGACCGGCTGAAAAGCGATCCCTACGACAACGACGGCAATACGCTTTCTTCGGCCGGGACAGTCAGCACGTACGACTTCGAGAATCACATGCTCACGCACGGATCGGTGAGCATGGTCTACGACGGCGACGGCAACCGGGCCAGCGAGACGGCGGGCGGAGTGACGACCAAGTACCTCGTCGACACGCCGAATCCCACTGGCTACTCCCAGGTACTGGACGAACTGGTCAGCGGGAGCCGTAACGAAAACCTACACCTAACGCTTGTCTGGCGAGGATTGATGCGGCACGGTCAGGCCGCTTTGCCGACCGACGTCTTCCGATACGGGGCCGCGATACGCGGGAGACTTGTCTTGCGCACGGGCGAGAAACATGCAAATAATGAGGGGAACGGCGACGCTGGCGTCGGCATTGCGGTTCGCCTCATTGCTGCCGTTGCTTTCGGTCAACGCATAAACAGTCACGCAAAACAGCAACCCGAAACTGGATACCGGAAACTGCCTTTGATCGCCTTCCTCACGCTCGAACTTCACATCGAAGCGGCGCAGTCGCTCAAGGACAAACGTCAGGTCGTACGCAGCTTGAAAGACCGTCTGCGGGCCAGCTTCAACGTTTCTGTCGCTGAACTGGATGCTGGCGGCTTGTGGAATCGCGCCACCATTGGCGTGGTCAGCATCTCCGATTCACACGACTATCTCGATGGGTTGATGAAGAACGTGGAACGGCAGGCCACGCGCATCGCCAACAACCACGGGGCTGAAATTGCCGACTCGTTTGTGGAGTATCTGTAGGATTCTGGCGAATTGTGTGGATTCAGTCGATCCGCTTGATAGGGATGTCTTTCCCACCCGTGTGCAGGATCATGTTGGTGACGTGGCCCTGGTTGTCGAGTTCGAAAGCGAAGACATCTTCAGCAACCTTCGAGAAAAAGTCTCGCTCGCTCTCCGGGAATAGCTCTTGTTTGGGCTCATCGTTCTCCTGTATGGACAGGTGATCGCCTTCGCGCCGGATGATCAGGATGAGCTTCGGCGGGTCTCCGTAGCGGCCGACGTATCGATCGAGCAATTTGGAATCGATGGCCACCACCTTGTGCTCTTTCAACGGCTCTCGGGGAGGCAGCTTGTCGTAGGGAGTAAAGCCTTCCCACTCGATGGGAGTGAAAGTATTGTTTAGCACCGTTTCCAACAGTTCCTTATAGATGCCCTCGCCGTTCGAGCTGTTGGTCATAATGAGAATGCCGGTCTTGCGATTCTCGAAGCAGACGGTGTAGTTTCGCCAGCCTTCGGCGTGGCCTTCTTTGAAAAAAGCCTTGCCAAACGGAGTCCAATACAGGCCCCAACCGAGCCCGTAGCTGAGGCGGATTGATTTGTTTTCTTCGGTTGTTTCGCTGGCCAGCGTGGGAAACTCGTGCTTCGACAGGATCTGTATCTGTGGGCTAAGCATCAATTCATAGGTTTGTTTCCGTAGTCTTTCGCCCTGCATCACGGCCTGCATGAAACGCGCAAAGTCGCCTAGGGTCGTCTGCATCGAACCTGCGGCATCGGCATAGGGCCGCCTTTCCGGACCAAGGGACCTCCCCCACTCGTCATAGCCATTGGCATAGTCGCTCTCGAAACGGCTCTCCCAAACCATGCTGGAGCGAGTCATTTTGAAGGGTTCGAAAACATATGTCCTCATCAGATCCTCGAGGGGTTTGTTTGTAACGGTCTCGACGACCAGTTGCAGAAGATCAATTCCTTCGCCCGAATAGGCGTATTTTGACCCCGGCTCAAAACTGATATTCAGCTTGCGGTCTTCATTGATCCAGCGCCAGTTGGGAAAGCCGCTGGTGTGACTTAACAACATTCTCGCCGTGATTCGCTGGTAGCGAACCTCATCGGCCAGATCTTTGTACGCCGGATATTCCCGCAGCGGCTTGGGCAAATACTGGTAGACGGGCTTATCGAGATCCAGGATTCCTTCATCGACGAGCTGCATCACCATGTAGGCGAAAGCTACCTTGCTGAAGGAAGCCGCAGTCATGACCGAATTTTCGGTCAACGGCAAATTCTTCTCTTTGTCGCGGATGCCATAGGTCTTCCGGTAAACAACTTTCCCGTGGTCGAAAATTGCCAGACCCACTCCCGTGACTTCAGCGGCGTGCATCACACGGGTGACGGTTGCGTCGATTTCTGCGGAGCTAATCCTGCTGCCGTCCAGGCGCTTGACGGTTGATTGCCCCCCTGCGGCCCGCAAGGCAATTGTGGCCGTCATTGCCAGCAACAAAAGCCTGTTCCTCATGAGTTTCTCCTGAGGACGAACAATGCTCACACTCGTCCCACCTTCGAAAAGACGGCTCTATTCTTCAAACGTGAGCGCCGCGCCAAACCGAGGGCTCGGCCAAGCCGTCGCGGCTATCGCATTGTTACCTCTGTACTTACCCGGATCATTCGTTTGTGCGCGACAATGGCACTTCAGGGCCAAGACCTCGGGACGATTTTCTGATATTCTCATGCGTTTTACTTTGAGGTGAACGGTGGAGAAGCGCGGGGTAAAGTATCATCGCGGGCGGTTAGGCGAGGCTTTGCGCGAGGAGATCGAAACTTTGGTGGAAGGCGAACTGGCTGATCCGCGCATCGGGCTGGTGGGTGTGACTGCGGTGCATGTGGCCGACGATGGCCGGTCGGCGCAGGTGCTGGTGGATGTGGATGGCGACGACCAGGAAGCGGATCGAAGTCTCGAGGGCTTGATCGCCGCCCGGGAATATATAAGGCATGAACTGGTGGAGCGTTTGCGGATTCGACGCGCGCCAGAATTGTTTTTCCGGCTGGACCGTTCGGAGCGGGAAAAAGCGCGCGTGGAAGAGTTGCTGGCGCGAGCGAAAAAGAGAATGAAATCTCATGCGGGACCTGGTGAGAAGAAGGCATAGGGATGCTGCAGGACGTTCTCCATCAAATCGAGCAGCGCGACCGATTCGTGCTTACCTCGCATGCCCGGCCCGATGGCGACGCCATTGGGTCGGCGCTGGCGTGCTGCCAGGTTNNCCCTGCCGTTTGCCGATCAGGTGATGCAGGCCAATCGGGTTGCCGGCAACTACCAGGCGGCGATCATTCTGGAATGTGACAGCATTCACCGTACCCGCTTGGAGGGCCTGGAAGACCGCTTCCTGATCAGCATCGATCATCATGTGAGCGCGCGGCCGTTCGCCAATGTGAACTGGATCGATCCGCATGCCGTGGCCACGGGAGAAATGGTGTTCCGCCTGGCCCGCGAGGCGGGAACCCCGTTTTCTCCGGAGATTGCCACCTGCCTTTACACCGCGTTGATGACGGATACAGGATCGTTCATGTTTCAGGGAACGAACGAGCATACTTTCGCTCTGGCACGCGAACTGGTTCTGGCGGGCGCCGACCCTTCGCATTGTGCGCGCAATATTTATTTTGCCCACTCGGTGGCCAAGATGAGGCTGCTCGGCGAAGCCCTGCGCAACCTCAATACCGAAGGCCACGTGGGCTGGACCTGGGTGACGCAGAAGCAAATGGAACTTTGTGAGGCAAAGGAAGAAGACTGCGAAGGCCTGGTGAATTACGTGCTTTCGATCGGCGAGGTTGAGGTGGCGGCGTTCTTCCGCGAGTTGCCCGACGGGCGTTTTCGCGTGAGTTTGCGCAGCAAGGGCACCCTCGATGTGGCGCGAGTGGCCGAGGGTTTTGGCGGCGGCGGCCATGAGTGCGCCAGCGGCTGCTCGCTCGATGGACCGCTGGCCCAGGCGGTGCGCCAGATTCTCGAAATGCTCGGCCGCGGTCCTTCCGTACAGTGAGTTTACGAACTGTTTCCCGCGGAATGGCTGACCCGCGGAATGGCTGACTGTTGATTTTTGATGGACAGACCTCTAAGCTCTTACCGCTCTCAATCTACAATCAAGAATCAGAACCCAACAATTTACCGATGACGCCAGCCGCTCTCGGAACCCTGCCATGACGAATCGCCCCCGCACCGACTCGCTGCTGCTGGCGGGTTTCTGCGCCTTTCTGTTCTTGTACGGACTAGGGCAGTTTGGGCTGATCGGGGCCGATGAGCCGAGATACGCGCAGGTGGCTCACGAAATGCTGGAGCGCCACGACTGGATCACTCCAGTGTTGGGGGGACAGCCCTGGCTGGAAAAGCCGCCACTTTATTACTGGCAAGCCATGCTGGCCTATTCGATCTTTGGGGTGAGCGACTGGGCGGCGCGGCTGCCTTCGGCGCTCGATGCCACTCTGCTCGTGCTGGCGGTGTACTTCTTTCTGCGCCGCTTCCGGCCTGGTTTCGAACTGGATGGCGCACTGATCGCGGCGTCTTCCGCTGAAATCGTCGTGTACGCGCGTGGCGCTTCGATGGACATGGCTCTGGCCGCGTCTTTCGTTCTTGGAATGCTCGGCTGGTGGGCCTGGCGAGACAGCGGAAAGAAGATTTGCCTGGCCGTCTTTTATGGCTGCATGGCCTTGGGGATGTTGGCGAAGGGGCCCGTCGCGCCGTTTCTCGCCGCGTTCGTGATTGTTCTCTACGCTGCTGCGGTTCGCGAATTGCGTCTGGTCCTGAAGACGCTCTGGCTGCCAGGGGTTCTCCTGTTCTCGGCGATCGCGCTGCCCTGGTATGTGGCTGTCGAGATGCGCAATCCAGAGTTCTTTCACGAATTCATCGTCGAGCATAATCTCGGCCGGTTCTCGGAGAATCTTTATCACCATAGCGAGCCCTTCTGGTTTTACCTGCCGATAACGGCGCTGGCCCTGATTCCCTGGACGGTTTTTGTGCTGGCGGCCTTCGTTCAGTCTGTGCGCTTGTGGTGGGCTAAACCGAGGNNGAATTCCGAAAAGCAATTGAGCATTTTCGCGTGTTGCTGGCTGGTCGTGCCGGTGGTGTTTTTCTCGATCTCACGGTCGAAATTGCCCGGTTATATTCTTCCCGCAATACCGGCGGGCGCCCTGTTGTTAGTCGGCTATCTGCGCCAACAGTTGGAGCAACGTGAGGCGGAGCCACCCGCCACCTGGTTGGTGGTGCTGCACGCGCTCGTGGCGGCGGCTCCGATGGTTCCGGCCCTGCTGAGTGCCTATCTGATCACGCAGCATCGGCTTCCGGGAGGGCAAGCGCTGGCGGTGGCACTCGCCGCCGCATTTATGCTATGTGTCGGAATTGCCCTCACCCTGGTACGCAAGACGGGTCTGCGCATGCTGCGGTTTGTAACCGTGATACCGGTTCTACTGATTGTGGGAATTGTGTTGAGACTGGGATCTGTGGATTTGGACCAAGGGTTCTCGGCACGTCCCCTGGCCCGGGAAATTGCCCGCCTGGAAACCCACCCACTACTGCTGGCCGTCTACCATATTCGACGCGAACTGGAATACGGCCTGACCTTTTATCGCAACCGGCTGACCTTCAACTACGACTGGGGCAGCGTTCCCCAGCAAGAGCACCTGTTGGTGGCGCCGGAGAATTCGCAGGTGGAGATTGCGAAGCTGGTGGCCGGCCGCCGCGTCTCTTATCTCGGACACTATGCGGCGCAGCATGTGGACTACTACTGGATTGCGGCGGCGCCCCCAGGTTCGACGCACTGAGTGCCTGGTTCGTTGTTGCCGTCCCGTGTTCTGGCGGTTTGCCTCGCGTCCTCGAACGCACTAAACTCGGAGTTCTGCCGCCGCGAATAAGGCTCGTCTTTTTGCGGCTGACTTTCGAGGAGTCCCGTGGAGATTCTCGACCTCAGGCATTTTTCCTCCGTGGATATGCGTCCGCTGCTCGACGATGAGACGCGAGCCTGGGCGAGCCTGCTCTCGTGGGACTACCACGGGTCGGCAGAGATGATCCTGCGCTATGTCGACGCGAAAATTCTTCCCGGATACGCCGCCATCGATCGGGGCCGCATCTTTGGTTACAGCTTCTTCGTGTATGAAGGCAGCAAGGGAGTGGTCGGCGATCTTTTCGTGGCGAACGGGGCCCGCTTTCCCAACGCGCGCGAAGTAGAACTCAAGCTGCTGACGCACGTGATCGAGACGCTGCAGCAGTCTCCCGGAATCCATCGGGTCGAAGCCCAGTTGCTTGCGCATGAATCGGGGAGCGTTGCCCGGCCGTTTCTGGATCAGGGATTCCAGCGCCATCCACGGCTGTTTATGGTCCTCGACTTGGGCGAGAGGGCAGCGCCGGCGCCGGCGACGCATCCCGAAATCGAAATCAGGCGTTGGACCGAAGCCGACTACCAGCCTGCCGCTGCGGTGATAACCGCGGCTTATCGCGGGCACGTCGACGCCGAGATCAATGACCAATACCACACGCTGACAGGATCGTTGCGTTTTCTGAATAACATTGTGCGTTTTCCCGGATGCGGAGTGTTCGATGCGGAATCTTCCTATGCCGCCGTGGATCGTAAGGCGAAAAATCTGATTGGACTGATCCTGTGTTCGCGCGTGCGCGGCGACGTCGGCCATGTAACCCAGGTGTGCGTGTTGCCGGAGTACCGCTCGCGCGGCATCGGCGAGACGCTGCTGGCTACGACCTCCACGAATCTGCGCAAACGTGGCTTCTCCATGCTTTCGCTGACTGTGACTGAGGCCAATGCCGGGGCTGTGGCTCTCTACCGTCGCCTGAATTTTGATTCGAAGCGAGTGTTTGATGCGTTCGTGTGGGAGGGGTAAAACAGCCGTAAGCCATCCGCTGAACCCCAAAACCATCCACTTGCGGTGTCTGGTACGCCGGCTCGATACTACGGTTGCGCGGACGGCTGATCGCCGATGGCTATCTTCGCACCAGCCACATGGCCCAGCCTGCCAGGAAAACTCCGCCCATGAACATGGCAAAACAATACAGGCCGTAGCGGATCATGTCGCGGGTGGTTTCGCG
>PMHI01000612.1:9495-10311 GCA_003156615.1 Acidobacteriaceae bacterium | reverse complement strand
TCGCAATGTACAATCCACCTGCGCCCAAGTCGCCGACGAATCCGAGAATGTCGAGGATGTCGCCGCCATTCGCTTTGTAGATGTGGCCCTGCATCATCAGGCCGAGAACGAACAGCGTTCCGATGGAGACGAGCAGCAGAACGCCCCGGATCCAGCGCCTCTGAATGATGTGGCCCGCGCCGGGCACCAGCCAGCCCACCGCCGGCGCGATTACGGCCATTATGCTGGTGGCGGGTTGCGCCGGTTCGGCTGCCTTGGTCTTGGCTGTAGTTTGATTTGCCATCAGATAATTACGATCTCGCGTTGAATATTGCCGGTGACTTCGGCTGACCGGGGCCTGATCAGCATGTTGACCTCGCTCCGCACGCCGAATTCCGGCAAATAAATTCCGGGCTCGATGGAGAAGCAAGAGTTGGGAAGAATCTGACGCTCATCGTGAATTTCCAGGTCGTCCATGTTGGCACCGTTCGAATGGACGTCGGTGCCGATGGAGTGTCCGGTACGGTGAATGAAATAATCGCCGAAACCTTTCTGCTTGATGTGGTCGCGAGTGGCGCGATCCACTTGCCATCCCGCGATGCGGCGCCCGGAGTTGATCGCGTCGGTCACAGTTTTCACCCCAGCATCGCGCGCGTCGCGCACAATCTCGAACACCTCGCGCATGCGATCCGACGGCGCTTTGCCGACAAATCCCATCCAGGTGATGTCGTAGTACACCGCTCCGGGAACGTCCTTTTTTCCCCACACGTCGAGCAGCACCAGATCGCCCTCACGGACAGGAACCGGATGATCGGCGCGCGGCTCGTAGTGCGGATT
>PMHI01000612.1:6732-9452 GCA_003156615.1 Acidobacteriaceae bacterium | reverse complement strand
TAGGATTGAATCGACGCTGTCGCGGGCGGCAAAATGGGTCTTAATCTGTTCTTCGCTCCAGGTGGCTTCGAACTGTGCGACCAGGTCAGCGGAGCTGACGATGTTCTTTCCCAAACCACGCAGCAACTCGATGGTTCCGGCATCGACCAGGGAAATGGTGAAGACGATGTTATTGGGCGAATACTGCATGGCGATATCGCGGCAAGGAGCCAGCATCGACTTCAGGCTGTCGAATAGTTCCTGCCATCCGGAATACTGGCGTTTGCTTCCGGGTAGGGAATCGAGGTGGCCAGCCTCGATCTTGTGGACCAGTTTCACCGGTTCGCCCTGCGCCGGCACCAGATAGAACCAGCGCCGCGTCACCATCAGACCCGCGGGCAAGCCGAGTACACGATAGGCGATGGGATCACGATGATGGTGGTCGTAAAACAGCCACGCGTCAATGTTGCGTTCGCGCAGCGCAGATTGGATCGCAGCCAGGTCCATGGGCAAACTTCTATTGTAAACAATGGGGGGGATTTGGGCGAATCGGGGTTAGAAACCGCATTCTAAAGTTCTAAAGTGCCAACGGGCCGTCGCGCAGTTGATTTATGTGGGCTCAGGCGCCAGAATCCGCTTTCTCACTGCTGGTGGCAGGGTCTCGCATGCGGTGCGCAAAACCAGACGTGGGGCGTGCCCGCGAATCTTCATCAGATGCGGCACGGTGCGCTGGGCATCAAACTTCGCGGTTTCGCGCAGCAGCCAGCCCAATCCCTTCCGCACCATGTCATCTTCGTCGGCGAGGAGCGAATCGGATAGCTTCGTGATCTCGGGGAAGAACATCTTGGCTCGTGCTCCGCGAATCAGCGCTACGCACGCGGCGCGGCGGCGCCAGCGGTTCGCGGACTTTGCCCAGCGAACGACCACTCTGGTCCGTGCCGGCTTGGACGCGACCATCGGCGCTATCAGGGAGTGCACCAGCGCATCGTGGTCGGCCCAACTGCTGATGCGGTCGAGCCAGGATTCGAACCGCTTGAACTCACTGTTGCCGAATTCGCCATCGAGTTTTTCCAGCAGGAAGACGGCGGCAACCTTTTCTTCGAGCACTGAGCCAGAAAAAAGATGGTCGGCAACCTCGACCAGGAAGTCGAGACCCCGCTCTCTCTTTATTTCCCGCCGAACACGGACAGCGGCGCGGCGCAGGTCCGCCGTATACCATCCATGAGATTGGATTTCATCTTTGAAGAACCACTGCACCCCGGCTGCATGTTTGGCCGATCCGCCGGTTTTCAGCGCGCGGCGGATGTGTTCGGCCGCCTCTGCCGGCGTGAACCTGGCCAGCGCCACTGCCGGCTGAGTCATCGAATGCTGAGGCATGATGTTCTATTTTGCCGCAACCGTAGCTACTCTGAAATATCTGTCATAGACCCATAGCAGTGCCGTCGTGACCACGCCTACGGCGGTCACGGTCCACCAGATGCGCTCCGGTTGGTGCGTGATTTCTCCGAAGTGGTGCATGAGCGTCCCGCCGAACCATCCGCCGATTAATGAGCCAATGCCGATCGGCAGGAAGGCAAAACCCATATAGGTGCCCTGCTGTCCCGGAGGCGCGAGCAGCGCGATGTATTCGTAGTAGCGCGGCTGCTGGATGATCTCGCCGAGCGCGAGGACAAATATCGAGAGGATCGCTCCCCAAATTGTCGGTCGGAAGACCAGGATTAACCACGCCACCGACGTAATCAGAGTGCCCAGGATGACGGCCTGAAACGCCGGTATCTTGCGGGTCAGGAAATTCATCGCCAGGGTGAGAACGATCACGGTCACTCCATCGGTAACCAGAATTTTCTCGACATCCGCATGCGGATTGATATAGCCGTGAATGTAGCCGGGCAGGCTGATGTACTGTTGCCAGAAGACGATCCAGTAGCCGGTGAAGAGCACGAGAAACCACATGAAGCGGCTGATGCCGGCGAGCACCAGCACAAGGAGCCCGGCCCAAATCCACCAGGGCGCTGGGAACCCGGGATCGATCCAGAGGACAATGCGGAGGAGCAAAGCGATCAGGAGCGCGGGCAGAACCAGGCGGTAGTTGCCNNGCCTGCGCGGCTCCCGGAAGAAAAACAGGACCACAAAGAACATGGCGAAGACAAAGAGCGCCGCAACCCGGTAAACATCCTCGACACCCAGATGGCGATGAGCCCAGGAGGCGAACAAGGGCCCGAGGGCGCCGCCGATGTTGACCATCGTGTAATAAATCGAGTAACCGATGGAGCGAACATTCTCCTTGGAAGCGCGAGCCGTAGTGCCGACCACGCAAGGCTTCACCAGTGCGATGCCGAGGGCAGGGAGGACGAGAATGAACCCGACAAACAAACTGAGGGGCACGGCGTTGCGCACCGGCGCAAGCCAGGACGCACCGATCGAGCCAATCAGAAAATACGCGGCGGCAAGGATGAGATAAGCGATTGAAAGAGCCCGGCGGAAACCCAGTCGGTCTGCGGCGGCCCCGCCGAAGATGGCGAGAAACCATACCATGCCACCGAAGATGCCGGTCAGCGTTCCCGTCTGCTGGGCGGAGAAATTCAGCCGCTCTTGCAAGTAGAGGGCAAGAGAAGCGAACGCGCCGTAGTAAGAAAGGCGCTCGAAGATCTCGCTGATGTTGGCGACCCAGAAGGGACGCTCGAAACCGGTGCGAATCTCCTCGAAGCGTTCGGAAAAGCTCAAGAGTGGCTCCCTGATGA
>PMHI01000612.1:0-6673 GCA_003156615.1 Acidobacteriaceae bacterium | reverse complement strand
TCGGCGGGGCAGTGAGAGAAACTTTGAGCGCACCGCCGAGTGTGCCGGTAATCGCGTCTTTCTTGGCGCGGGGATGGATTTTGACGGAGAGCGTGACGCCACCGGGGGAGTCATGAACGGAAACCATGATGCGATTTCAACGCCTGGACACGCACGGAGAAAATCTAAATCAAGCAGTTGGTGTTCTCTGTGTCTCCGTGCCTCAGTGGTTAGGTTCTTGTCCTTTCCCCGAAGATCGCCGTACCCACGCGCACGCCAGTCGACCCCTCTTCGATGGCCACTTCGAAATCGTGCGACATGCCCATGGAAAGCTGGTCCATTCGGAGGGCTGGCAGTTTGCGAGCGGCAATCCTATCGCGCAACTCACGCAGCTTGCGGAAGTAGGGACGCGCACCCTGGGGATCGCGGGTAAACGGAGGCACGGTCATCAGTCCGCGGAACACCAGCGCCTCCAGGCGGGGGGCGGCGATCAGCAATTCGTCGAGCGCGGGTGAGTCCGACGCCACGCCAGTCTTTGCCGCTTCGCCGCCGACGTTGATTTCGATGAGAACGTCCAACTTCCTGCCAAGTGCGCGTGCCGCCGCGTCCAGCTTCTCTGCCAGCTTTAGCGAATCCACTGAATCCACGGCGCGAAATAGCTCCGCTGTTTTTGCGGCCTTGTTGGTCTGCAGGTGGCCGATCATGTGCCATTCGGCAGCGTTTAAATCCCGAAGCGCTTGCGCCTTACCGGCAAACTCTTGAACGCGGTTCTCTCCGAATGTTCTGAGCCCGGCGCCATACGCTTCGTAGATACGCTCCGGCGGCTGAGTCTTGCTGACGGCCATCAAAATAACGTCGTCCAGGTTGCGTCCCGCACGGCGCGCAGCAGCCGTGATGCGTTCCTGGACGGATGAAATGTTCGCGGAGATGGACATGAAAAGAGTAAATCACGAACCAATCCTTCGCGGCACGAAGCCCGCGGGACAAGCCTCGCCGGAGCGAAGCCGAAGGGAATGCCCAAGCCACACGCTCCACCCCTCACATAATGGCCGTGGGCGGCGCCGGTTCCTTGGGATCGCCCGCGCTCGAAAGCGGTAACCGGACCATCAAGGCGGCCAGGGCAACCATCACGCCAACCCCCGCGAGATACGATGGATGGTCAAAGATTTGTGGCCGCGCCCAGGCAGGAGCGAACTGCAGGCCGGCCCAGAGCAGTCCGAGAATCGCTTCGCCGGCGATCAGTCCGGAAGCGGTGAGGACTCCGGCATTTTCGACGCGGGCCATTTGCGCCTCGTTGTATCCACGGCGTTTGGCCAGCCAGTCTCCGAGGGAGCGAAAGACTCCGCCGAGAAAAATAGCGAAGGTAGTTTCAAACGGCAGATACATACCCACCGCAACCAGCATGGGGCTGCGCACCTGCAGCATGATCATCCCGATGCCCATAAAGATGCCGACCACCACCAGCGGCCAGGGCATATCGTGACCAACAATGCCCAGGGCTAAGGTGGCCATCAAACCGGCTTGCGGCGCGGAAAGCTGGCGGTCACCGAATCCGATTCCACCCGCTTTGATATTCGCTTCATGCAGCAACATCAAGGGGAAATACATGACGAGGCTGGCGACCACCACGGCAATCAGTTCCACCATTTGAATCGTGCGCGGTGTGCCACCCAGAATGTAGCCCACCTTGAAGTCCTGCAGCAACTCGCCCGCCACTGCCGCCGAAACACAGACGACCGCGGCTACGCCCAACACGGCCGCCACTCCGGAGATTCCGGAGACCCCGAGCGAAACCATGAGAAGCGCCGCAATGATTAAGGTCGACAGGGTCAAGCCCGAGATCGGATTGTTGGAAGAGCCAATCATTCCGACCAGGCTGCCGGAAACCGTGGCAAAGAAAAAGCCAACAATGAGCATCACCACCGCGGCTAACACGGCTGGCCAAATCAGCCCTGAAATATGGATGTAGAGAAAGCACATGAGAACGAACATCAGAGCAATCAAGCCAAAGACGGCCTTCGAGCTCATGTAGCGCTCGGTGCGGGAGAGTTTGGCCTGCTGCTCGGCCGTCTGGCGCAAATCGCTGAAGGCTCTGCCCAAACCCGCGGTGAGGCTCTCGCGCATTTTGAACAGCGTATAAGCCGCACCTACCAGCATTCCTCCGACCGCGATGGGACGAACGATAAATCTCCAAACCGCTGCCGCCAAGGTCGCCCAATTGTCGGGAGTGTCGGATGGGAGATATTGTTTGAGCTGCGGGCCCAGAAAAAACATGAGGAGCGGAACCATCAGTCCCCAAGCCAGCACCCCGCCGGAAAACTGGATGGACGCCAGACGAATCCCAATAATGTAGCCCACACCCAAATAAGCCGGGCTCACGCTCGGCGCCGAAACCATAGTGGTGCCGCCCGCCGCCACGATGTGCGTGCTTCCCGCCGCACCCAGACGAACCTGGCTGCGACCGAGATCGCCTACGCCAAAGAAAAAATCTTTGTCGGCGGCAAACAATCCAAAGCGACCGAGCATAAACACCACGCCGCCCACGCCAATATTCCAGAAAAGATATTTCGCAGCCTCTGCGCCGCGCTGTCCAGCCTTGTGAATCGCCGCCGCGGCCACCGATTCCGGAAACGGTAACTCCGGATCCTCCACCATGACCCGCCGCACCAGTGAAACGAACAGAACACCGAGAACGCTGCCCACGGTCATCAACGCCGTGGATTTCCAGTAGGCGTCGGCCGGACGGAACGACGGCCACGCTTTGGCAATCAGAAATGCGGGAATGGTGAAAATCGCGCCGGCCGCGACCGACTCTCCGATGGAGCCCGCAGTGCGGGCAATGTTTTCTTCGAGCAGCGATCCCTTCCACGCCCGCAGCACCGCCATCGCAATGACTGCGGCGGGATACGTTGCCGCAATCGTGATGCCGGCACGCAACCCCAGGTAAGCGTTGGCCGCACCCAGGACAACCGTCATAAAAAGTCCCAGCAGCACCGCGCGCAGGGTGAATTCCTTCATCTCCATGTTCTCGGGCACAAAAGGGACGTGTTTCTTGACACCAGTTCCTGATTCGGGGACTGGGCTGCTCATAGGGGCAATCCTTGTCGGGCGTGAGATGAAAGCAATTTCGAGCCGTAACTTATTCAAAACACTGAACGGCGGCACGTTAGCATGCGGATGGGCTCGATTACAAGTGCGATGCGGGTTCGAGCGGGTTCCANNGTCCCAATCGGTTGATCGTCCCGAGGTGTACCGTGGTAAGAGATTCCCCGGATCAAATCTGGTTCCAGCGATACCTTGAATTTCACTGCGACGATTGCGGCAGCGAAACCGGTTTCCGCTCGCGGCGCCGCACGTTCTCCGAACGTTATCTTCTACCGGTTTTTCTATTGCAGCCGGTGCGCTGCTCGGAATGTTTCCGGCGGGACTATCGTTTGCTGTTCGTGCCGGTGAAAGAGCGGCTTCCCGAAGCGGTCAAGAAGATGGCAACTTCGGCGCCTCGAGCCGACCGCAACGTTGCCTAGCGGACCCGGCCGCCGTTATACTCTATTCCAGTAGGCAATCGCGGAGTCGCCCGCCCAAGGCAAGATGCTGCGGGAACACGGAGGCCGTCTTCAGCAGTAGTGGGAATGGAATTCGGGCTAGCCAGGCCAAAGCTGCAGTGGCAGGCCCTTCTATTGCTTCGGGNNCGCCTCGAGTCAGGATTTCGCGTCTCCCGGTTTGCCAGGAATGCTTCGGTGCCATACGCCCCATCCGGGGTGGCCTCTGCGCAACTTGCGGCGGGCGTTTGTTTTCGCCTTACGCGGTTGCTCGTGCTCCGAGCAAGCCCGGATGCGGACGGTGCCGCCGTGTCGAGCTGGCCTTCGCGTCTGACCACCGGCAGATGCAGATGGAGGAAAGGATCGGAGCGGATGACGTTCCGATGGCCGAAACCGTAGGAATCTAGATATATGTCAGCCAGGAGCGAAACCGGGGCGGGATCCACAGGCCGACACGCCGCCGGCCTGTTCGCGGCAGTGGCGATCAATCGCGACAGCAACGGCAACGCGCTGCATGCGCCCGTGCTGGTGCTGAATGCGTCCTACGAACCGATTAACGTTTGCGCGGCGCGGCGCGCTCTGGTTCTGGTGCTCAAGGGCGTAGCCATGACGGAAGAAGAGAATGGACACTTCCTGCACGCGGCGCGCATCGCCGTGCGTGTGCCTTCGGTGATCCGTCTGCTGGAGTATCGGCGCATCCCGCACCAGAGCCGAGCCCTGTCGCGGAAAAACATTTTGCTGCGCGATCGCAACACCTGCCAGTATTGTGCCACCGTGCTGCCCTCCGGCGAGTTGACGCTGGATCATGTCATTCCCCGGTCCCGCGGAGGTTCCTCCACATGGGAGAACCTGGTGGCCTGCTGCCATCCTTGCAATCGCCGCAAGGGCAACCAGTTTCCCCTCGAAGCAGGCATGAAGCTGATGCGCGAGCCCCGCGCCTTCAACCTCCATACCAGCCGCCACATCATGCGGCTCATGGGCAGGTCGGATGATAAGTGGAGGAAGTATTTGTTCTATTAAGGTTTCAAAGTTTCAAGGTCTCAANNTTCTGGTCTGGAGTCGGCGGGGGTTGCTGCGGGCTTTCCCCCGGCTTCGGCTCCGCCTTCGGAACCTCTTGCCCCTGATACAGAATCTTCACGCTCGAACCAAACCGCTTGTAGTCCTCATATTTCACGATCTCGCGGATGTGAATGTCATTGAGGTTGAAGTGCAAGGTGTCGTCGGCACGCGTGTAGGAGGGAAACCAGTATTTCCCGTCGATTTGCTGCCGCCAAGTGGTGAACTTGGGATAGAGGTGTTCTTCTTTGCCCTTCTTCTTCGTGTCGCGGGTCTCGGGCACGGCTTGACCGTAGGTTTTGACGATTTGGAGATCGTGATCGTCCACCCAAATCCGTCCCTGGAAGTACCGCTTTTTGCCCACAATCTGCTTGGGTGCGATGTCGAAAACGTAGCAGCGCAACTCGTCTTCCGACTGTTGGCCTACATAAAGGATGTTGTATTCCGGAATCTCGTCGCTGGTGAGCACAAAGGGCAGACGGTTACGGAAATCCTGGATGTCGCCCTCGTCGAGCGAAAGCCCGCCCTTGTCCAGCGTGGACTGGGGCGCAAACACCACGTTTTCGATGCGGTGGCCCTTGTCGTCAAACAGCACATCGAAAACTTCGTGGTANNGTAAGTGTACTGATCGCGAGCAGCTTTGAATTCCTTCTCCTTGGCCGCGAAGCGCTGAATGATTTCCTCGGTCGTGATGCCATTCAGCGGCGTGTTCTCGAGGGAACCCTCCTGCGCGACGGCGGGCAGAGCCACGAACCCATAGGCAACAGCCAGCAACAAGATGATGCGGAACGACCGTTTCATGTCTCTATTTTATCGGATAACGGGAAAAAGGTACGTGCGAGGCGGGGCGGCCCCGACATTCGCTTGCCCACTCAGGAAAAGGTACCGAAAAGCCCACCCTCGCCCCACCCCTCGTGCTCGGCGAGGCCGGACCAGGGCGCTCTCAGGTTCTGCCGCTGATTTCGATGCCATATCAACGAAGGGGTTGTCGCAGAGAAAGGGGCTTCGGACGTCGGCGGCCGGGCTTCGGCTTGTTTCCGACAGACCTTAAAGAACCGTCTGACGTGGTAATATACCTTCTCGTTAACGTACACAGTAAGGAATTCTGCTAGAAACCTGACTTTGCCTTGGGCTCAAAGATCCTGGGGGATCATGTATTTTCTTGGCATTGACGTAGGTACCGGGGGCACGCGCGCTGTGGTCATCGATGAGCGCGGTGTGGTCGTTTCCTCTGCCGCGAAAGAACATAAACCGTTTGCATCGCCACAAATCGGTTGGGCGGAGCAGGATCCTGGAGACTGGTGGCAAGCGTGCGGAGGAGCAGTAACTTCCGCTCTCAAAGAGGCAGGGCTTCGAGGAGATCAGGTCGCATGCGTCGGTTTTTCCGGACAAATGCACGGCGCGGTTTTGCTCGATGCGCAAGCACAGGTGGTGCGGCCGGCCCTGATCTGGTGCGACGTAAGAACCGAGAAGCAAGCGCAAGAACTGACCTCACAGATCGGAGCGGAACGGCTGCGCCAGCTCACTTCGAATCCTGCACTCCCCAATTTCACCCTCACAAAATGCTTATGGGTGCGAGAGAACGAACCCGAGAACTGGGAGCGCGTTCGTTCGCTCATGTTACCGAAAGATTATGTCCGCTTTCGCTTGACCGGCGAGCGCGCTACCGATCTGGCTGACGCATCCGGTACGCTTCTGCTCGATGTGGCTCACCGCCGCTGGTCCGAAGAGATGCTGGATTACGTGCACATGGATCGCTCTCTACTGCCCTCGTTGTATGAGTCACCTGAGATTTGCGGGCACGTTTCTGCCGAGGGTGCGTCAGCAACCGGGCTGGTTCGCGGAACTCCCGTCGTGGCCGGAGCGGGAGACCAAGCAGCGGGTGCGATTGGTATCGGCGTTGTTTCCCCCGGCGCAGTGAGCGCGACCATCGGAACGTCGGGAGTTGTGCTAGCCGCAACCAACCTTCCCGCTCTTGATCCTCAGGGACGCGTGCACACCTTTTGCCACGGTTTGCCCAATTGCTGGCTGGGGATGGGGGTTACGCAGGCGGCTGGGCTCTCTTTGCGTTGGGTCCGTGATCAGTTCGCCACCAGCAA
>PMHI01000737.1:8394-9090 GCA_003156615.1 Acidobacteriaceae bacterium | reverse complement strand
CTGAACCGCGTGGTCGAAGGCCAGAAATCGCGCATCCCCGTCTATGATCCGCAACGCGGCCCCGAACACATCGTAGGGGTCCTTTATTACAAGGAACTCGTGCGCTGGGTGCGGCTCCGCTTTGTCAACCTTGGCCAACCCCTCGCCTCGCGCATCGCGCGCACCCAGATCGGCCAGATCATGCACGATGTGTTAGTGGTTCCGGAAACCAAAGTCCTGGCCGAACTGCTCGGCGAATTCAAACAGCGGCGCCGTCACCTTGCGGTGGTAGTCGACGAGTTCGGCTCCACCGCCGGCGTAATCACAGTCGAGGACATTGTGGGGCAGCTGGTCGGCGACATCGAAGATGAATTCGACGTCTCCCAGCCGGAGCCTGAGTTGCAAGATGAATCGATCCTCGTTCTAGAAGGTTCCGTAAACATCCGCGACCTCGAAACCCAGCACGGCCTGCTCCTGCCCCGCGACGCTGGCTTTGAAACCTTAGCCGGATTCGTTCTTGCTCGTCTACAACGCATCCCGTACCTGAATGAATCCTTCGAATACGAAGGCTACCGCTATACCGTCGAAGAGATGGAAGGTCACCGCATAGCCAAAGTAAAGATCGAAAAAATAGAGAACATTGAGGGCAAAGCGGAACCAGCAACGCAAACCGGAGATTGAGAGCGAACGATGTTGTATCGTGTGGGGACAGCTGCC